>DDBP01000371.1 GCA_002332795.1 Anaerolineales bacterium UBA2029 | reverse complement strand
GCAGAGGTCACAGAGAAAGGCACAGAGTCTTTTTTTGTTTTCCTCTGCGCTCTCGGCGTCTCTGCGGTTCAAGATCTCTGCCCCAAAAGGCGAATGCACCCCTGCCTGCCCAAGTCGGCAATTGGCGGGGGCGATTTCGTCTGATATAATCCGCGCGGCTACACCTTGCAGCAACGTTGCGAGGGTCTCCCGGTATCTGCGAGCGATGAGCGCGCTATCATGGTCACTCACAGCCACTCCCCCACCCCGCGTGAACTTGTGCGCCCCCAGACTGGTCACAGACGATGGTTCATGCGGTTGCGTCTGATCACCGCCTTCGGTCTGATGGCACTGGTCATCGGACTGGTCGCGCGCGATCACGGTAAGCTGGTCAACGTCAACTGGAAGCTGATCCCTTTGGCCTGGCTGCTGATGCTCACCAGCACCGTGGTCAAGTCGCTGCGCTGGAGCCTGCTGGTGCGTCGTAGCGCCATGAATTTGTCGTTCCGGCGTCTGCTGGGCACCTACCTGGTGGGCGCGTTCTTCAGCACCATTCTGCCAACCGCTGTAGGCGGGGACGCCGTGCGCGCCGTGGACACCGCCGCCAAGACCGGGCGCGTGGCCGACTCTACCTCCTCGGTGCTCATCGAGCGCGGGATCGGCCTGCTGTCCATCTTCGGCATGGCCAGCGCCTTCGCCTACATGCTGGAAGTGGGCGTGGTGCCGCACGGTTTCATCATGGCGGTCTATCTGGCCTTCATCGGCGGGCTGGTGGGACTGATCGTGCTGCGCCAGGGTTGGTTCATGGAACCGATCGCCCTGATCATGGCTCGCCTGCATCTGCACGGTCTGCTGGCCATGACGCGCAGCCTGCAGGCAGCGTTGCGGCAGCAGTTGTGGAGCACCGCGGTCTTGCTGGCGATGTTCGCGCTCTCGCTGCTGGCAAACGCGCTGACCATGGGCGCAACGTACCTGGTGCTGCTGGCTGTGCGCGACCCCATCCCCCTGGCCGCCTTTGTGCCGATGATCGCGCTCTCGACCGTCGCGGAAATGTTGCCCATCTCCATTGCGGCGCTGGGCGTCAAGGAATCGGCGTACATCTTCTTCCTGGGCCTGGCTGGCGTCAGCAGCGCCGAAGCAGGCGTGATCGCCATCATCATGCGCGTGCTCACCTGGGCGCTGGCTTTGCTCGGCGGGCTGGTCTTCCTGGTGCGCACCGTGCGCGCCCGCTCCGGCGGTGACCAGGGGCGCGGCGGGGGCGGTCGTCCGGCAACCACGCGCGCCTCTCAGGTGGTCGAGCCAGTGGAGGCCGAGCAAGATTTCGCCGTCACCCTGCCCGTCGTTGACTGAATCCTCCCCTCTGGTGAGAGAACGTGATGCGCACAGTTCTTCGCTCTGTCCGCAAAGCCCTGGCGATCCTGGCCGACCGGCTGCGCTCGCAGGGGCTACGCACTACTCTGGTCTGGCTGTACGGGCGCGGCGTGCCCAAGCTGACCGGTGTCCCCCTGGTGCGCTACAGTCAGATCACGCCGCAGGTCTTTGTCGGTGGGCAATATGGTCGGCGCGGCAAGCGTAAGCTGGAAGCCCTGGGCATCACCGGTGGAGTCAATCTGCGGGCGGAGTTCGACGACGCGGCGCGCGGACTGGCGCTGGCATACTATTGTCATCTGCCGACAGTAGATGATGCTGCCCCGTCGCTGGAACACCTGGCCGAAGGCGTAGCCTTCATCGAGCGCATCACCCGCAATGGCGGCAAGGTGTACATTCACTGCGCGGGCGGCGTAGGGCGCGCGCCTACCATGGCCGCGGCGTACTTCGTGGCGCAGGGCATGTCGCTCGACGAGGCGCTCGCGCTCATCCGGCGCGCCCGCCCCTTCATTCGCATCATGCCCCCGCAGATGGAACAACTGCGGCGTTTCGAGGCCATGCAACGCAGGGGATGAGCACCATGCGCCTCTTCGCGGTGACGATGGATGTGCGCGATGCGCGCCGCCCCGCCGACTATCTGCGCCAGGCTTATGTGCGCCTGCTGCAGGAGATCGGCGTTATACCCCTGCTGGTACCCAATGCCCTGGACGCGCCGCAAGACTACGTGATGGCACTGCGCGCCGAAGGATTGATCCTCACCGGCGGGGGAGATGTCGCGCCGGCGCGCTACGGGCAACCCAACCGGGGATCACGAGGGATCGCGCCGGAACGCGACGAAACCGAATGGCGCTTGCTCGACCTGGCGCTGGCGCGAGGATGGCCAGTGCTGGGCATCTGCCGGGGGTTGCAGGTGCTCAACCTGTACCTGGGCGGCAGTCTGATCCAGGACTTACCCTCACACGATGGGCGCTTTCTGCCCCATGACAGCGACGATCCGCACGCCGTAGACCTGGTGGATGAGGCAGTCGCCGCGCTGCTGGGCACACGGACTCTGTTGACCAACACCTATCATCACCAGGGCGTGACGGCTGCCGAACTGGCCCCCGACCTGATCCCATTTGCCGTGTGCAGCGATGGCGTGATCGAAGGGGTGCGCCATCCGGCGTTGCCTGTGCTGGCGGTGCAGTGGCACCCCGAACGCCCCACCCCCTCGGCGCAGGCCGACCGCCGCCTGCTGAACGCCTTTCTGCGCGGGGAGCTTTAACTGACCCGACGCAGCGGTTGCGGTTCCGGCTGAGGCACCGGGTGCGGCTCTTCGAGCAGCGGCGGCAGCCCCCAGGCGGCGCGGGCCTGATTGCAGCGAGCCAGGTCTTCCGGCGTGAAGCACAACCCTTCTGGCGTCCAATCCACGCCGAACTCCCGGCAGGGCGAGGGACGCCCCTGATAGATAGCGCAGCGCACCGCCTGGCCGATCTCGCCGATCAGGGCGGCGCAGCGGGGCTGAGGACGATTCGTCCCCTTCATGCAACTCAGTACCGGCGTGAGGTCTTCGGTCAGTTCCGGCGGAATGGTGCCGCCGTGCGCCGGATCGGCCTCCGCCCAGTAGAACGAAACGCGGAAATAGGCACAGCAGGCCCCGCACTTCAGGCAGGGGTTTTCGGTCAACTGTGTTTTTGGGGCGACAGTGATGATTTCGGCGTTCATGGCTTGGTTCAGGCAACGTTGCAGGCTATCTCGTCTCAGTCACGAAGGAAACGGCTCAACATCATTGGTTGGTTCAGGTGACGAACGACGATCAGCAGGCAAACGGGCGCAGAATGCCGCCAGGCCTGCCGACGATACCTGGAGCAGTACAGGGGAAGTCAGATGTAGCCGGAGTGAGGTTGTGCGCACATAGCTTCGATGCGTCAGCCATCCGCGCCTGTCTGGAGAACAAATCCGCTGAATCATAGGACAGGCGCGGACAAATTTCAATCGTCCAGATGGATGATCTGTGCCTGCCAGAGACAACGTTCCATAGGCAGCAACGGCCCCGGCGCGTATAATCGTCTGCGCTTCAAGGGGATGGAATCATGACGACGACGTACCAGCCAGACTATTCGCGCAAATGGTGGGTTTTGCTCAGCGTTGCCATGGGCATTTTCCTCTCCACCATAGATAGCAGCATCGTCAACATCGCTTTGCCCACCCTGGAAGAGAGTCTGGGGGCCAGCTTTGCCACTGTGCAGTGGGTCGTCGTGGCCTATCTGCTGGTCGTCACCTCGCTGATGCTGGGCATCGCCCGCCTGGGCGACATGATCGGCAAGAAGCGCATCTATCAGACCGGCATGGTCGTCTTCACCCTCGGCTCGCTCCTGTGCGGCATGGCCCCTTCGATCGGCATGTTGATCGCCTTCCGCGTGCTGCAGGGGGTGGGCGCGGTGATGATGCAGGCGCTGGGCATGGCCATCGTGACCGAAGCCTTCCCACGCACCGAGCGAGGGCGTGCGCTGGGAATCATGGGCACGGTGGTATCGCTGGGCATCAGCATCGGCCCCACACTGGGCGGCCTGATCCTCGGCTCCGTTGGCTGGCGAGCCATCTTCCTGGTCAATCTGCCAGTCGGCGTCGTCGGCCTGGCGCTGGTGCGCCGTCATGTGCCAGACTGGCGACCGCCCAGAGGACAGCGCTTCGACGCGCCCGGCGCGGTGCTCCTGCTGCTGACCCTGCTGGCCCTGTCGCTCGGCCTGACCTTCGGGCCGGAGCAGGGCTGGGACAGTGCCCCCATCCTGGCGGCACTGCTCGGCGCAGCCGTCGGCATGGGCGTCTTCTTGTGGGTCGAATCCCGCCTGGATCAGCCGATGGTTGACCTGACCCTTTTCCGCGATCCCTTGTTCAGCATCAGCCTGCTGACGGGCTTTCTGGTCTTCATGGTCATCGCTGGCATGTTCGTGCTGCCCTTCTACCTGGAACGGGTGAAGGGCTACGATCCCCGGCAGACTGGCCTGTTCCTCACGGTAGTCCCCGCCGCATTGGGCCTGACCGCCCCCATTGCCGGTGCGCTCTCCGACCGCTATGGATCGCGTGGCATCTCCTTGATCGGACTGACCGTGGCCGTCGCGGCCTGCCTGGGCGCTTCGACCCTCAACGAGCACACCTCGACCCTGGGCTACATCATCCGGCTGCTTCCTGTAGGGCTGGGGGCTGGGCTGTTCCAGTCCCCCAACAACAGCGCGATCATGGGAGCTGCGCCGCGCGAACGGCTGGGTGTGGCGTCGGGACTGCTTTCCCTGTCGCGCACGTTCGGTCAGGTGACTGGCCTGCCGCTGATCGGCGCGGTCTTCGCCAGCCGGGTTTACGCGGTCACGCCCCTGGCTGCCGGTCTGGATGCCAGCGAAGCGCCGCCCTGGGCTATCGTCGAAGGAGTCCAGGCTGCCTTCCTGGCGGGCGCGGCGCTGGTAACGTTCGGGGTGGTGCTGGCGGCCATCGCCTTCCGCATGGATCAGCGGCGGCGCATGGTGCGCGCCAGCGAAGTCACCGGCCCCGCAACCCGCTGAAGCGTGCCGCAGGCGTAGGAAAAACAACGCCCGATAGCACTTTGGTGAGTCTTGACAGCCCTGCCAAAGCAGATGATCATCATCAGGGTAAACTGGCGCACGCCCGGCTTCGCTGACGCCGTGGTGTGTTGTTTTTTGCCTGTCGGGGTTTCTGGTAGAGGGTGGGGAACGTGATCGAACACCCCAATGACCCATCGCTCCTGACCCAGGAGACTCAGCAAGCGCGTGCCAACTTTCACTGGCTGGTACTGGATATTGCCCTGTTCGGGCTGGCCGTGCCCGCAACGGCGCGTTTCCTGTCGGTATACGCCATCCGCCTGGATGCTTCGGCGGCGCTGCTGGGATGGATGGCCGCCCTGCCATCGCTCGCTTCTCTGCTTACTTCGACGATGGCGAGCTGGTGGCGCAGCCGTCATACCAGCGCTCTGCAGGCGCTGAGGCTTCCTGCGCTGGGCTTCCGCCTGTCGTTCCTGCTACCAGCGTTCACGCCGTTTTTCCCGGATGAGTGGCAGACCCTGTGGCTGCTGGCCACCGCCACGCTGCCCTCGCTGGCCGCAGGCATCAGCTCGGTGATGTTCCTGGTGATGATGCGTCAGGCGGTATTGCCCACACAGCTCACGTCGCTGCTCAGTCAGCGCGCCCTGGCCTTCAACCTGGCCGTGGCAGTTGCCACGTTGGGCTTTGGCGCATGGCTGAAACTCGCCCCCTTCCCCATGAACTACCAGGTGATGTATGTCCTGGCCTTCGTCTTTTCTGTGCTCAGTCTGCTGTCGGTACTGCGCATCCGCCTGGTCATGCCAGCAGACTCACCTACCGCCGAGCGTCCCGCGCAAAACCCCTGGCATTCGGCGGCCTTTCGCCGTCCGGCGTTTGTGGCAGCGCTGGCGCACGTCACTTTCTTCTCGATTCTGGCGATCATCCCGCTGCGGCTGGTGGACGAACTCGGCGCGGACGAAGGCTTCATGTCCATCTTCTCACTGGCGGAGTTGGGCGCGGCAGCGTTCTTTTCCGCCCTCACCAACCGCATCGCCGCCAGGCTGGGCAACCTCAACACCATCGCCCTGGGCATGGCCGGGACGAGCCTGGCCGGAGTGGCCATCGCCCTGGCCCCCAACCTGCCGCTGACACTGATCAGCGCGGCGTTGTCCGGCGGGATGTGGACGATGGCGGGCATCTGCCTGTTCGGCTATTTCAGCGAGAACGCGCCGCCCGAAAGCCTGACGCGCTTCACGACCGCCTACAACCAGGTCGTGATGCTGTCCGTGTTCGTCGGCCCTCTGCTGGGCAGTCAGCTTGCCGAGACTCCGCTCAGCCTGACCACCGTATTGGCCCTGGGGGCCGGGCTGCGACTGATCGCGGCCATAATCATCCGCTGGCAGGGAGCCGGATCGCTGCACGAGATGTGGCATGTGCCACTGCCGGGTGCGCGGCGCTGAGGCCGATTCTTGCACAACGTTTATTTTCCTCCGAGACATTTCTGACGTTGCGCCGACGGTGCTCTAACGTGTCTGTGGCATGATAAGGGCGCAAATGGAGCACTCCAGGCGCAACTCGCCGACGCGGGTTGGCCTGTCACGCGGAGGGAAACGTTATGGTGAATCTGGTTCGCTGGACTCCTGAGAAACTGATAGGCGACGCTCGTTCCTTCGATCAGCTCTTCAACGAACTGTGGCGCTCGGTGTGGGCCAACTGGCCGATGGCCTTCGACACCGACACGGCGCGTCCGGTGCTGCGTCCGCCGATGGATGTGATGGAAGACGAGAACGGCCTGACCGTGCGCGTTGAGCTGCCCGGCCTGACCGCCGAGGACGTGTCGGTGGAAGTGGAAGGCGACCTGCTGACCATCAGCGGTGAGTTCAAAGCCGCCGAGGAGCGCGAAGGCGTGCGCTACTATCTGCGCGAGCGCTGCGCTGGTCCCTTCCGCCGCAGCCTGCGTCTGAGCGACACGGTGGACGTGGAGCACATCTCGGCCACCTTCGAGAACGGCGTGCTGACGCTGGCCCTGCCCAAGCGGCCCGAAGCGCAGCCCAAGCGCATCGAGGTGCGCACGGCCTCGTAACGCTGCACAGCCGCCATTCCTGAGGATTGTCACCGCGGAGCGCTGCCCACCAGGGTAGCGCTCTTTTCATTGGGGTTCCTGGTGCGGTCGCAGCGGGCGGATCACCGACCGGCGGGGCAAGGGGGTGATCGTCCCCGGCGGTGCGCTGACAGGCCGCGCCCGCCTGCCAATGACTCGCTCTGGACGCGCGAA
>DDBP01000310.1 GCA_002332795.1 Anaerolineales bacterium UBA2029 | reverse complement strand
AACCCGGCGACGGTGCGCCGTCCGCCGCCCGCGCTCGGCGCGCACACCGACGAGGTGCTGCGCGAAGTGCTGGGCCTGGACGAAGCGACGCTGACGGCGTACCGGCAGCAGGGCGTGCTCTGAACGTGCTCAGGGGCAGGCGACGGCGCTATGCTCCTCCAGCGTCATGGTGAAGATGTGTCGCAGGTCGTCGCAAGAGCGGAAGTAGAGATACTCGGTCTGCGCCGGATTGAGCACGGCGTTGATCGCCGCCAGTCCTGGCGAACAGATCGGGCCGGGGGGCAGTAACTCGCTGAGCGGCGCGCCGTCCTGTTTGAGATAGGTATTGTAAGCGGCGTTGGATTGCGCGACGCCGAGGGCGTAGTAATCGGCTTCGCCGCTCAGGCGGGGCCACCAGGTGCCGTCGCGAAAGCCGATGGCGTACTGCACGGTAGGGTCGGCGTCCAGTTTCATCGAGCGGCGCAGGCGGTTGAGATACACCGAGGCGATCACAGGGGCCTCATCGGGCGCGACGGCCTCACGTTGCACGATGGATGCCAGCGTGAGCGCCTGATAGAAAGTGAGGCCCTGCTGCGCGGCCAGCTGAATCATCTCGTCGGTGATGGCCTGGTTGAAAGCGGTCAGCAAGGCTTCGACCAGTTGGGCGGGCGTGACGTTGGGCGGCAGTTTGTATTCGCCGGGGAACATGAAGCCTTCCAGCGAGGGCGGCTGACCGTTGCTGAGCACGTCGGGGATGCCGAAGCGCTCCTTGAAACCAGGCGGGAAGATCGCTCCTGGCGGGGTGACGACGGCCATGAACTCCGCCGGGCCGAAGCTGAGCAGCGGATTGCTCCCGACGGCGTTCTGGGCGACTTCCTCCAGTCGCCAGCCTGGCAGCGTGCCAAAGGTGAGCGAGGCAGACGAGGCGTCGGTGAGGGCATAGGCGATTTCTTCGAGCGTGCGCGTCTGTTGCAGGAAGTATGTGCCCGCTTCCAGATCGTCGTCCAGGCGGTAGTAGCGCACGTAGTCCACGAACAGGTCGGGGTCGGTGATCAGCCCGGCATCGCGCAGGTTGTAGGCGATGGTGTAGGCCGTGTCACCGGGGCGGACCTCGAAACGGCGATATTGCGGGTCAGCGCCGGCGGGCGAGGTCAGCGCGTCCTGGTGACGTGCCAGCGCAATGCGCAGCCGGATGGCGGTGAGGGGATTCAGTCCTTCCTGCCGCGCCCACAGATACAGTCCACTTCCCACCACGCAGGTGACCAGCAGGATGCCCAGCAGGGTGGTGAAGATGAGCGCCAGAACGCCCCGCGTGATGTCGCGTTGATGCATGGCCCAGTCTCCCAAGGGTGTAGCCCGGTTCGCCCAGTAGTATAGGGGCAAACGACGCGCGTTCCAAGGCGCGCCCCCGCCGATCGCCCGCCGCTGCGCTGCGCACGCGGACGGGTTCAGCGCTCGTCTTCGGCGGCGGGCGAGACCGGCTCCGGCCAGGGGAAGTCCTCGTCGCGCAGCGCGTCCAGGAAGGATTGCAGGATCACCGCCGCGGCGACGGCATCTTCGCGGCGCGGGAGTTTCCTGCCCGCCTCGGTGAGCCGTTCCAGGGCTTCGTCGGTGGAGTAGCGCTCGTTCCACAGGTAGACGGGCACGTCCAGGGCAGCGGCCAGCCGCGCCGCCCAGCGCCGCACCTGCTGCATCTGCGGTGAGTCGGTGTAGGGGGGCGGGGGCAGCGGCAGCCCAACGATCACGCCGACAGCGCCATGCTCGGCGATCAGGGCGGCGATCTGCGCGAAATCCGCCTGGCGGGAGGTGCGGCGCAGGATGCGCAAGGGACGGGCGATCAAACCAGTGGGGTCGCAGATGGCCAGACCGAGCGTCCTGGGGCCGTGATCGATCCCCAGCAGGCGGCCAGGGAAGGGACGTTCGCTCATGGCAGGCGCACTTCGACGGTGATGCGCACCGGCAGTAGCGGCATGCGCGGGTACCAGGTCGGCCAGGTGCTGATGTGCGGCGGATGATAGGGGTCGAGCAGCAGTTCGCGTTCGAGCCTGCGCCGCGCCTCGCTCACGCTGAGGCCCTGGGTGCGCCGCCGCACGTAGTCTTCGTCTATGGCGACGGCCACGCTGCCGCTGACCGTCATCAGGAACGTGACGCGGCCATCGGGGGTGATGTCCAGGATGTCACCGCGGGAGAAGGAAAGGGCTTCGGGCGCGATCTCCAGGCCAGGCTGCACATAGGGTGCCAGACCCGCGTACGCGACCTGACGGGCCTGTCGCTCGTCCACCACCACCGCCTGCACTTCCGCCCGCAAGTCCAGGCTGACGCTGTCGGCGGCGTCGCCCACGTAGGCGCTGAAGATCGTCCATTCGGGGCGCTCGGTGACGATGCGCAGCGAGCCGGGCACCAGGAAGCGCTCGTCGGAAAGCTGATAGAGCAGGGTGTCGCGGGCGCGCTGCAATACCTGCTGACGGCCCAAGACCAACAGCCGTTGCAGATCGTCGGCGGTGACAATGCGCCGCTCCTGCAGTGCGCCGCCATAGGTGGCGTTGGGATTGGTGACCTGCACCAGTCCGGCCAGGTCGCCTTCGACGCGGTTGATCGCGCCGGGGGCGACGTTGCCGTCGGTGCCGGAGTGTTCGGGCAGGGCGCGGATCGGCACCTGCACGCTGGCCTGATCTCCGGCGGGCAGCGTCGTCTCGACCAGCGTTTCGAAGCGCACAGGGTAGGTGTCGCTGGTGGCGACGATCGTACCGTAGGGGATCAGCAGCGGGTCGTCGGTGAGGTTGATGAAGGTAACCAGTCCCTGGGCCTGGGAAGCGCCAGCCCGCTCCCGCCCGGAAGTCTCGATGGTGACGCGGGTAGTCGCCTGCAGGGTGACGACCGTGGCTGGCATCCGAAAGCTCTCGATGTCAATATCGGTCAGCGACGGATCGGCCACGATCTGCACCGTCTCGAAGACCTGGCGGCTGGCCGGCGTAAGGGTGATGGTGGCGCTGGGGGCGACGGCAAAGAAGGCCACCAGCAGCGCCAGCATCCCGCTGGCAAAGGCCAGCCAGCGCGTGAGCATCTGGCGGCGCGTCTGACCGGACAGGCGGGGCAGGCGCTGACTGAGGATGGCGTCGGCCAGTTCCAGACGGGCCAGGTCGTCGCGCGGGGGGACGAAGACGCGCTGCCGAGGGCGCAGCCAGACTCCCCGGCGGGCGGTGTCGGCATCGGCGAAGACAGAGATGTGCAGGTCGCGGGCGTGCTCGATCACGACGGGATCCGCGGTGACGAGCGCCAGTTCCAGCCCCAGCCGCCCTGCCTGACGCAGCACCAGCAACAGATCGAGCTTGCGGCGCAGGGGCGAACCCGCAGCAGGCCAGACCAGCAACACCCGACGCGCGGGCGCGAACGTCAAGCGGTCGCGGACGGAGACCGAGTCGTCGTGCGGGTCGAGCTGAATGATGTGCAGGTCGGATGGCATGGTCAGCGGCTGTCATATGCAGACTTCCGAAGCCTCTGAGGCTTCGGAAGTCTTGTCCGTCTCCTATCTTGCGATCAGGCGGCGCTGAGCGCCTGCGCGATCACGTTGAAAGCGTGCTGCAACGCTTCGTCCAGGCGCGCGGCATCCTTGCCACCCGCCTGGGCCATATCGGGCCGTCCGCCGCCACCGCCGCCCACAATCTGCGCCGCCGCCTTGATGACGTTGCCGGCGTGCACGCGCCTGGTCAGGTCTTTGGTCACGGCGGCGACCAGTTGTGGCTTGCCGCTGTCGGCCACCGTCCCCAGCACGATCACGCCGGAGGGGACGCGGTCGCGGAACCAGTCGGTCATCTCGCGCAGCGTCTCGGCGGAGGTGGGGCTGACGCGGGCCACCAGCACCGTTGCGCCGCCCACTTCGCGCGCCTGACTCAACAGGTCGTCGAATTCCAGGCGAGCTACCCGTCGCCGCAGGCGGGCGATCTCCTGTTGCTGCGACTTGAGTTCTTCCTGCAGGGCGACCAGGCGATCGGTGAGCACGTCGGGCGTGCTGCCCAGGCGGGCGGCGGCCTCGTCCAGGCGGCGCAGGCTGCGGCGGATGTACGCTTCGGCGGCGTGACCGGTCAGCGCCTCGACGCGGCGGATGCCCTGCGCCACGCTGCCTTCGCTGGTGAAGACGAAGGGGCCGATGATGCCCGTCTGATCTACGTGCGTGCCGCCGCACAGCTCGTAGCTGTAGCGCGTGCCGTCGGGCTGCCAGATGTTGATCGTGCGCACGCGCTCACCGTATTTCTCGCCGAAGAGAGCCATCGCACCTTCGCGCTTGGCTGTCTCGCGATCCTTCCATTCCGCCGTGACGCGCATGTTGGCCAGGATCGCTTCGTTGATGTTGCGCTGGATGGTATCCAGTTCCTCCGGCGAGAGGGGCTGATCGTGGCTGAAGTCGAAACGCAGCCGGTCGGGCGCAACCAGCGAACCGCGCTGCTGCACGTGTGGACCGAGCACAGCGCGCAGTTGGGCGTGCAACAGATGCGTGGCAGTGTGATTGCGCATGATGTCCAGGCGGCGGGCGCTGTCCACGGTGGCAGTGCAAGAGTCGCCGACTGCCGGATTGCCCTCAACGACTTCGCCAATGTGTACGATCAGTCCGCCGACCGGCTGACGGGCGTCTTCCACGTCCACCGTCCAACCGTCGCCCTGAATGACGCCGGTGTCGCTGACCTGCCCGCCCGATTCGACGTAGAAGGGCGTCGCGTCGAGCACCACTTCGACGCGATCGCTCACGTCGGCCCGCTCGACTGGCTGTCCGTCGCGCAGGATGGCCAGTACCCGCGCCTGGCGGCTGAGCGGACCGTAGGGATCGTGCTCGACGCGCTCGGCCAGCAGGCCCTGGGCACGCAGCGTTTCCAGGGTCTGCCGGTAGACTTCGCCCATGTCAATGCTGCCGAATGCGCCGCCCTCTTTGCCACGGCTGATCGCCTCGTGCTCCTTCTGCGCGGCGCGGAAGCCGACCTCGTCCACGCTGAAGCCACGCTCGCGGGCGATGTCGCGGGTGATCTCCAGCGGCAATCCTTTTTCGGCGTGCAGGCGGAAGGCCAGGTCACCGGGGAGTTGGCCCACCAGGGCCAGCGTATCGCGCAGTTCGCTATCGGGCGGCAGGGCGGCGATGATGTCGCTGAGTTTGAGGTCCTGGCCCAGGCGATCGATCAACCCGTCCAACACGCCGCGCGCGCCGGAAGCCGCCAACATCTGATCAATCTTGGCGATCTGTTCGGCCATGTCGCCGTCCCCGGATTTGGTCGTAGCGGGGGCCTGAGCCGTGCCGGAGCCGAAGGCGGGCGTGAGCAATTCGCGCAGCTTCTGGCGGGTCTGCTCGGCCAGGTCGTCGAGCATGGCGTCCAGTTCGTCCAGCGCGCGGTCCATGGCGCGGCGGAAGCGCACCTCCTCGCTGGTGATGGTGCGGCGGATGGTCTCGCGGCTGTCCAGCAGTTCGGGATAGGCCACCTTCATGGTGTCAATGACGGCGTCGGCGACGTCGGCCAGGAAGGGCGCGTCGAAGCCCAGCTTGGTGCCGAAGCGCACCGCCCGGCGAATGACCATGCGGCACACGTAGTCGCGACCGGTTGCGCCAGGGCGCACGCCGTCGGCGATGAGGAAGGTCGCCGCGCGCATGTGATCGGCGATGACGCGGTAGGGGACGATGTTGGCGTCGCGCTCGGCGTCGGTGTGACCGGTCAGTTCCTGCACGCGGTGAATGATGGGCATGAACAGATCGGTCTCGTAGTTGGCCGACGTGCCCTGCAACACGCTGACGATGCGCTCCAGCCCTGCGCCGGTGTCAACGCCAGGGGCGGGCAGCGGCTCGTCCCACTGCCCGGTATGTTCCGGATCGGGCTGCGTGCGGTTGTATTGCATGAAGACCAGGTTCCAGATTTCCAGGAAGCGGTCGCTTTCGGCCTGGAGGGCGGGGATGATGGTCTCGACACCTTCTTCCGGGCGCAGGTCGAAGTGAATCTCGGAAGTAGGGCCGCAGGGGCCGGTCTCGGCCATCTGCCAGAAGTTGGTCTTCGGCCCCATACGCGCGACGCGCTCCGCTGGCACGCCGATTTCGCGCGTCCAGATGTGGTAGGCTTCCTCGTCGCTCTCGTAGACGGTGAAGGCCAGCCGTTCCAGGGGCATCTCGTAGACTTTGGTCAACAGGTCGTAGGCGTAGCGAATCGCCTCGCGCTTGAAGTAGTCGCCGAAGCTGAAGTTGCCCAGCATTTCGAAGAAGGTGTGATGGCGCGGCGACGGGCCGACGTTCTCCAGATCGTTGTGCTTGCCGCTGACGCGCATACATTTCTGGGCGGTGGTGGCGCGGGTGTAGGGGCGCTTGTCCAGCCCCAGGAACACGTCCTTGAACTGCACCATGCCCGCATTGGTGAAGAGCAGAGTGGGGTCGTTGCCGGGCACGAGCGAAGACGAGGGCACGCGCTTGTGGCCCATTTCCTCGAAGAATTGCAGAAATGCCTCGCGCACCTCGGCGCTGGTCATCTTTTTCATGAGCGTATGCTTTCCATGTGTGCTACGTGTGTTCAGGTCGGTGCGATTATAGTGAAGGGGCGGGCGCTTGGCAATGCGCGCTTGGGAGCCGGGTGCGTGCAAAATGTGTCAGGCAGTTTTGCCGCGCTCCGCTTTACCTCACCCCCACTCGGCGCTGACGCGCCTCGTTGCCCCCTCTCCAGTCCAGGC
>DDBP01000256.1 GCA_002332795.1 Anaerolineales bacterium UBA2029 | reverse complement strand
TGCGGCGGGCGGTGATGACCGCCGGTCCCGCCAGCCCGGCGACACAGACCCCGCGCACAGCCAGTCCGCCCGCCAGGCGTTGATTCACCGCCCCCGCCGCCGCGCTGTAGAGTTCGATCATCTGCGCGTCGGTGTAGCGGCTGACGTGCCCGTCCGGGCTGATCAGCGTCTGCACGGTCAGGCCGACCCGCTCCGCCAGGCGGTTGGCCTCGTCGCTGGCCCCGTGCACGACCACCCATTGCTCGCCAGCGGCGATACGCCGGGCGAGATTGTCCAGGACTGGATCGGGGTTGATGCCAGCCCCTCCGCCGATTTTCAGCACATGGATCATGGGTATATCCCTCCAAAGGTGAGCGCGGTCGTCTCGTCAAAACCACACATCAGGTTCAGGCACTGCACCGCCGTGCCGGCTGCGCCTTTGCCCAGGTTGTCCAGGGCGCAGAGCAACACAGCCCGTCCGGTGCGCGGATCGTATTCCCAGCCGACATCGGCGTAGTTCGTCCCGGCCAGCAGGCGCGGTTCCGGGTGACGGTGCACGCCCGCCTGATCGTGCACGATGCGCACGAACGGTTCGCCCCGCCAGGCGGCGCGGTAACACGCCCACAGGTCGCGCTCGGCCAGGCCAGTGGGCAGCGTCACGTGCACGGCGGCGGCCACGCCGCGCACCATCTCCACGCTGGTGACAGACAGCCGCACGTCGAACGTCCCCACGCGCCGCAACGCCTGGCGCACTTCCGCCTCGTGACGGTGTCCCACCAGCTTGAAGGGGCGCACGACCCCGCTGCGGACGGGGTGATGGCTGGCCGGGCCGGGCGTGTGACCGGCCTCGCTGCTGCCCACCTTGAGGTCGGCGATCAGCGGCTGCCCGGCGTTCAGCAGGCCGCCCTGCACCGCCGCCCACACTGCCAGGATGGTCGCCGTGGCGTTGCAGCCCACGCCGCTGGCATAGCGCGCCCCGCGCAGGGCCTGGCGGTTGATCTCCGGCAGGCCGTAGACGAAACGCTCCAGCCAGGCAGGGGCGGCGTGCTCGCTCCCATAGGCGGCGGCGTATTCTGCCGGATCGGCCAGCCGGAAGTCGGCGCTCAGATCGATCAGGGTGGGGGCCAGGGCGGCGTAGTGATCGATCTGCGTCTGCGCCTCACCGTGTGGCATGGCCAGGAAAAGCACATCGCAGGAGGTCAGCGCATCGCGCCCCACAAAACGCAGGTCACTCCGCCCGCGCAGATGCGGGTGCACCTGATGCACGGGTTTGCCCGCGTAGTGCTCCGAAGTGACCTGCGTCACCCGCACGCCGGGATGATCCAGCAGCAGCCGCAGCAACTCACCGCCCGTGTACCCTGAACCGCCCACGATCCCGACGCTCAGCGGCGCGCTCATACCCGTTCCCTCCCGTGTTCCAGCACGAACTGCGCCATGAGCAGGGGGATGTTGACGCCGGTCGTGTCTATGCTGTTGCGAAACTCCATGGTGTGGTTGACTTCGCACACCAGCAGGCCGCGCTGCGGGTCTTCCAGCAGATCAATGGCCAGCACGCCGCCTCGCCCTCCACTGACAGCGAGCGCCGCCTGACGACACAGCGCGTCAATTTCCGGCGTGACAGGGCAGTTGCTGGCGATTCCGCCGCGGGCCGTGTTGGTGATCCAGTGCGGGGAGTGGCGGTAAATGGCGCAGATGGTCTGCGTCCCCACCACAAAGGCGCGGATGTCGCGGGAGGGTTTTTCGATGTACTCCTGAATGTAGAAGACCTGATGCGTCACACCGCCGAGCACCTCTTTGTGTTCCAGCAGGGCTTCGGCGGCGTGCCGGTCGTTCACCCGCGCCAGCAGCCGCCCCCACGAGCCGATCGGCGGCTTGAGCACGACCGGATAGCCGATCTGCTCGATGGCTTCCAGGGCGGCTTCGGGGCTGAGGGCGATGGCGGTCAGCGGTTGGGGGACGCCCGCGCGGGTCAGCGCCAGGGTAGTGCGGACTTTGTCGGCGCAGGTGCCCGCGGTGACGGAGTCGTTGATGACGTGCACGCCTGCTGCTTCCAGCAGTTGGGAGGCCACCAGGCCAGCCGTGGCGCTGATGCTGCGTTCGAGCACCACGTCTACGTCTGGCCGGTAGCGATCGGGGTAGACGATGAGCTGCCGTTCGTCGAGCCGCTGCACAGGCATGCCCAGTGTCTCGAACGCGGCGAACAGCAGCTTTTCTTCCACACGCACGCGACTGCAGAGGATGCCGACGTTCATTCGCCCCAGTCTTCCATTTCCATAGGCGCGGGAGCCAGTTCGATGGGCGCAGTGCCCACCACTTCCAGTTCTGCCCCGCAGTCGGCACACGAGACGATCTCGCCCAACATCACGTCCGGCGGCAGGGCGATCAGTCCGCCGCACTCCACACATTCGACCTGCGCTTGCTGTGACATGGTGTCCTCCTTCTGGACTGTGACACGGAGCGAATAAATCAAAACGCCCCACCGGCGATTGCCAGGTGGGGCGCTCTGAGCTGGGCGAAGCATCAAGCACACGACCGGCCAATCGCCGCTACGTGAGCACCTCCTTCTTCGCCTTCTTGATGCACAGACCGAAAACCATTGCAGCGACCCTCACAACAAAAAACCACCCTCGCGGGTGGTCGTCGGCTTTCAGGTTAGAGATGTTGGCGCAGTCGCCAGCACGCAGCACCAAGCGAACCACCCGCCTACCCGGCGTTGGCCTTCTTCGACTTGGAGCGCTTGCTGACGAACGGTGCGAACATGGTGTGTGTTCCCCTTTCACCGTTTGTTAGAGTATCCCCATTGGCGGCGGCAGTCAAGCACCTTTGTACCGATTGACTAAATGTGGCTTGGGGGTGTGTCCATAACTCTCGCAACGCCAGATTCATAGACCCTCTTGAGAAATCCTGATCGGCGGGTTTACCTCACCCCTAAATCCCCTCTCTCCACACGCGGTTCAAGGGCGGACAGCCATTGAGAGCACCTCGAACAGGGGGCTGCCCTTAACTTTACCTCACCCCCACTCGGCGCTGACGCGC
>DDBP01000255.1 GCA_002332795.1 Anaerolineales bacterium UBA2029 | reverse complement strand
GAGCAGGACTTCTCAAACGGCCTCTGAGCGCGGCTCTGTCTGGGGTGGCGAATCCGGCGTCGGGAACCGCTCAGGCTCCCGACGCTTTTTCTTTTTTGTGCCATTGTGCTTATTTTTTGAGATAATCATCAAAGAAATCTTAGGCACCGCCAAGCGCAGATTAACCATACCCTAAGGAAAGCCTGCTAACCTGTCTAAGCGTGCGGCATCTAACGTTATAGATACAGGCACGGTGAGTTCCCGCCAGAAAAGGATTGCAGACGATGGGTACCAATGGCAACGGACACAAGAATGGCAATGGCAACGGGCATATCGTGGAGATGGCCGAGCGCATTGCCACCGCAGAATTTGAAGCCTACAATCCCAAGGCGGTCATCGAAGACGCTGTGCGGTTGATTCTGCTCAATGTCGGCGAAGACCCCGATCGCGATGGCCTGTTGCGCACGCCGCACCGGGTCGCCAAGATGTATGACGAGTTGCTCGAAGGCTATCGTCAGGACCCGGAGGCCATCATCAACGACGCCATGTTCGAAGTCGAGTATGGCGAAGGCGAGATGATCGTGGTGGCCAACATTGATTACGTTTCGATGTGCGAACACCATATGCTGCCCTTCGTGGGCAAGGCGCACGTGGCCTACATCCCGCGCGACAAGGTCGTGGGCCTAAGCAAGATTCCGCGCATCGTGGATATGTTCGCCCGTCGCCTGCAGGTGCAGGAACGCCTGACCAATCAGATCGCCGACACGCTGGAAACCTATCTCGATCCGCTGGGCGTGATGGTGGTGGTGGAGGGGCAGCATAGTTGCGCGGCGCTGCGCGGCGTCAAGAAACACGGTGTGAACATGGTCACTACGGCCAAACGCGGCGAATTCCGCACCAACCCCGCCCTGGTGGACGAATTTTACCGGCTGGCGGGCATTCGCTAAGATCAGCCGGAGACGCCGGGCGGTTGGCGTCTCCGCACTTCCTCAGCACAGTCAGGCGGGCGCGGACCATCCGCGCCCACCTTGTGTATGGCTCCGGCCCGCAGCCGGGATGGGGGGCAACGATGGAACTGCAAGACAAGGTCGCCCTGGTGACGGGTGGGGCGCATCGCGTGGGCAAGGCGGTTGCGCTGGCGTTGGCGCGCGAGGGGATGCATGTCGTCGTGCACTACGGCACGTCCGAGGCCGCGGCCCGCGAGACGGTGGCCGAGATCAAGTCGCTGGGCGTGCGCGCCCTGCCCGTGCGGGCCGACCTGCGCGATCCAGCGCAGATTCAGGCGCTATTCGCGACGGTGAAAGCCGAATTCGGACGGCTGGACGTGCTGGTCAACAGCGCCGCGAGCTTCGTACGTCAGCCGTTCGACGAGATCGGGCTGGACGATTGGAAGGACGTGTTGCAGGTCAACCTGCGCGCGCCGTTCCTGTGTACGCAGCACGCCGCCCGCCTGATGCGCGCGGTCGTCCGCCCGCCAGACGAACCGGCAGCCATCATCAACATCGCTGACCTCAGCGGCATCTACCCCTGGCGCGGTTATGTGCAACATGGCGTCAGCAAGGCGGGCCTGCTGCACCTGACTAAGGTCACCGCTTACGAACTGGCCCCAGCCATTCGCGTCAACGCCATCGTGCCGGGCGCGGTGTTGCCGCCGCCGGGCGTTGACCCGCAGGGCGAGACCTGGGCGAACCTCGGCGCACGGACGCCGTTGGGACGCACCGGTCACCCCGATTACGTGGCGCAGACGGCGGTTTTCCTGGCCCGCAACGACTACATCACCGGCGCAGCGATCCCGGTAGACGGCGGCGAACACCTGGTCGGCACGCTCAAGTGAGGGGAATACCGCCGAGACGTGGACAGCGCAGAGAGTAAGTCGGTGAATAACCCTGGGCACATCTGCGCTGCCAACTCTTTCTAATTCGCAATCCGCAATTCGCAATTCGCAATGAGGATGACAGGTTCATGGCCCGCGATAAGATCATCGTCCAGGACTTGCTGCTGCGCGGCATCATCGGCTTCAACGACTGGGAGCGCGAGAAGAAGCAGGATATCCTGATCAACCTGACTCTCTTCACCGACACACGGCGCGGCGGCCTCACCGACGATCCGGCGGATATCCTCAACTACCGCACCATCACCAAGGCCATCATCGCCCATGTGGAGGAGTCCAGCTATCAGACGGTGGAGGCGCTGGCGACGGCCATCGCTCGCATTTGCGTGGTGGATCACGGGGCGGAGCGCGTGATCGTGCGCGTGGAGAAACCGGGCGCGCTGCGCTTCGCGCGGTCGGTGGGCGTGGAGATCGAACGGGAGCGGGCCGACTTTGAGTGAGTATGTCCCTCTGCTGATCACGCTGGGTAGCAACATCGCGCCGGAGCGCAACCTGCCCCGTGCGGTGTCCATGCTGCGCCAGAACTATCATCTGCGCGTGCGCGCTCTGTCGCGTGTGTACGAGTCCGCGCCGATCAGCGCGACAGGGGCGGTTGCGCCCGATCAGCCGCCCTTCCTCAACGCGGCGGCGCTGCTGGAATCGGACGGCTACTACGGGCCGCTGGCGCTCAAATTTCACGTATTGCGCTTCATCGAGTTGTTGTTGGGGCGGCGGCGGAGCGCGGATAAGTACGCGCCGCGCCCGATCGACCTCGACCTGGCGCTCTATGGCGACTGTGTCGTCAACAGCCCGCACCTGACTCTGCCCGACCCGGACATCCTGAGGCGCGCCCATGTGGCCGTGCCGCTGGCGGACGTAGCCCCCGATTGGCCGCACCCGCTCACCGGGCAGCGGCTGGCGGAGATTGCCGCCGCGCTGGTCCCCGCCGCTGACCTGCGCGTCCGCGACGATTTCACTTGGTGAGGGTGAATCGGCCTTATCCTGGGGTGTATTCGGATTCGACGGGGATCGCCGGGAAAGACACAGGTTTTTTTCCATCTGTTGTTCTCTGTGCTCTCCGCGTTCTCTGCGGTGATCTCGTTCTGGCCACGCCCTGCCGTTCGCTCACGCGCTGCCATCCGACCCCTCGCGTGGTTATAATCTTCACAAGCCCGTCGAAGTGAATTTCGGAGAAGCGCTCATGGCCCGCACCTTGAAGACCTACACTCCCCAGGAAATTCACGAGCGCCTGGCCGCGCATCCGGACTGGCAACTGGGCGAGGACGGGCAACTGCACCGTACCTTCACGCTCAAGAATTTCGCGCAGGCGCTGTTGTTGCTGAACGCCATCGGCCATCTGGCCGAAGTCGCCAACCATCACCCCGATCTGCGTCTGCACGGCTGGAAGCATCTTTCGGTGAGCCTGATGACGCACGATCAGGGCGGCATTACCGATCTGGACTTCGCGCTGGTGGCGCAGATTGACGCGCTGCCGCGCCCGGCGTAGGGCAGAGGATGACCGATGCACGGAAGTAAGCTGTTGATCTACCCGCTGATTTTTCTGCTGGTGCTGGTGCCGGTCTTCGTGGGGGCGCTGATCACTTTTCGCCCCGGAGATGGCAACGATTGCCCGGCTACTGCGCCTGTCAGTTACGCCGCTCATACGCATGGGGCCGGTCTGGTGACCGAGACGCGCGACGGCATGCAGCTCATCTTCAACGTGAGTCCGGCGGCGCAGCTTTATCAGGTGGTGGAGGGGCAGTTGCAGCTTTGCGGCGGCGATGTCACCGACGCTGAACTCAAGCATATCACGGTAGACGTGAACGATGCGACGCTGGCCCTGGGCGAGCGCCTGCCGGTGACGGTGTCGCTGGAAGTGCGCCGCGCGGATACCGGCGCAGTGATCGTGCAGGCCGCCGCACCCGCCATGTATGCGCCGGGGCACGGCTATCACTTCGGGGACAATTACCGCGTTCCCGCCGGTGCCACCTATGAGTGGACGGTGACCATCAGCCCGGTGCAGGCGCTGCGGCAGGAAGGCGCGCAAGACCTGTGGCTGGAACCGATCGAATGGTCTGGCACCTTCGCTCTGGATGAGGGGGGGCAGGTGATCGGCAGCAGCGCCCCGCGGATGATCGGCGAAGTCGTGCGCGACGGTCTGCACATCGTACTGAGCTATCTCGACGAACCGCGGCAACTCTACGCGGTACAGGACGGCGTCAGTGAGCCGCTGGAGATCGAGCCGGGCAGCCGCTACTATCTGGTAGATGTGACCGATCACGCCGTCAATTATGAAGAAACACTGCCCGGCGCGACG
>DDBP01000387.1 GCA_002332795.1 Anaerolineales bacterium UBA2029 | reverse complement strand
CAGTTCGCCAGCGCCGAGGGCAAGAAGGGCGGCCAGTTCTACACGCCGCGCTGCGTGGTCCGCCCGCTCGTCGAGATGCTGGAGCCCTACCAAGGGCGGGTCTATGACCCGTGCTGCGGCTCCGGCGGGATGTTCGTCCAGTCGGAGAGGTTCATCCAGGAGCACGGCGGCAGAATCGGCGACATCAGCATCTACGGTCAGGAGTCCAACCACACCACCTGGCGGTTGGCCAAGATGAACCTCGCCATCCGCGGCATCGACGCCAACCTCGGCAAAGAGCACGCGGACACCTTCCACCAGGATCTGCACCCCGACCTCAGGGCCGACTTCATCCTCGCCAACCCGCCCTTCAACATGTCCGACTGGGGCGGGGAGCGGCTCAAGGACGACAAGCGATGGAAATACGGCATACCCCCGGCCGGGAATGCCAACTTCGCCTAGGTGCAGCACATGATCCACCACCTGTCGCCCAAGGGCGTCGCGGGCTTCGTCCTGGCAAACGGCTCCATGTCCTCCAACCAGTCGGGCGAGGGCGAAATCCGCAGGAACATCGTCGAGGCCGACCTCGTGGACTGCATGGTGGCATTGCCGAGCCAGCTCTTCTACTCGACGCAGATTCCTGCCTGCCTCTGGTTCCTGGCCCGGGACAAGGGGAACGGGCGCTTCCGCGACCGCCGAGGCCAAGTTCTCTTCATCGACGCCCGCAGGCTGGGCCGCATGGTGGATCGAACCCACCGAGAACTGACCGACGAGGACATCCGCAGAATCGCCGACACCTACCACGCCTGGCGCGGGCAGAAGGAGGCCGGGGAGTACCGGGATATCCCCGGTTTCTGCAGGAGCGCAACCCTGGAGGAGATCCGCCAGAACGGCCATGTGCTCACGCCGGGTCGCTACGTGGGCGCCGAAGTGCAAGCCGACGACGACGAGCCCTTCGAAGACAAAATGCAGCGGCTGGTGGCGCAACTGCGCGAGCAGCAGGCCGAGGCCGCGAAGCTCGATGCTGCGATCGCAGCGAATTTGAAGCAGTTGGGGTTTTGAGCGCGGCGGTCCATGGAACGAGCGATGAGTTCCGATGAACTACGGCGCCTGATCGCGGCAGGCGAGACGCTCGCCGTCGAGTTCAAGGGCGAGGCGCGAGCTGCGCTCAACGACCGCGATCTGGTGAAAACCGTTGTGTGCCTGGCCAATCGCAGCGGAAATGAACCAGCCTATCTCCTGGTCGGCGTCGAAGACGATGGCCGCATCACCGGCGCGCGGTCGCGACATGGCGATGCGACCGATCCCGACAAGCTGGCCGCCCTGATCGCCAACCAGACCCGGCCTTCTGTGGCCGTGCGGATCGAGCGTGTCGAGCTCGATGGCCCCTCGATCATCGTGATCGAAATTCCCCCGCAGCAGCACCCGGTCGCCTCCGCCGACGGTCAGTTTCTGCGCCGTGCGATCGGTGGTGACGGCAAACCCGCCTGCGTGCCGATGGATGCCCATGCCGTGCAATCCCTGTTATCGGGTCGGGGACAACTTGATCCTTCGGCGCAGATCGTCTCCGGCGCCGTCTGGCAGGACCTCGACCCGCTGGAGTTCGAACGTTTCCGCCGCAGCATCCGCGAGCGGCGCGGCCGCAGCGATGAAACCCTGCTCGAACTTTCGGAGCTGGAGCTAGCCAAGGCGCTGGGTGTGGTCGAGGCCAATGGCAGCGTCCGTGGCGTGCGCCTGGCCGCCCTGCTGCTGTTTGGGAAAGAAGAGGCGCTGCGGCGCTTCGTTCCTACCCATGAGGTGGCGTTCCAGGCGCTGCGCGGTCTTGACGTCGAGGTCAACGATTTCTTCCGCTGGCCGCTGTTGCGGCTGATGGAGGAGATCGAGGCGCGCATCCGTGTGCGCAACCGCGAGCAGGAGCTGATGGTCGGACTGCTGCGCGTGGGCGTCCCGGACTACCCCGAGCGCGCGCTGCGCGAAGCGGTGGCCAACGCCCTCATCCACCGCGATTACCAGCGTCTGGGCGCCGTGCATTTCCAATGGCATTCCGACCGTATCGAGATCAGCAGCCCGGGCGGATTTCCTGAAGGCGTGCGGCTCGACAACCTGCTCGTCACCGCCCCGTGCCCGCGCAATCCCTTGCTGGCCGACGCGTTCAAGCGCGCCGGCATCGTCGAACGCACCGCGCGCGGCATCGACACCATCTTCTACGAACAATTGCGTAACGGCCGCCCTGCACCGTCCTACGCGCGTAGCGACAGCGCTGGCGTGGTCGTGATCATCCCCGGCGGCGAAGCCAACCTTGACTTCGTGCGCCTCTTGGTTACCGAATCCCAGCAGGGACGCGTGCTCGCGCTCGATGAGCTGCTCATTCTCAATGCGTTGTGGCAGGAACGAAGCCTCACCACCGACGCGGCGGCGCACCTCACCCAGAAGCCCGAGGCTGAAACCCGCGCCACCCTGCACCGGCTGGTCGAGGCAGGACTCATCGAAGAACGCGGCCAGAAGAAGGGCCGCACTTGGCACCTTTCCGCGGCGACCTACCGGCTGCTCGGCGACAAAGCCGGCTACGTGCGCCAGCGCGGCTTCGAGCCGTTGCAGCAGGAGCAGATGGTGCTGCAATACGTGGAAAAGCACGGGCGCATCACGCGCAAGGAGGCGGCGGAGCTGTGCCGGATTACAGGGCCGCAGGCTTATCGACTGCTCGACCGCCTTGCCGAACAAGGGCTTCTGATCTGCGAGGGTGACCGAGGGCGAGGCGTCGGGTACCGGAGAGGACGGCCATGAACGCCGGAAATGCACGGATATGGACGGAAAAACGCACGCGTGCGTTTATTTGCGCGGAGCGTGTATTTCGGGGTAGCGCCCGCCCGCGTGGATCGACACGCACGCATGAGTTTTGATGCTATTCACACTAAGTGCCACTTTTGTGAATAACGCCTAGCGCTATTCACGCGACTGAAAACAGCGGGAGGATCGATGCAGCGCGGCCCCACCGGGCAATACCGAACGACGAACACCCTTGGCGAGACGGTTCGCGCCTTCGTGCCGCACCCCCTGCCGCCCGAGCCACCGCTGGCGATGGAGGCTGCGCGGCAGGTGCTGCTCGAGCGCGCGTGGCTTGCCTGCGGGCGGCTGGATGCGATCACCGCGCTGCTGCCCGATCCCGACC
>DDBP01000330.1 GCA_002332795.1 Anaerolineales bacterium UBA2029 | reverse complement strand
GGTGAGGTCAACCGAAGCGAACCAACACTCCCCCTCAGCCTCGCTTCTGTCACCCTGCCGCTGCCCGATTTTGATGCGATTCCCCTGGGCCAGGCAGTTGCTGACCGGGGCCTGGGGCGGGTAGTATCTACACAGAAACAACGCACATCTGCGGAGGCCCCGGTGATCCCCGACACTGCAACCCTCTCTCGCCTCAGCGAAGATATTCACCTCTTTGGCGACCTGTTGGGCGAAGTAATCCGCGCACAACATGGGCAGGCCGCCTTCGAGACTGTCGAGGCGGTGCGCGCCGCGGCCAAAGCCCGCCGCAATCACGATCCGCTGGCGCACGTCACCCTGGCGCGCATCATCGAGGGCCAGAGTCTGGACAGCAAGCGGGTGCTGATCAAAGCCTTCAGCAACTATTTCCAGTTGATCAACATCGCCGAAGATCAGCAGCGCGTGCGGGTGCTGCGTCAGCGCGAGCGCGAGGGGAAGCTCAGCGAGTCGGTAGACGAGGCCATCGCAGCCCTGCGCGCGGCGGGGGTCTCTGCGGAGGAGCTGCGCGCCCTGCTGCGGCGGATCAGCGTGCGGCTGGTGATGACGGCGCACCCCACCGAAGCCAAGCGCAAGGAGGTACTGGTCAAGCTACGCCATATCGCGCAGTTGCTGCGTCGCCGCGACCTGGAAGACCTGTTGCCCCGCGAAGCCCGCTCGCTCGAAGCAGCCCTGGCCGAGGAAATCGAGGAACTGTGGCAGACCAGCCCCACCCGTGCAGCGCGGGCCACCGTCGAGGACGAGGTAGACTTTGGCCTGTACTTCATTACTTCGGCCATCATGGATGTGACGCTGGACGTACTCGATGACCTGCGCGCCGCGCTGACCGCTCACTATCCAGAAGCCGACTGGTCCGACCTGCCCCCTCTGCTGCGCTATAGTTCGTGGATCGGCGGGGATCGCGACGGCAATCCGCACGTGACCCCCGAAGTGACCCTGCGCACCCTGCACACGCTGCGACAGGCCGCCCGCGCCGTGTACCTGGAGCGCGTGGCCTTTCTGCGCGATCATCTGACGCAGTCCACCTCCGAAGTCGGCGTCAGCGGCGAACTGCTCGACCGGCTGGGCGCGCTGGATAGTAGCAAGCGCTACCCTCGCGAACCGTACCGCGCCTGGCTGGATCATATTCATGAGCGGCTGGCTGCCGATGCGTATCGCGATGGCGCGGCGCTGCTGGACGATCTACAGGTCATTCAGCGCAGCCTGCAAGCCAACCGGGGGATGCTGGTGGCCCAGGGAGCGCTGGCCCGCCTGATCGCCCTGGTGCACCTCTTCGGGCTGCATCTGGTGCCGCTGGAAATCCGGCAGGACGCGCGGGTACACGCCGCGGCCCTCGACGAGTTGCTGCGCCACTATCGCCTGTGCGAGCGCTATCTCGACCTGCCAGAGACGGAGAAGCAGGCGCTGCTGTTGCGCGAACTGGACAATCCGCGCCCGCTGTTCCCGCCCGACCCCGCCTTTTCCGAAACCACCAATCAGGTCATCGCCACCTGGCGCATGATGGCCGAGGCGCAACGCCGCTTCGGGCCGGTCGTCATAGACACGGCGATCGCCAGCATGAGCACCGCGCCCAGCGACATTCTGGCCCTGTTGCTCTTCGCCCGCGAAGTGGGCATTGACCGGCAGCTTGACCTGGTGCCGCTCTTCGAGACGGTAGAAGACCTGCGCCAGGCCCCGCAGGTGATGACCACCCTCTTCGAGATGCCCCGCTACCGCGAGCACCTGCGCGCCCGCGGCGACTGCCAGCAGATCATGGTCGGCTATTCCGACAGCGGCAAGGATGGCGGCTACCTGGCGTCGAACTGGGGATTGTACGTGGCCCAGGAAGCGCTGGGGCGAGTCTGCGCCGATTACGGGCTGCGGGTGGAGATGTTTCACGGGCGCGGCGGGAGCATCGGGCGTGGCGGCGGGCCGACCAACCGCGCCATTCTGGCCGGGCCACCGGTCGCCATGCAGGGGCGCATCAAGATCACCGAGCAAGGCGAAGTCATCGCCTACCGCTACAGCAACGCCGACATCGCCCGCCGCCATCTGCATCAGGTGCTGCACGCGGTGCTGATCGCCACGGGCGCGCCCCCATCGCCGGAACCGCGCCCGGAATGGCGCGCCGTGATGGAGCAACTGGTCAGCGATGGCTGGGCGGCCTGGCGGGCGCTGGTCTATGAGACGCCGGGTTTCGTCGAATACTGGCAACAGGCCACGCCCATCGGAGAGATCAGTCAGATGCCGCTGGGGTCGCGCCCGGCACAGCGTGGTGCAGGGGGCTTTGCTCAGCTACGCGCCATCCCCTGGGTCTTCTCGTGGATGCAGAGCCGCGCCATCATCCCTAGCTGGTATGGCGTGGGCACCGCCTTCGAGCGCTATTGTGCCGCGCAAGACTGTGACGGCACCGGCCTGCAATTGTTGCAGGTCATGTACCGCGAGTGGCCTTTCTTCAACGCCCTGATCCAAAACGTGGAGCTGGACCTGGCCAAGGCCGATATTGGCATTGCCGCGCAGTATGCCGACCTGGTCGCCGATGTGACGCTGCGCGAGCGCATTTTCGCCGCCATCCGCGCCGAACACGAACGGGCCTGCAACTATATTTGCGCCATCACCGGTCAGCGCTACCTGCTGGAGAGCAACCCGGTGATGCGGCGCTCGATTGACCGCCGCAACCCCTATGTAGACCCGCTCAACTTCATTCAGGTCAGCCTGCTGCGGCAGTTGCGCGCGCTCCCGCCGGATACCCCAGAGTACGACGCTATCCTGCAGGCGGTGATGCTCACCGTCAACGGCATCGCAGCGGGCATGAAGACAACCGGTTGAGGGCATCGCTTCAGCCTGCCAGCACACCCCGTCTGTAGAACAGGTTCAGGGGCGGACAGGGGGCGAGCCGAGCGCAGC
>DDBP01000002.1 GCA_002332795.1 Anaerolineales bacterium UBA2029 | reverse complement strand
CCAGGACCGGGCAGGGCGGATGACGGAGGTGACGATGAGCTTGCTGCTGCTCCTGCCGATCCTCATCCCGTTTCTGACGGCGGTGACGGCCTTGCTGGCCTGGCACAATCGCGCTGTGCAACGGCGCATCAACGTCCTGGGGGCGGCGCTGCACTTCGCGGCGGCGATAGCGTTGCTGGTGTGGGTGTCGCGCGAAGGCGTGCAGGCCGTGCAGATCGGGAACTGGCCCGCGCCGTTTGGCATCACGATGGTCGCCGACCTGTTCAGCGCGATCATGGTGCTGATGACCGGCCTGATGGGCCTGACCGTGGCGATCTATTCGCTGGGCAGTATAGACGCCCGCCGCGAGTCGTTCGGTTACTACCCGCTGCTGCACACGCTGCTGATGGGCGTGAGCGGGGCCTTTCTCACCGGCGACATCTTCAATCTCTACGTGTGGTTCGAGGTGATGCTGATTTCCTCCTTCGTGCTGATGACGCTGGGCGGTAGTCAGCAACAACTGGAAGGCGCGCTGAAGTACGTGACGATCAACCTGATGTCGTCGGCGCTGTTCCTGGCGTCGGTGGGCATCCTCTACAGCGTGACCGGCACGCTCAATATGGCCGACCTGGCGCGGCAGATCAACATGGAGGGAACGGTTGATTCCGGCCTGGCCACAGTGCTGGCGATGATGTTCCTGGTCGCTTTCGGCATCAAGGCGGGCCTGTTCCCGCTGTTCTTCTGGCTGCCCGCGTCTTATCACACGCCGCCGATTGCCATCACGGCGTTGTTCTCCGGCCTGCTGACCAAGGTGGGGGTGTACGCGCTGGTGCGCGTCTTCACGCTGATCTTCGTGCACGATGTGACGCACACGCACACGCTGCTGTTGGCGCTGGCCAGCCTGACCATGCTGACCGGCGTGCTGGGCGCGGTGGCGCAGATGGAAGTGCGGCGGCTGCTGTCCTTCCACATCATCAGTCAGATCGGCTATCTGTTGATGGGCCTGGGGCTGTATACCCAACTGGCCCTGGCGGGCATGATCTTCTTCATGGCGCATGTCATCATCGCCAAGTCGGCGCTGTTCCTGGTCAGCGGGGTGATACGGCGGCAGGCGGGCAGCTATCACCTGAAAGAGATAGGCGGGCTGTATCGCGCCAACCCGGCCCTGGCGGCGCTATTCTTCGTGCCCGCCATGGCCCTGGCCGGGCTACCCCCGCTATCGGGCTTCTGGGCCAAGCTGACGCTGGTGCGCGCCGGTCTGGAGACGGGCGACTACGCCGTCGTAGCAGTGTCGCTCGCTGTGAGCCTGCTGACGCTGTTCTCGATGACCAAAATCTGGGCCGAAGCCTTCTGGAAGGAGCACCCGCAGCCGGAGCACCCCTTCGCGCGGCTGGCCCCGCAGACGTTGCGGCCCCTGTTGGTGCCGGTCGTGACGCTGGCGGCGCTGACGATCGTCCTGGGCCTGGCGGCAGAACCCGCTTTCGGGCTGGCGACCGATGCGGCGGCGCAGTTGCTCGATCCGGCGGCGTACATGCGGGCGGTGCTGGGAGGTGGCGCATGAACATTCTGTTGCTCAACACGCTGCTGGCGCTGGCCTGGATCGCGCTGACCGGCACTTTCACGCCAGCCAATCTGCTGTTTGGATTCGTGCTGGGCTATGGCCTGCTGGCGGTCACGCAGCGCCTGATGGCTCCGTCGCGCTATTTCAGCACCGTGCCGAAGGTCGTTTCCTTCGCGCTGTTCTTTGTGTGGGAACTGCTGCAGGCCAACGTGCGCATGGCGCTGACGGTGCTCTCGCCGCGGCTGCGGCTGCGCCCGGCAGTAGTCGCCCTTCCGCTGGATGTGCGCTCCGATCCGGCGATCACTCTGCTGGCCAACCTGATCACCCTGACGCCTGGCACGCTCTACCTGGACATATCCGCCGATCGGCGGGTGATGTACGTGCACACCATTCATGTGGACGATCTGGACAGCTTCCGGCAAGGCATCAAGAACGGCTTTGAGCGGCGGGTGAGGGAGTTGCTCGAATGAACGTGAGTGATGTAGCTCTGTACGGCATTCTGCCCGCGTTGATGCTGGCGATCCTGCTGACGGTCGCCCGCCTGCTGCGCGGGCCGAGCCTGCCCGACCGGGTGGTGGCGCTCGACCTGCTGACCACGTTGGGCATTGGCGTCATCGCTACCTACGCGATCGCCACCAATCAGACGGCGTTGCTCGACGTGGCCGTTGCCACCGCGCTGATCTCGTTCCTGGGGACGGTTGCCTTTGCCTATTACATCGAGAGGATGGTGTGAACATGGCCGGGCCGATCACCGTGTTGCTGATGATCGTGGGCGCGTTCTTCATGGTGGTGGCCGGGTTGGGCGTGCTGCGTATGCCCGACCTGTTCCTGCGCATGTCGGCCAGTACCAAGGCGTCTACGCTGGGAGCGGGGGCGTTACTGCTGGCGGTGGCCGTGCATTTCGACAACGTGGGCGTCACTACTCGCGCGGTGGCGACCATCGTCTTTCTGCTGCTCACCACCCCTATTGCGGCACATCTGTTGGGTCGGGCGGGCTACTTCGTGGGTGTCAGGCTGGTGGAGACCACTGTGATTGACGAACTGGCCGGGCAATACGACCTGCGCTCGCATCGTCTGCGGAGCAAACAGCCTGCCGCCGGGTCACAGGAAACGTCTCAGCCCGATGCGTGAGCGCGGCGCGCCGTCCGCCATAGGCTCCACGTTCCGGCGAGCAGTCCGCCGAGCGCCAAAGCGGGCGCGCCGATCTGCCAGCTCAGGGGTAGGCCGCTCGCGCTCAGGTGAAAGAGCGCCAGCGGCTCGCTCTGCCCGTCGGCCAGCAGGCGCAGCGCGCCGACGACAGGCGCATCTGCCAGGCCGAAGGCGGCCCGCGCTGCCGGATCGGGCGCGTGCGCGGCCAGACGCGCGTAATGCGTCACTGGATTGGTGAGCACGCCCAGCACGTTGATCAGCGCACCCAGGCCGATGGTCAGCGCCGCCGCGGCCAGCCAGCTTCGGCGCAGGGGGAGCATTAGCAGGGGCAGGCAACTGAGCGGCAGCAACGGCACCAGCAGGCGCGGCCCCCAGGCCCAGCCGCCATCCCAGGCCCACCAACTGCCGTAGAAAGCCAGTGCCACGATCCAGGCCAGCGCCAGGAAGGTCGCCAGCGCCGGTTGCGCCCGCCGAAAGCGCGGCCAGAGCGCGGCGCTGAGCAGCAGCGACGGCGCGTAAAGCCACAGCCCCTTGCCAGGGCTGAGCAACAGCCCGGCCACGCCTCGCCATAGGGAGGTGCTGAAGCTTTCGCCCGCGTAGCCGGTGCTCAACGGATTGCCGAAGCGCAGGGCATTGTGCAGCAACACTCCCGCCGCGAAGGGGGCGAGACCCAGGGCTGTCCAGAGCAGTCGTTTCGTCGGGCGAGGGCCGATATATAGAGTCAGAGTGGCCAGCGGCAAGACGTAGATCGCCAGGGCCGCACGGGTGAGAATGCCCACGCCCAGCGCCATCCCCGCCAGGATGGGGCGGGCAGGACGATCGGCAGCGCACACGGCCAGCGTCACGGCGGCGGTGAGGGCACAGGCCAGCAGCGCTTCGGGGAACAGCGTCCGCCCGTACCACCACAGTGGCGTGCCGATCCCCGCGGCGACGGTCAGCAGTAGCGGACGGGGATCGCCGGACGGGGCCAGGCGACGCGCCAGGGTCAGCAGCAGGGCCAGCGTTATTCCCCCGGCCAGCGCGGATAGCAACAGCACGGCGAGCGCAGCCACTGTCGTGCGGTGCGCCTGGTTGACAGCGGCCAGCCAGTCGCCGAGCAGGTAGAAGGGGACGGCCAGCAGCGGCAGGCCTGGATCGTATTTGCTGTAGTAGCGGCCATCGTGTCCCGCCACGATCTGCGGCAGGCTGGGGTCAGGCGACAAGGCCAGGGTGCCCTGGCACACCAGCGCGGCGGCGCTCTGAAACATCACTTCGCCGTCGCTGCTGTAGAAGCCACGGCCCAGGGTCAGGGCGCACAGGCACACGAAGGCCGCGAACACGCTGCAGACGGGCGCGGCGCGGCCTGGAGAGGCGTTCAGCGCAGGCGAGAAGCGCCGGTGGGCTGAATGTCCTGCACGTTGAGTTGCAGGCGGATCGTGCCGTTCCACTCGTTGAGTTCCAGGTGAAAGGCCACGTCCACTTCGGCGGGAATCTGTTCGCTGCCATTCCCTTGCTTGAAGGCGATGGCCTCGATGAAGCGCAGGCCGTCGCTCAGACGCAGCCGCAAATGACTCCCGTCGCGGCCTACGCGCCGCCGGTCGGTGACGTATAGCCCACGGGCGATGAAGAGCGGCGTCTCGTTGCCGGTGCCAGTCGGTTCCAGGCGTTGCACTTCGTAGGCCAGTTCCAGCGTGAGATCGGAAAGCCGGACTTCGGCGTCGGCGAGCAGTTCCGGGCGCAGGTCCTGGCCCGCCAGGGCGCGCTCGGCGATGGCCTGCAGACGTTCGCGCAGGGCGGGCAGATTCTCGTTGCGCACGGTGAAACCGGCGGCCTGCGCGTGCCCGCCATGCCGCAGCAGCAGGTCGGCGCACTCGTCCAGGGCGCGGGTGATGTCGAAACCAGGGATGCTGCGGCACGAGCCGCGCGACTCCGTCTCGCCCTGCTCGACGACGACGGCGGGGCGGTAGAATTCCTCGCTGAGCCGCCCGGCCACCAGCCCCACGATGCCCGCTTCGAATTCCGGTCCCGCGTCGAAGATGAGAGGCGTCTTGTCCAGGCCGTCGCGCAGCGCCCGTTCGCGGGCGATGGCGAGCGCTTCCAGGGTCTTGATCTGACGCTCTTCGTTGAGCGCCTGCAGGCGTTGCGCATATTGCCCGGCGTGAGGCATTTCGGCGATGAGCAACTCGTAGGCAATCATGGCGCTGGCAAGCCGTCCAGCGGCGTTGATGCGCGGGCCGAGCATGAAGCCGATGGCAGTGGTGTCAATCTTGCCCGGCTGCACGCCGGCTACCTGGGCCAGCTCGAAGAGGCCGGGGCGCTGCGCCCGGTTGAGCACTTCCAGACCGCGCCGCACCAGTTCGCGGTTTTCCAGGCGATCCAGCGGCACCAGGTCGGCCACTGTCCCCAGGGCCACCAGGTCGAGCAGGTCGCTCAGCTTGAGCGCTGGCTCGCGGCGGGTCTGACTGGCTTCGGCGCGCACCAGGGCATCGGCCAGCTTGTAGGCTACGCCGACTCCGGCGAGCATGTCTTCCGGGTAACCGCTGTGACGCCCGTTCTCAGCGCGTAAGCGGGCGTCTATCTTGGGGTCGAGCACGGCCAGGGCGTCGGGCAGTTCCTCGCCGACCGAATGGTGATCGGTGACGATCATGTCCAGGCCGATGCGTCTGCCGTGTGCCACTTCTTCCAGCGAACGGATGCCACAGTCCACCGTCACCACCAGGCGCACGCCTTCGTCGCGCAGGGTGTCGAGTGCGTTGATGTTCAGTCCGTAGCCTTCGTCCACGCGGTTGGGGATATAGGGGCGCACGCGCCCACCCAGGGCCTGCAAGGCCTGAGTGAGCAGGGCGGTGCTGGTGACGCCGTCGGCGTCGAAATCACCGTAGACGGCGATCAGCTCGCCGCGCCGGATCGCATGGCGTATGCGGGCGACGGCGTCGCTCATGCCATGCATGGCGAAGGGGTTGTGCAGCGTGTCGTCGCCGCCTTCGAGGAACAGGCGCGCCTTTTCGGGGGTATCCTGGCCGCGGTTGTAGAGGAGTTGGGCCAGGATCGGATGGTAAGCCCCCAGGCGGCGTTGTACGCTGGGAGGGATGAGCGGCTGCACACGCCAACGCTTGACTTGAGCTGACAGAGCGCTCACCAATCACCTCAACACGTTCACTGCCGGGGAAAGGATGGCGTGAATGTACCATGCAGGGCGCATTCCCGGCAAATGGTGGCAGAGCAAGGGTGTGTGCAAAATGTGTCAGGCAGTCTGCTCGCTCTGGTTTGCCTCACCCCCGCTCGGCGCTGGCGTGCCTC
>DDBP01000412.1 GCA_002332795.1 Anaerolineales bacterium UBA2029 | reverse complement strand
TGAAGCGTTCGTGTTGCAGGGCACGCGCCGCTTCTACTCGCTTGCGCACCATGGCCGATGGCTCTCCGCGGCGCTCGTCGGTGAGCTTGTCGTAGTCCACACGCGGCACATCTACGTGAATGTCTATGCGGTCGAGCATGGGGCCAGAAAGCCGCTGCTGATAGCGTCGAATGGCTGCGGGTGAGCAGGTACACTCGCGCACGGGATCGCCGTAGTAGCCGCAGGGACATGGGTTCATCGCGGCGACCAGCATGAAATTGGCCGGGAACGACAGCGCGACCCGCGCCCGGCTGATGGTTACCTGCTTGTCCTCGATGGGCTGCCGCAGGACTTCCAGCGTATGGTTGCCGAACTCCAGCAATTCGTCCAGAAAGAGGATGCCGCGGTGCGCCAGCGAGACTTCCCCCGGCTGAGGCCATGATCCGCCGCCTACCAGACCGGCCTCGCTGATGGTGTGATGCGGTGCCCGGAAGGGACGGACGCGCATGAGCGGTTTGTCGGCGGGCAACAGGTCTGCGACTGAGTAGATGCGCGTGACCTCTAGCGCTTCGTCCAGAGTCATGCTCGGCAAAATGCCGGGCAAGGCCCGCGCCAGCAGTGTTTTGCCAACGCCTGGCGGTCCTACCATCAGCACATTGTGTCCGCCCGCCGCAGCCACTTCCAGCGCGCGCTTGACGTGCTCCTGACCTTTCACGTCGGCGAAGTCGGTCAGCCCGTCCAGGTGTTGCGGAGGTGTGGGATCAATGTCGGAGCGGACATAAGGGGGAATCGGGGCCAGATCATACAGGTGCTCGACCAGGTGTCCCAGGGAGCGTACAGGGATGATCTCGATCTCCGGTACCAAAGCGGCCTGTGGCGCGTCCTCTTCGGGCACGAAGAGGCGTTCGTAGCCGTCTACCCACGCCCGGTGAGCGATGGGCAGAATCCCACTCACATGCCGCACCGAGCCATCCAGCGACAACTCACCCACAAACACCGATCCTTCGAGCCTGGGCAACGGCACCTGATCCGTTGCCGCCAGTACGCCGATGGCCATCGGCAGATCGTAGGCAGGGCCTTCTTTGCGCAGACTCGCCGGCGCGAGATTCACGGTATAGCGTTTGTTGGGGAATTGCAGCCCACTGTTGCGGATGGCTGCCCGTACCCGTTCGCGGCTTTCCTGGACAGCGGTATCGGGCAGACCGACAACGGTGAACGCTGGCAACGAATTTGGATTGTAGTCCACCTCGACCTGAATGATCTCTCCGTCGAGGCCCACTACAGCGCAGGAATAGACAGTGGCTAACATGATGTGTCCGCGAGAAGGTGAACGTGAACGCCCTGGTACGGGCAACAGTATAGCGCAATCCAGCTTCTCTGCTCAGCCAGGCCCAGGCCAGCCTACGGAATGGCGTCGGGCAGAGAGACCACGCTGGCCTCTGCCAGATACCGCTGCCGAATGGGCGCGGTGAGGGCGTATGCGTCGGCGCTCATAGCGCCCCAGAAATCCGCCGGTTCGGCGATCTCGCCGCGCATGGTCTCGGCATAGTGCGCCAGCCAGGCGAAGAAAGCCTCGTCACCCATCGCCAGGCGCAGATCGCCTAGCATCCGCGCGCCCTGCAGGTAGACCGTGTTGATGTAGGGGCGAGGCGCGTCGAACGCCGTGACAGGTAGGTCCACCTGACCGCTCGGCGTGTGAGCGTTGACGCGAAAGGCCCACCACCACTCGACCAGCTCCGGGTGGTAATGCTCGATGAAGAGCAATTCGCTGTAAGTGGCCAGAGCCTCATCCAGGTAGGGTGCTGCTGCCTGATCGTTCCCCACTGCGGCATACCACCACTGGTGGGCTACCTCGTGCGCCGTGATGAGTGTCAGCCAGTCATTGGGTACGCCCTGCCAGGTGCGGAACCACGCCTCGCTGACGAAGACCAGCCCGCTGAACTCCATCCCGTCCGGAAAATCTCCCTCGACGACAACCAACCGGTCGAACGGGAAGGGGCCAAAACGTTTCTCGAATAGATCGAGCGCATCGGTGGCGACCTGCAGAGCGTGTCGCGCAGCACGCATCGCCCCTTCGTCTCCACTGCTCAACAGGAACAATTCTACCGGTATGCTTCCTGATGAGGTCGTTGTCAGCAGGCTGAACTGATCGGAGATGGACAGACTCAATTCGCGGCTGCCGCAGAGTTCAAAGCGCCATGTGTCAGCGCTGGAGCGCACGAAGGCCCCCGGCCCGGCAACACGAAGGGTGTCTGGCGCACCCTGGACGCGCAGCGTGACACGATAGCTGGCGGCACGCGATACGTTCGTCTCGCCAACGGGCCAGAACTGATGCCAGGTCCAGCCATTTCCCTCTTTGTACGGGAGCAGTTGAGGAAACCATAGGCCAAGGTTGGTCTGGCGGGCGCTGTATCCCCAATATCCCAAATGGCCGTGCCGGTACCCTGAGCGAATCGGCGGAATAGAGAGGTCAAAACGCAGCTTCACCTGCACGACTTCCGCCGGAGGCAGAGGGCTGGGCAAGGGCAGGACGAGTTGTTGGCCGTTCAGGATGTAGTCTCGCAGGGCTGAGTCTCCCAGCGCAATGCGCTTCAAAGTCAACTCTTCGGGCGCCACAGTTCCCGGAAATGCCAGCACCAGGGTGTCCAGAGAGTGCCCGGTATCGTTGAGGAAAGTCAGCGTCTGTTCCACTGCGAGGCTTTGGCCAGGCCAATCCAGGGTGGCTTCAATCTCGTAGGCTATGTTGCTCGCGCTGCAGGCATGAGCGTCTGACATGACAGTAGCCGGCGGCACAGCCGAAGGAGATGCTGTAGGAACAAGGGACGGTACAGGCGTGATGCTTGCCGCCTGCGAGATGATTGTCTGGGTCTCTGGCGCGGCAGTTGCCGAATCACCATGAGGCTCAGGCGCACACGCGATTAACAGGAGCACGGCAAGTATGACTATAGCAAGTTGAGCGTATCGTTTCGATCCCATGCTCTCCTCATTGCAGGTTATCATAGCGTCGCTTAACGCAATCGGCTACCGCTTTGTCGCACGCTTTCCCCGCGTTTGGCCTGTGCCCGCTTCGGCGTTTGCCGCCAGGCGCGCTATAATCTGGCTGGTCTGTGGTATGTGTAGCTGTCTAACACGGAGAAGGCTGGTGGTAGAACCTGTTCATCCGGATCAAATTGGTGTGCTGAACGAAGAGCGCCCCAAGCGGCGCCCGGAATGGATCAAGGTGCGCGCTCCCAGCGGCGACACCTATGAGATGGTGCGCGGTTTGATGCGCAGCAAACAACTTCACACCGTCTGTGAAGAGGCCCGCTGCCCCAATATGGGCGAATGCTGGGGAGCGGGCACAGCGACCTTCTTGATGATGGGCGACACCTGCACACGCTCATGCCGCTTCTGCGACATCAAGACCGGACGCCCTGCCCCGCTGGACTGGCAGGAGCCGAACCGGATTGCGCAGTCGGTGAAGGCGATGAACCTGCGCCATGTGGTCATCACCAGTGTGAACCGCGACGAACGGCCCGACGGTGGCGCGCCTATCTTTGCCATGGTCATCCGGCGCATCCGTCAGGTTCAGCCGGGGTGCAGCATCGAAGTGCTCATTCCCGACTTCAAGGGCAACCGCGATGCGCTCAAGATCGTCATGGATGCGCAGCCGGAGATCCTCAACCACAATGTGGAGACCGTACCGCGATTGTTCCGCCAGGTTCAGCCGCAGGATCGTTACGAATGGGCTGAAGCAACTCTGCGCAACGCCAAGGAACTCGATCCCCTGGTGCTCACCAAGAGCGGGATCATGGTAGGGCTGGGTGAGACTTTCGACGAAGTAGTCGAGGTCATCGAAGACCTGGCAAGCTGGGGGGTGGATATCCTGACGATCGGCCAGTATCTACAGCCCAGCAAGCAACACATGCCCATTGCCCGCTACTACCATCCCGATGAATTTGCCGAACTGAAGCGCATCGCGCTCGACCGTGGTTTCAAGTGGGTGGAATCTGGCCCGCTGGTGCGCAGCAGCTACCGTGCCGAGCAGCAGGTGAGGCAGCTCTCGCAGTTGTATCATTTTCGCCTGCGTGCAGAACAGTGATCCCCCGTGCTGCAAACGATAAAGGCACCTCCACAGGTGCCTTTTCTTTTTTGGGGAGACAGTGAGGCTTCGCTCAACTCTCGATGATCTTGTCGTCTATGAGTTGCTGTTGGACACGCTGACCGCGCGGGTCGAAGGCGAAATAGGGGGCGTGCAGTTGAAATTCCATATCCTGCATGGCACGCCCGGCCCGGTTCTTCTCGATGGTGAATACTACCCAATCGCGGTATTGCCGTGCCTGATAGGGATTGAAGGCTACATGCTCTTTGGAGAGGATGTGGTACTTGTTGTTCATGATAATGGCGATATCGCACTCGTAGTCCAGCGCCGAGCTACCGCGCAGATGGAACAAATGCAACCGGTTAGCCTTGAGACCCTCGCGATCGGCAGCTACGATAGCCCACACGGGCACGCCGAGAGCCAGCGCCGTGTCCTTCAGCCCTTCGACCACGATGGTCACCTTCTCGGCTTCATCGGTGGCCCGCTCCGGGTGAATCGCCACCTTTTGCAGATAGTCCACGAAAACGGTCACGTTGCCACCGGTCGCATCGCATAGCCGCGCGGTCATCTCGCGGATGGCACGCAGCGTGGTAACCGCGGGGCTGGCCTTGACCAGGATCAGGCGATCGGCGTAGCGATTCATGCGCGCCAGTGCCATGGCCGTCCGCGCATTTTCGCGCAGAATGGTTTGCAGCGATCCCTGTCCGTCCGCACCGCCGCGCAGGGTGCTCTTGGCCCGCTCGGCGATGATGATGTCGTAGAGGTCTTTCAGCCGCACGCCGTTCTTCAGGTCAATTTCGGGAGGATTGATGCTTTCCAGGCACAGCAGGCGGTTCATCAGGTGCGTTTCGGTGTGCTCATAGGACAGGTAGAACGCGAACTGTCCGCTGCGCATGGCGATGTTGCGCGCGATCTGCAGCGTGGCAATGGTCTTGCCAATGCCCTGCGCCCCTCCCAGCAACACCAGTTCTGTCTTGCGCAGCCCGCCGCCGATCATACCGTCCAGGGGATCAAAACCTGTTGGAAGGGGGACGTATTCCGTCAAGTCACCGCGCACGACCATGTCGTTGGCTTCAGAAAGAACCTGGGCCAGCGTGCGTGGCATATGAGCGGTGTTACGGCTGGCTCTTCCACGCGGTGTCACACGCGGCTGTCGCGTAGCGTCTATTTGCCCGGCCTCGGATTCGGAAACGCGCGGCACACCAGGCTCTGCCGGACGTGGCCCTGTAGCGGGGCGATCCGCCATATCGTCGTGGAATCGTCGAGTTGACATGTCCCGTTCTTCCCCTTTGAACCGGCAAGCTACTTCCATTGTACTGGCGAGTGATAATGTACGCAATTCACTTAGTCCTGTGCTCCGCTACAGGGCAACCTGGTGCCAGGTACATTGCATCGCCCTTGCTCAGACCTGCTCACAGGGGTATAGTTCCCTCACAGTGAGCGTTGGTGCAGCAAAGGAGATGGTATTCGTTGGGCAAAGGCAAGGTGACGTGCCGGGTTTCAGCACGTAATCTGGTCGTGGTAGCTCTGGGCGCGTATTACTTCTTTGCGCGGCCTCAGTTGCGCAAATGGGGTACTCGCCTGGGCGAGGCGCAGCGCCGTCTGCCCGGCGACGAACATATCCCTCACCCCAATTTCGAAACCACTCACGCCGTCAACATTGATGCCCCTCCAGAAGCGATCTGGCCCTGGATCGCTCAGATGGGGCGCGCTCTCACCGGCTACTATGGCCTGGACGTGCTCAAGAACCAGGGCATTCCCAGCGTGAATTTCCTTCGCCAGGATTTAGAGCCGCCCCAGGTGGGGCAGAGCATGGATGGCGGTTTCCAGATTCTGGCAGTGGAGCCGGGGCGGTTGCTCGTGTTTGGCGGCTTCAACCTGTCCCTGCCGCTAAGGCATCACCAGGACGTGACGTATGCCTACCTGCTGGAGCGCCGCCGCGATGGCAGCACACGGCTGCTGGTGCGTCGGCGGGGATATGGCTATGGCCCCCTGGCTTCTCTTTTCAACCTTGGGCTGGAACTCTTGCATTTCGCGTTCATGTTTCAGCAACTGGCCAGGTTGAAAGCATACGGAGAAAAGCACGCCCATCTTGGCCATCATTGAGCGCCGTGCGTGCAACTATAACCGGCAGCGCGCGTATTACACGATAGAGATAGCCCGACAGACTGTGGGGAGCCGTGTCATGAATACTCAGAAGCGCCTCTATCGTTCGACTCAGGATCGCATGTTTGCCGGTGTGTGCGGGGGGATCGGCGAATATCTCGACGTTGACCCGACCCTGGTGCGTCTCGCTTTTGTTGCCCTGACTCTCCTCAGCAGCGGTTCAGGGCTGGTGATCTACCTGATCCTCATGTTGATCGTCCCAGAGCGTCCGTCCGACAGGCGCAAGCCCAAGATCAAACGCGAAGAAGAGGACGCTTTTCCTGAGGACGACGTTTCACTGTGACCCTGTGCAACGCGGCGACTGGCGGTGCAGCACCCTTTTGCCGGGTGGCAATAGCTAGTCGCTACCCGCCGTCATGTCTGGTACAGCGCCCGCTGTCGAGGAAAGCTCCGCTTCGGATTGCCTGTTCAGCGCTGCTACCTTTCTCTGAATGGTGTGCAGGTATTCGCCGTGTAGCGGGTATTTTGCCAGCAAAAGGATACCCAGGATCAGAGCAAGCAAGGGCAGGAAGGCTGTGAAGGCGCGGATCACGGCGATCACAGCCTCCGGCTGCGTATCAGCAGTCAGGTCTGCATCGTAGCCTGCCAGAGACAGTCCTTCTCCCAGCAGCAGGCCAGCGACCGCGGGCGGAAAGCGGTAGATGAAGCCCAACAGTCCCCGGTACGTCCCCTCTCTCCGCACGTGCGTCTTGGCGTAGTCCTCGTCCACCACTTCGGCGAAGAGCATATCTGGCCCCAGCACCACTCCTCCAATGGCCAGGCCCAGCAAGACCAGGACAAGGGCTGTTGCGTACAGGCTCGAAGTCAGCAGCAGCGGCAGGGCAAATACTGCCGCGATGCCCATAGAGAGCATCATGCCCTTGCGGGTACCCGTCCGGCGAATGATGAATTGCCAGATGAGCACAGAACCTCCAGACGTGCCGAATAGTGCCAGCAGCAGTTGCGTGAGCTGAGTCTCGCTGATGCGCAGGACGTAGTCGGCATAGAAGGGCATGGCGGCGACGATGGCGGCGATGATGAAGCGCGTCATGAAGTTGATGCATAGCACGATCAGGAAGGTACGGTTGGTCAAGACAACGCGCATCTGTGCCCGCCATGAGGGGCGCTCTTGCCTGGCGAAGGCGGGATTCTCACGGATGCCCAGCAGCGATAGGAAGTACATCAGGGCTGCCAGTGCCCCCCACAGGATCGCCAGCGCATCCCAACCCAGCGTGCCATAGACGGTTGGCGTGAGCGCTACGGCCATGCCGTTGCCTACCACAAATCCCACCAGTTGCCGCGTACTGGCTCCAGTCGCCCGGTCGGCAGTGTCCTGATACATCTCAGGGAATAGTGCGTCCTGGTTGAGGGTGACGATGGACTGCAGGAGATCGTAGAGACTGATGATGACCAGGAAATAGACCATCAGTGCAGAGGGATTGGACGCATCCAGAGGGGGCAGCCAGACCAGCGCGAAGGCGATGGCAGTAGGGATGGCCAGCAAGCCGATGTAGAAGCGCCGCCGCCCCCAGCGCGTACTGGTGCGATCGGAAATCCAGCCAGCCACTGGATCGTTAACAGCATTCCACAGTCCAAAGGCGAACCATCCCCGCCCGACCCAGTTGGGCGGCAACCCCTTCACGTCGGTGTAGAAGTATTGGATGAAAGCGTTGAAGGTGGTGTAGGTCAGCAGACCGGCAGCGTTGCCCAGCGAATACAACAGGGTACGCCAGAAAGGAACGGCTCCTTTTGCGCTCAGCCCGGCTGATGGTGAGGTCATGGCAGAGTTGTCCTGGCAAGCGACGGTGAAGGCAAGTTAGCGCCCAGATCGAATGAGTTCAAGCGTCAGGAGATAGGCGCCACTGGTAGTCCCGCTGATCTGGTCGTAGCGAGAAGCAAGCAGAATGTACATGCCGTCGGCAGGAAGTACAAAACGGTCGAGCAAAGCGTTCTGGTTCCCGCCGCTATCATCGTCGAAGGCGATCTGCTTGCGCTCACTATCGTAGAGGGTCACCAGGGGGTCGAGGTCTCCGGTGACACGTTCCATGATGATGCGGATCACGTCTCCCTGCTGGCCGACAAAGACATATTCTTCCGCGTAGTGCTGATCGGAAATCTGCCCGCTCACCGTGGCCCCATACATGATCTCCAGCGATCGCCCATTGGTGAGGCCGGGGCGTCCGCTCAACGTGAGGGTGAAGGTGCCCTCGGTCTGCCCCTCTGCCCCGCCATGTCGCGATGCGGCCACATAGTAGACGCCCTGTTGAGGAAGGGCGACGGCGGCAATGCGAGCGCCCTTGTTCTCTCCACTGTTATCGTCCTCGGCTACCACATTGAGAGAGCTGTCCAGTATCTGCAGGAAGGGATCGAGCGATCCGTCCTGGCGCGTCAGCGTCGCCGCGATCACGTCACCGCGTTGCGCTTCGAAGCGGAAATAGCGCACGGGCACAGTATCGTCTATGTTGCCGGTGACCGTAGTTCCATAGTCTATCAACCGCGCATTACCCGGCTCCGTGCCAAGCGACTCAGGCGGAGTCTGGGACACAGACAGTACGTAGCTGCCCTCTGTGTTGCCCGACTCGCGCCCAAAGCGTGTGGCAACGACCAGATAAAGCCCTGTCTGCGGCACGGTGAAGTCAGTGATCGCCGCGTCCAGCGTGCTGCCTCCGGCCATGCTGTCGTCGTCGGAGGCCAATATCAGTCCCTCCACAGTGGCCAGGTCGAGGTGAGGATCGAGCGTGCCCGACGTGCGGCGCATGGTGATGGTGATCACGTCGCCCCGCTGAGCGTTCAGGAAATAGAAAGCCAGCGGGGTTTGCGCATTGATTCGTCCCAACACCTGCGATCCATAGGCCAGCGTGCTGGTCACCACCAGGCTGTTTCCTGCTCGCTCGACGAGCAGCGAATACTCGCCCTGGGTGACGCCGTGCTCCTGCCCAAAGCGCGTGGCAATCACAAAGTATCGTCCGTCGGACGGCAGGCCTTGGAATTCGACGAGGGCATCAGTCCGGTCGCCGTCGTCATCACTCACAGCCAGGATCGAGCCAGCCTCGTCGGACACGATCAGCATAGGGTCGAGATCGCCCGAAAGGCGGCTCATGCGCACGGTGATCACATCACTCTGCTGTGCGGCAAAGGAATACAGTTGGCGCGGTGACTCACTGCTGATCGTGCCACGCACCGGCTCGCCCAAACGCAACTCGGTGCTGCTCTGGGGCAGTCTGTCAGCGTGAGCAGAGAACACCGGAAACGCCGCAGTCCCCAGAATGAGCAGCATTGTAGCCAGCGCCTGTCTGACCATTCTGTGTCCTGCCCGCCTCACCTTAAGGGCCAGTATCATCACGTGTCCGCTTCTGAACCGGGTCAGCGCTTACGGAGTCTCCTGGGTCAGCGTGACGGTGAAAGTGCCTGTACCGGCTTCCCGGTCGAGGCCGTAGCGGTGAACGGCGATCAGATACTTGCCAGTCTGAGGCAAGATCACGCGGCTGAGCATCGGCTCGAAGGTGCCTCCGGTGGGGCTATCGTCATTGCTGGCGATCTCCACCCACTGAGCACCCTCTGCCCGGTACAAATGCAGCACTGTATCCAGATTGCCGCTGGTGTGCGCGACCTGTATGCTGACTGTGTCGCCTGCCGCGCCGTCGAAAACGTAGAACAGCAGATATTGCTCGTCCGATATCTCGCCGGACAGTGTCTGACCGTAGGCGATGGGCACCAGGACAGGGCTGACGCCGATGAGGGCTTTGTTGTCCACACGTTCCAGCAGCAATTCATAGGTGCCGCTGGTCGGTACTGCATCTGGCCCCTGGTACCTGGATGCCACGATCACATAGGTACCATCAGCCGGCAACTCCGCCACGATACGCGAGTCGCGCACCTGGCCTGCCACGATATCATCATTCGCTTCCAGCACCGTGCCATCAGCCGTCTGCAATTCCAGGTAACAATCCAGAGTCGAACCATTGGAAGCCTTCATGGTGATCTGAACCGTCTCTCCCGCCAGTCCCGCGAAGGTGTATGTTTGACTGGTCGTGTCGTCGTCAATAGCTCCATTGACGAGATCTCCGTACACCAACAGACGCCCCCCTGCCGCTGTTGTTTCTCCCTCTTCTGTCGTACCGGCCAGGGCCAGGGCGATCATGTAGCCTTTCCCTGGCTCGTCCGCAGGGCCGAAGCGCGGCGCTACCAGGACGGCATATCGCCCCGTCTTGGGAATCTCGATACCGGTGAGTGCTCCAGTGTTGCTCGAACGGATTTCATTGAGTGTCTCGTCGGCCAGAATGACCAGGATATCTGTTCCGGCGTCAGCCGTCACCGCGATATCGGCGAGCGACCCGGCGAAGGCGGTGAAGGTGTACAGGGCTGCTGCGCTCTCGAACACCGCCTGTATTGGTTCATCGGAGATCAGCGGCGTGGCTTTCAGTCGCGCGAGCGGGGATGTGCTCGCTTCTCCGGCAGTGGCTGGCGTACGCTGTCCTGGGCCGGAGAGGGTCAGACTATAGGGACCGGTGGAGTTGCCCCCTGCCTGGTCAAAGCGTGTGGCAACGATCGCATAGTACGCTGTGCGCGGCAGCGTGAATTCCAGGCGGGCGTCGCGCTCCACTCCTTCGACGATGTCGTCGTGCTCGGCCAGGGGAATGCGCTGATCGTCCAGCAGCACCAGGAATGGATCAAGAGCAGTAGCTGACGTGCCTGCGTTCAGACTCTTCATTTCGACGGTGATCGGCTCGCCTTCATGTCCCAGGAAGACGTACACATCCATGAACTTGTCAGGCGTGATTTCCCCTTGGACGGTGTCGCCATAGGCAAGCAAGGGCAACTGCGCATAATCGGGCGGCAACACCGGTTCAGAGGCAGGCGCAATCTCCGGTGGCACGGCATCGGAGCGTAGTTCCAGCAGAAACGTACCGCTGGATGTACCTTCTGCCGCTCCCGTTCTGGTGGCCGCTATCAGGTACGATCCATCTGCGGGCAGGGAATACACGATTTCTGCCGTGCCGTCACCTGTCACGTTGCTACTCTCAGCCAGCATCTGCCCGCTGGTAGTGAACAGGTAAAGATAGCAGTTCAAGTCTCCGCCCGCGCGGCTCATCCGTACGGTCACGGTGTCGCCCGCCGAGCCATAGAAGCGATAGGTGACTTGAGGAGCGCTGTCGTTGATACTACCCTGTTGACTGGCCCCGTATTCGATATCAATCGCTCCGTCCTCGGAAACGGACAGTCCAGCGCCAAGTTCTGCGGTCAGCGTGAAGGTCCCGCCCAGGCTGCTGGTGAGGGGCAGAGCAACGGTCAGGAAGTACACACCGTCGTCGGGCAAAAGCAGCCGTAACGCTGCCCCTGGCACAGCCCGCCCAACTTCCCTGAAGGCGCTGTCGTACAGGGCCAGCAAAGGCTGGAATTCAGCCAGTTGCTGAGGCATGACGACCAACAGGTCTCCGGCGCGACCTTCAAACCAGTACAGGCGCAACGGAGTCTGACGGGTGAGGGAGTCGCTGAGTGTCGTTCCAGTCATCAGGGGCGCAAGCAGAGGGGTGTTTGAGGTGATCACTGCGCCTGTTGCTGACTCTTCTGGTGGCGCAGTCTCAGTCACAGCGGTCAGATTCAACGTGTAGCTGCCGCCCTCCGGCGGGATGATGCCCCCTGCATGTGTGGCCTGGATGATGTAATCTCCGTCGGCAGGTATAACATAACTCAGGCGGGCATCCAGCCCCCCTGCCCCGTTGTCGTCAACGGCGAGGGGAGTGCGGGCCATGTCGTTGAGCACCAGGAAGGGATCGAGCGCGCCTCCGGTGACGATCAGCGTCACCGTTACCGTGTCGCCTGCCCGCCCGGTGAAGACAAAGAAGGCGCTCGGCTGTTCTGGACCAAGACTGCCGTCTACTGTCTGCCCGTAGATCAGGCGGGTTGGGGTTTCTTGCCGCAGCGGAGCGGCCTGGGCTTTGCTTGCAGGCTGCCCAACGCCTGTTGCCGACAGCATTCCCGTAAGGCAAATAGCCAGGACTGCACGCAGTACCCTGTGCATCATCTTTTGCCTCCGCTTGTCACCGGATGTCTGTCGTCATTGTACGGTAGCACCTGCGACCCCGCAACCCGCCTGCTCGTGTCTCCTTCGCGATCTTGCTGAATTTTTATCAAAATCATCTATAATATTATCCGGACACAAGTTTCCTGTTGGCTCAGCCTGATTGACGGAGGATGTGACTATGGATGAGTTCGTGCGTCGAGGCTATGCGCATCCTGAAGTTCTCGTGTCAACCGATTGGGTGGCGTCCCATCTGCATGATCCCGCCGTGCGGATCATCGAATCGAACGAAGACCCCCTGCTCTACGCTTCTGGTCACATCCCTGGTGCAGTCGAGGTAGACTGGACAGCCGATCTCAACGATCCAGTGCGGCGCGATTACCTGACGCGCGAGGGCTTCGAGGCGCTCATGTCGCGTCTCGGTGTGACTCCTGAGACCACCCTGGTATTCTACGGTGACAAGAACAACTGGTGGGCGACTTATGCCTTCTGGGTCTTTCAGCTCTTCGGTCATCGCAATGCCCGGATCATGGATGGCGGACGGCTCAAGTGGGAGCTGGAAAAGCGTCCGTTGACTCGCGAGAAGCCGTCCTATCCCCCGACCACTTACCGCGCGCCGGAGCGCGACGACGCCACCATTCGTGCTTTCCGCGACCAGGTTTTGGCCCATGTGCAGGCGCGCAAGCCGCTGGTAGATGTGCGCAGTCCAGCCGAATATAGCGGTGAGCGCCTGCACATGCCCGACTATCCCAACGAAGGAGCATTGCGGGGCGGGCATATTCCTGGCGCGGTGAATGTGCCCTGGAGCCGGGCTATCAATCCGGAGGATGGCACGTTCAAGCCGGCTGATGCGCTGCGAGCCATCTACGAAGGCGAACAGGGCCTGCGCCCCGACGATGACGTCATCGTCTATTGCCGTATCGGTGAGCGCAGCAGTCACACCTGGTTCGTGCTCACCTATCTATTGGGCTATCAGCGCGTACGCAACTATGATGGTAGCTGGACTGAATGGGGCAACCTGGTCAATGTGCCCATCGAGCGTTGAGCGATGAGTATGACAGACTATCCAGCCGCCCTGGCTGAAGTACTCGCCGATTTCGCTTTTGTCACTTCTCGCGCAGAACGGGCGGAGTTGCTCATTGACTGGGCGGATCGCTTCAAACCCGTGCCTTCCTGGGTCGCGGTTCCTCCTTATCCAGAGGAACGGCGTGTGCCGTACTGCGAATCGGAGGCCTTTGTCTGGGCCTGTCCGCGCGAGGACGGCACGCTTCAGTTCTACTTTGCTGTGGAAAACCCCCAGGGCCTGTCGGCGATGGCTCTGGCCGCCATCCTGGATGCGACTCTATCTGGCGCGCCCGTCGAACAGGTCGCTGCCGTGTCGCCAGACATCGTGCTGCGCCTCTTCGGCAACGACATTTCCATGGGCAAAGGTCAGGGGCTGATGGGCATGGTGAGCATGGTACAGGCAGCCGCCAGAGCCTTTCTGAGAGAAAAGGCCGGCTGACCGGACACGGCTCATCCCCTGTCACGGACGTTTTCTGCGGGCATGTCTCAGCGCAGCAGGCTCAGGAGTTCGTCTCCGGCTCCGCTGCGCTTGATCAGCCCGCATTGCTGCAGGCGGGCGATGAGGTCGAGCCAGTGTTCGCGGCGGGGATCGTTGCGCAGAACTGGGAGGAGCAAGTCCGCGCCCGCCTGCGCATCTCCAGCATCGTCGGCCAGGGTGATGGCCTGCCAGAAAGGCAGCTCTTCCAGCTCTGGCGCTTCGGCGCGGGCCATGGCCCACAGGGAGAGCGCGCGCTCGCGATCGCCCTGCTCCAGCGCCTCGTAACCTTGCTGCTCCACCAGTTGCGCGTGACGCAGCCGCACCAGCCGGGCGAGTTCTCGCACCGGCTCTTCGTGCTCGTCCACGCGCAGATCGTAGATATATGGCCAGGTCGGATTGAGCGTGCCGTCTACGACTTTCAAAGCAGCCGACTGCATCCCTCGGATGTCGCCGCCTTCTGCCTGTGCGGCCTCCAGAGCAGCCAGCATACGTTGGGCCAGGTCTCCCTGGGCGCGTTCATAAGCATCGGCCATCGCCGGGACTACGGTCGAGGCCGTCATCATGTTTGCCTGAACACTGTACCCCTCGCCAATGTGATGGCCCGCTTCTGGAATGCATCCAGGGCCTGTCCATGCTCCCACACGACCTGCGGCGTCCACAACGGCCACCTGCCGCACCTGAGCGTTATCGTCGGAAGCCACCAGCGCTTCGACCACTTTGTGGGCGGGCACGCCAGCTTTCAACATGGCTAGCCCGATGGGGCCGAAGGAAATGTTGGTGAGGGACTGTGTGGCAATGGCTCCGACGCCGGGTGCCAGCCAGGGCACGACTGCGCCAACGCACATCTGATGGGTCTGAACAGCCACGCCAAGCTGACCTGTTTCGTTGTCGCGGGCCACAATGCTGTAGGTGCTGAACAATGCCTGGGTGTACCATTTCATCGGTCAGTTTACTCCTGAAGCACTGGCGTGAGGGGGGGCTGCAAGTCGTCTCAAGGACGGATCAGGCAATTCAAACAAGGGAGGCGGCATGTTCTGTGATGCGCGCCTCACCAAGGGACAATTCAACTGTACTTATCGCCTGAGGCTAAGTCCCAGCCGTCGCCCGCGCCCATCTATGTTGATGATACGCGCTCGCACGGTATCTCCTTCGCGTACCACGTTACGCGGGTGCAGAAAATGGCCTTCGGCTAGCTCTGAGACATGTATCAACCCTTCCAGACCCTCTTCGATACACACAAAGGCCCCAAAGTCCACCACATTGGTAATGACACCCTCGACCATCTGTCCCACCTGGTACCGTTCCTCTACCGTTTGCCAGGGGTCGGGGCGCAGCCGCTTAAGGCTGAGCGCGACTCGTTCCTGAGCCACGTCAACGCTGAGCACGTACACGTCTATTTCGTCGCCGCGCCTGAGCAGATCGGCGGGATGCCCGACACGTCCCCAGCTTAGCTCGCTGATGTGAATGAGTCCTTCCAATCCGCCGAGGTCAACAAATACCCCGAAATCACACAAATTGGTCACCTGCCCCCGGCAAATATCCCCTGGTTTGATAGTTTGCAGGACTGAAGCGCGTGTGCCGGGCTGAACCTGTGCGGCCCGCTCCGACAAGATCAATCGGTTCTGAGCGCGGTTGAGTTCGATGACACGCACGCGGATATTCTGCCCCACTCGTCGTGCCAGCGCTTCGCGCCGGGCCGGGCTGTCGGCGATCGCGGGGAAATCCACCAACTGACTGGCCGGTACGAATCCGCGCAGGCTGTTCCAGGCCACCAGGAGTCCGCCTCGGTTGCAGCCAATCACCTTCAGTTCCACCGTGGTATCGGTGTCAAATACCTGCTGGGCCTGTTCCCAATCTGCCGATGGGCCACCGATCTGCCCCTGATCAGCAGGAGACGCCGGTGTCAGAGTCGGGTCGCCATCCCAGGCGAATCGCGACTCGCGGGACGGGCCTCCTACAGCGGGGCGATCCACTTCTCGTAACAGTGCTTCCCAATACGCCTCGTCCGGTGGTAACGGGGGCGCAGAGCCTTGATAGCGGGCCTCTGAAGACATATCTTTCTCCACCTGTTTCAACACTTGTTCAACAAACCAGAGAGACTACCAACGGCAGCGACGGCTATGCCAGTTCCTGTAATAATCGGACGATCACCACTCGAAGCGTGCTCATTATAATGAAGGCTGCGAATCATTGTCAAACGAGCTAGTACCGCCGTTTAGTCCGCTGATACGGCGACGTTCAGCAATGGCCTGCCGCTCCATCGCCTCAATCTGCCGCGCTACCTCTTCAATGGCAATGCGCTGCTTGCGGTACAGATCGGACTCGCTCATAGCCAGGCGCAGCGCCACATCGCGTACTTTGCGCCCCTGCAGGAAGCGCATTTCCAGAATGTTGTAGAGAATCCATTCGGTGGTGGTCAGGTTGCGTTCACCTTCGGGGCGGAGATTCTCGATCGCCTGGGCCAGCACGGTGCGCAGCGCACGGACAGGGTTTCGCTCCTGATTCTGTTCCATCTCCTTCCACACCACGTTGAGTTTGAGCAGTTCGCTTTCGGTCAGCTTGGGGCCGCCCCAGTAATCGCGCAAGGCGTCGCGCACCATGTTCTGGAATTCTGGCGTGGAGATGGGGCTGCTGTCTGGTTCGGGCAGCGCCTTCACATGGCCGTAGCGCGACTGCCCCCGCAGTTGCTGCATGAACTCCATCTGCGAGGCCAGCCCTTCCAGGATGACGAATACTTCGGACTGCTGCTGCACCCCTTCCAGGACGCGCGCTGCCTGTCTGGTCAGCGCGGCCAGTATCATCCGTTCTTCAGGATCGAGATCGGGCTGTGGGGCGCGCGCCCAAATGCCCAGCACGCCGATCAAAGAAGAGCGCGGCCCGTTCTCTGCCTGATAGGTACGGCGCAAAGGGATCAGCCAATAGGAGCGCCACAGGTAGATCGAGCCATAGCGTGGCAGCCCGGCGCTGTCTTCTTGTTCGCCCTCGGCCACGATATTCGATAGCTCTGGTGAGGCCAACGCCTCGCTGGACGGGGCCAGATCGCCCACGACCTGCACAAGCTGCGCTCCCTCTGAATCAACACGAGCCACAAAGGCCGTTGGCACGCGCAGGTTATCGCAGATAGCCGCCAGGATCGATTCCAGCAACTGCGCAGCGTCGGCCTGAGTCAATAGTCGCTCGCTCAGGCGCTGGATCCACTGCGCTTTCTGCTGGTCTTCCGTGTAGATCAGCCAGCGTTGCAGCCAGGGCAGAATCAGCGTGATAGACCACTGCAGGAACAGCACCGTGGCCACCGCAAAGAACGGCATGATAGCGTCGCCATCCAGGCCGAGCACGTTCGAGGCGCGCGGCACAAACAGGATCACCGCCAGCACTGCCGCGCCGGTGAATGGCCCGCGCAGCATGAATTCCACCAGTTGTGACTTTACCACCCGGTCGGGACGCTCCGAGCCGAAGAAGGACAGCGGATACGCCATGAAGATCAGCATGAGCATCACGACCAGGTTGGCCAGATTGATCACGACGAGCAGGGGAATATCCTGCTCGGAGCCAAGCCGTCCCAACAGCGAGTAGGGGAAAATACCCCAGGCTGGCGTCAGGAACACTGAGAGCAGATAGGTCATGCGCCGTCGCGTATAACGGGTGAGGCAGCGCTGCCGGGCACGCACCACATTGATGATGGAGAGCACTGCGGCGGCGATCAGGTATGCCACATAAAGCGGGAACACCGGCCCGGCTTTCATGTGCGGCAGGTCTGGCGAGGCGGGGCCGACGATGACGGAATCGGTGAATGCGGCCAGCCAGGTTAGCGCCGCGCTGAGCACATAGGCGAGGCGGATCACAGCGCGCCGCCGTCCTCGCGAGGGGCGACCGGTAGTCGCCAGCAACGCATCGGACAGATGCAGGAGCGTGGCTGGTACGAAGGCGATGCCGACCCACTGGAAACGCAGCCAGGTATCCAGGTAGGTCTTATCCGGCTCCAGCGCAATGAACACGTCGCCCACGTAGACGAAGATGACGCACAACAGAACCAGGCTGGAAGTCCGTGTCACGCGGTCGCGCGTGTTGCGGGCCAGGTTGTACAGCAAGATGGACACTGCGACGATCACGATCGTCGCCGCCAGCGTTTCACTGATCAACTGCAAGAGGGCGATCAGTTCGTCGGATGTCATGTCCCCCACCGTACCTGCCAGGGATCAGTGCAGGCTCTTACCGAAGAAAAGGGCGATGTCGCTGTTGGCGTAATAGTGGTCATGGTAGCCACAGAAGACAAAGCCGTTGGCCTGGGCGAAGGCAATCGCTGGATAGTTCTTGGTCTGCACGGCCAGGGTTAGCCGCTGGATGTCTCGTTCCAGGGCATGCTCTGCAGCCTGCTCCAGTAGCGCGGTTCCGATCCGGTGACGGCGGAATGGCGCACCGACCACCAGGTCTTCGATCCAGGCGGACTTCTCCGAAGGTGTGATGCGCACGTTCACATAACCCAGGATGATTCCCTGCGCTTCTGCTACCAGGAAACAATCTCGCCGTTTCCATAGGTGCGCCAGAGCGGCAGCGTCGCGCGGATACTCCACGACAACGGTGCGTGGCAGGCGCACTGGCCGCAGGCGCACCACGATTTCGCCCCGGTCTTCGCGCAAGTCCATTTGCCAGACTTGCTCGGTCTGGTACGAGTGGTCCAGCGCCAGGCACTCAACCAGGTCGGCTTCGGACTGCAGAGCACGTACAATGAATTGACTACGCCCTGTTGTTTTCATGCTTGCATTGTAACCAAGAGAGCGATTCTGTCGCAATCGTGAGATACAAGCACTGCCAGCCTGCGCTGATCAACAGAAAAGAGGGTTCGCCATCCCTCAACGTTGCGCTATAGTTGTGGCTGTTGGCAGCCTGCACTGTAACAGGAGAGATTTGCTTTGGGGCTACCGCGCACCATCGCTGTTGACGGCCCGGCGGGATCGGGCAAGAGTAGCGTCTCGTTCGCTGTTGCACAGAGATTGGGGTATCTCTTCGTAGACACCGGTGCTTTCTATCGCGCCATCACCTTGCTGGCGTTGCGCCAGGGAATCGATCCCGCCGATGCGGAGCGCGTCGCTGCTCTGGCCCGCGCTGCGGAGATCAATCTGTCGGGCGATCTGCGCGAAGACGGTCGCCAGTACACGCTTTTGGTGAACGGAGAGGATATCACCTGGCAGATTCACTCGCCGGAAGTTGACGCACACGTGTCGGTCGTCGCCGCTAATCCGGGCGTGCGGCAGGCTATGTTGGATGCTCAGCGCGCGTTGGCGGCGCGCGGCGGTGTGATCATGGCCGGGCGAGACATCGGGACGGTGGTCTTGCCCGACGCCGATCTCAAAATATACATTGACGCAACGCTGGAGCAACGCGCGGAGCGGCGTTACAGGCAGCGTCTTCTGGCCGGGGAAGAAGCAGACCTGGCGACCATTTACGAAGGTCTGCGGCGGCGCGACATGACTGATAGTCAGCGCGACGTTGCGCCCCTGCTCCGCGCCCCTGACGCGGTATACCTGGATACCACTTCACTGTCGCTGGACGAAGCGATCGAAGCGGCTTATCAGATCGTGCTGGCGTGGGCACGCCAGCATCAGCATCTGGATGAGGACAAGGGCACGGCCCCGTGACACTGATCTATCTGGTAACGGCCTGGGTAGCGGGGATTCTCATCACCTGCGACAGGCAAACAGCCTGGCTCATCTGGCTGGCACTGGGCGGCGTAAGTCTGTTGGTTGCCTGGTGGTTCAGGACGCGCCGCCCGATGCGCCTGCTCCTGGTCGTGCTCGCTGCCTTTGCGTTCGGGGTGGCACGGCAGGCGTGGGCACAACGCCCCTTGCCTGGTGCGCACATCGCGCGTTACGTGGGCACTGGGGATCAGACCTTCACGGGGAAGATTGTGCGCACACCAGATGTGCGCGACACTCACGTGAACCTGACAGTTTCTGTCGAACGTCTGGAGATTGGCAGCAGGCGAGTGCATGTCGAAGGGCTGGTACTGGTTCAGGCTCCCCGTTACGGGGACTACGCCTACGGCGATCGGGTACGTGTGCACGGTGAGCTGCTGTCCCCTCCAGAATTCGACACCTTCTCCTACCGCGACTACCTGGCCCGCCGCGGTGTGTACGCTCTGGTGCGCTATGCGCGTGTTGACGTGCTCAAGCGCCAGGATGCGCCTGTCTGGTTTCAAGCACTTTACGACCTGCGCAATCGGGCGCATGAGACGCTCGCTCGTCTGCTGCCCAGCCCGCAGGCTCCTCTCCTTTCCGGCATTTTGTTGGGGCTTGATACTGAACTGCCTGCAGAAGTCCGCGAGGCATTCAATCGCACTGGCACGGCTCATATCATCGCCATCTCCGGCGCAAATATCATCATCGTCATCAAGGTTCTGCTCAATCTGCTGACCCCCACCCTTGGCGTACGTCGAGCGCGGCTGCTGACCTCCTTCGGGGTCGCGGGATATGCGCTCTTCGTCGGAGCTGATCCCACGGTAGTCCGTGCAGCGGTTATGGGCTGCCTGGTCTTGTTTGCCGCACAGACTGGTCGCAAAGCACATGGACTCACGTCACTGGCTTTCGCGGTGTGGGGCATGTCCGCCTGGAATCCGGGGCTGTTGTGGGATGTGGGCTTTCAGTTGAGCGTGGCCGCAACCGCCGGACTGATACTCTTTGGGGATGTTTTCACCAAAGGGCTTGAAAGATTGCTGACTCGATTGCTATCGCGGCAGACGGCGCGGAAAGCGGCATCCTGGCTCTCCGAACCGCTTGCCGTCAGTCTGGCCGCACAGGTCGCAACCACTCCCCTGGCCATGCTCTATTTCGGGCAGCTCTCGCTGGTGTCGTTGCTGGCCAATGCGCTGATCGTCCCCGCGCAACCCTGGGTCATGGTGCTGGGCTGGCTCGCGCTGATTGCCGGTTTGCTCGCTTTTCCGCTCGGATGGCTGGTGTCCTGGGGCGTGTGGCTGCCGCTGACCTACACGCTGCAGATCGCGCGCTGGCTGGCACATTTCCCCTGGGCTGCAGTGGAGGCGCACCTGTCCTCTTCGATCGTGTGGGGGTTCTATGCGCTACTATTCGGCCTGGGCTGGCTGAAACTGCAGCATCCAGAGGATCGCGCCGAACTGTGGCGACGACTCCGCCGCCAACTGAGCACCGTCAGCGTGCTATTGACGGCGCTGCTCGTACTGGCTGTGGTCTGGTACACGGCGCTCACGCAACCCGATGGCAGCCTGCATGTGTGGTTTCTGGACGTAGGGCACGGGCACGCGGTGCTGCTTCAGACTCCGCGCGGGGCACATATCCTGGTGGACGGTGGCCCTAACCCAAGTCGCCTCCGCCAGGAGATCGGGGATGCGCTCCCCGCCTGGGATCGCACCCTTGATTTGGTGATCGCCACTCAGCCCGTGTCGTCAGCTATCGGTGCTTTGCCCGCACTACTCGCAAACTACGAAGTCGCCCTGGTCGCTGTCAGTGCGCAGGAAAGCACCGATTCCGCCTATCAAGCTCTGAACGCGGCGCTTGACAGACAGCATGTTGCCCGCACAACATTGGTGGCCGGGCAACGGATCGAGACGGACGATAGGGTATATCTGGAAGTGCTCTATGCCCCCTACCCCGCACAATCGGAGGTCAAGGCCGAAGAAGCTGGCCTGGTGTTGAAGATCAGTTATGGCAGTGCTTCGTTGCTGATCACGCCGCGTTTATCCGCGGAGGCGGTTGGGGCATTACTGGCGTCGGGGCACTATCTGGGCAGCACCGTTGCTGTGTTGCCGTCATACGGTGCAGATGATGCGAATCCTCCGGCTTTTCTGGCTGCCGTATCGCCTCAGATAGCAGTGGTGATGGCCGAACGCGCTGGCTACCCCGCGCCCGAAACCCTGGAACGCTTGCAACAGCTTGGCTCTGTGCAACTTTTTCGTACCGATCGCCAGGGCACGATAGAGATGGTTACTGAGGGGGACACGCTGCGCATCTATCCCGAAGACGAGTAACCGGTGCGCGCCTTTTCCATGAACCACGCCTGGCTGTCAATGGCCGGTTCTCCTTTGGCAGGACGCAGTCGTTTGTAGGTCCCGTCGGGCTGCAGTTCGCGCGCCTTCACGTTGTCCATCATGGAAATGCGCAGGATTTCGTCAAACAGCCGTATCTTGAGGGCTTCGTCTTCTACGGGGAACACCGTCTCGACGCGACGATCGAGATTG
>DDBP01000414.1 GCA_002332795.1 Anaerolineales bacterium UBA2029 | reverse complement strand
GAAAGCACCATTGATCCGGGGCCGGACGTGCACGTGCCGTTTTAGGGTGCAGCCTGTGCTGACATAGTCATCATGGCAAACGACAGGAGTGTGACGAATGGCTGAAGAACGCCAGCAGGGACACAAGTGGACGATGATCGTTGACCTGGACAAGTGCACAGGTTGCCAGGCGTGCGTGGTCGCCTGTCATGCGGAGAATAACGTGCCGTCTCCCAGTGAGGACGAGATCGTGGCCGGGCGTGCCAATCACTGGATTCGCATCGAGCGCTATTGGGAAGGGGAATACCCCAACGTCAAGGCGCGCTTTCTGCCGGTGTTCTGCCAGCAGTGCGGCAACGCGCCGTGCGAACCGGTGTGCCCGGTGTATGCCTCCTACCACAGTGTGGAGGAGAATCTCAACGTTCAGGTCTACAACCGTTGTGTGGGCACGCGCTACTGTGGCAACAACTGCCCCTATCGCGTGCGTATCTTCAACTTCTGGGCACCGCACTTCGATGCGCCGCTGGAACAACAACTCAATCCCGATGTCACGGTGCGCGGCCCCGGCGTCATGGAAAAGTGCACGTTCTGCATTCAGCGCATCCGCCGCGCTCGTGAGCAGGCCAATATCGAGGGGCGTCCGCTCGAAGACGGTGAAGTCCAACCGGCCTGTGTGCAATCCTGCCCCACCGAGGCGCTGATCTTTGGCGACAAGTGGGACGAGAACAGCCGTGTGGCGAAGATGATCCCGCACGAGCGGCAGTTCAAGTTGCTGGAGCACCTGGGTACTGAACCGGCAGTCTATTACCTGAAAGGGGGTGAGACGCATGTTGGAGAGTAAAGCGGTCACCGGCCCCTACTGGGAGCAACCCGATCCAGAGGACGAGCGTCTCGCTCATCAACTGGCACACGGGCGCGAAGAGCACCTGATGCTCGACGTGCGCCCGCCCGCGGAACTCAATCAGGTAGTGCTGAATACCATGCAGCAGACCGGCCCGCGCTTCTGGGTGATCATCGCCGGGCTGGGCGCAATGACGCTGGCCTTCCTGACGGCCTGGTTCATTCAGATCATCAGCGGGCTGGGCATCACTGGCCTGAACCGCTCGGTGATGTGGGGACCGTACATCGCCAACCTGATCTATTTCATTGGCATCGGCCATGCCGGGACATTCATCTCGGCGGCGCTGCGGCTGATGCGCATGGACTTTCGGCGACCGATTGCCCGCGCGGCAGAGACGATCACGCTGTTCGGGCTGGCCATTGCCGGTTTGTTCCCGATCATTCATGTAGGCAGCGTGTGGAAGCTCTTCTACATGATCCCCATCCCCAATCAGCGCGAGCTGTGGCCGAACTTCCGCTCCGCGCTGTTCTGGGATATGACCGCGATCACGACGTATCTCATCGGCAGTACGCTGTTCATGTTCGTCGCGCTGATCCCCGACTTTGCCATGGCGCGCGACCACACGACAGGCTGGCGGCGCAAACTCTATGGCGCGCTGGCGCTGGGTTGGCGTGGAGCCGAAGACGAATGGCACCGCCTGGAGATCGTGAGCAATATCCTCAGCTTCGTGATCATCCCGGTCATGTTCTCAGTACACACTGGCGTGTCCTGGAACCTGTCCATGGCCATCCAACCCGGCTGGCACAGCGCCATCTTCGGCCCGTTCTTTGTGGTGGGCGCGCTCTACTCCGGCGTAGCAGCGGTGATCATCGTGATGATCATCGTCCGCAAGACGTTGCGCTTCGGCTACTTCCTGCGCGAAGAGCACTTCAACGCCATGGGCATCTTCCTGCTCATCCTGACGCTGGCCTGGATTTACTTCTACTTCGCCGAATGGATCACCAACTGGTATGGCAACCTGCCCATGGAGAAGGCTATTCAGCGCATGCTGACCGGCCCCCTGGCCCCGCTGTTCTACCTGATGTTGTTCTGCAACATTGTGGTACCGCTGGCCACGCTGTGGTCACGGCGGGTGCGCACGTCGCTACCGGCCATGCTGGTGATTGGCATTTTCGTGCAGATCGGCATGTACATCGAGCGCGTGCTGATCGTGGCTGGGTCGCTCTCGCGCAACGAGTTGCCCTTCAACTGGGTCAACTATACGCCGCACTGGCCTGAGGTGACTGTCACCATTGGCACGCTAGCTTTCCTGGGGCTGCTCTATGCGCTGTTCACGCGCGTGGTGCCGATCATTCCAGTGTGGGAAGTATACGAGGGGCAGGCCATGCAACAGGTGCGGCGGATAGGCCGGGCCATCGCCCCCACGCGGACAGACGTGCACTAGGAGGAGACCATGGCCGAACTGATGTTGCTGGGCCTGTTTGACAATGTCGAGACGACCGCCGATGTGCTGGACGAGGTGCGCGAGCTGGGCGTCAGGGACGAGCAGATCACGGTGATGTCCCATGTGCCCTATGCGGCCAGGATTTTCGGGCGTAAACCGGCGCGGCTGTGGTTTCTGCCGTTCACTCTGGGCGGTGCGGCGGTTGGGGCTTTGCTGGCGTTCTTCATCACCTTCCTCACGCCACAGATTTACCGGCTGCACGTTGGCTTTCAGGAACTGACGCCCGTCCCGCCGACAGCTATTGTCTTCTTCGAGTTGATTTCGTTGTGTACCATGCTGGGGGCGTTCATCGGCTTTCTGCTGCAGAACCGTTTCCCCATCCTCACCCGGCGCATGTACGACGAGCGCATCACCGACGGTTATATCGGCGTGGAGGTGCGCGCGCCGCTGGACGTGGCCGAGCGAGTCGTCGGGGTTTTCGAGAAGCATCACGCGCGGGTCATTCAGCGCGAAGACGCGGCCAACTTCAAGCCGCAAGGCATCCGTCACCTGCTGTTCTGGGGCGCGGTGGCGACAGGCGGCGCTGTGGTGCTGGCAATCCCGCTGCTGTTCTCCTACGACATCGTCGAGGTGCCCTGGATCAATACCATGGCCGACACCGTCTCTGTGGGAGCGCAGGAAGGGCCGCGCCTAGCCGCGCCTGCTGAGTCCGTGCCCATCCAGGGGCCGGTGCTCATCGCCGGAGAGCCAGCGACCCGACCCCTGCCCGCTACGGCGACTTCACTGGAGCGTGGCAAGGCGCTGTTCGGAATCAACTGTGCCATGTGTCATGGCCTGGCAGGGGATCGGCAGGGGGCAGAAGTGGGCAAGTACTTCCCAGAGATTCCCGCCTCGCTGGCAGAGCGCGCCGCGTCGCTTTCGGACCAGGAGCTTTTCCTGGTGATCACCAAGGGCAAGAACCGAATGCCAAGCCTGGCGGAGAATCTCAGCCCCGGCGAGACGTGGGATGTGGTCAATTACGTGCGCAGCCTGAGCCAGTGATCCCGGCAAGGAAAGGGAGGTTGACGTGTTCAAACGAAGTACGGTTGGTGCAGTGACGCTACTGATCGTGGCGATGAGTCTGGCGGCGTGCAGCGGAGGTGACCTGGCCGAAGACCTGACGCCCATCCCCACGCTGCCCAAGGGCGAGGAACCAGAACTGGTCGAGGCGTTGCAGGCGACGCCTGCGCCCGCCGTGACTGTTCCCGAAGGCGGCGCCGGGGCCGAAGGTGGCGCAGTGCCCGACACGGCACAACTGGTGGCACAGGGCAGGGAACTGTTTGTGCAGTGCGAAGCCTGTCATGGCGCTGCCGATGGTGCCGGCCCGGCGCTGATCGGCATGGGTGCGCGCGCCGCCACGCGAGTGGCCGGCCTGTCGGCGGAAGAATACTTGTATCAGTCCATTGTGCAGCCGAGCGCCTACATCGTGGAAGGCTTTCCAGACATCATGCCCAAGAATTACGGCGAGCAGTTCAGCGAGGCGGAATTGCAGGCGCTGGTGGCGTACATCCTGACGGAAACCGGCGGAGCAGAAGCCGCCCCACCCGCTGAGGAAGAGGAAGAAGAAACCGAAGCGGAGATGACCGCTGATCCGGCCAATGGCGAGCGCCTCTTTGCCGAGAATTGCGGCGGATGTCATGGGGCGGCGGATGGCGCAGGCCCGGCGCTGACTGGCATGGGCGAACGGGCTGCGTCGCGCGTGGCGGGGCTGTCGGCAGAAGAGTATCTGCATCAGTCCATCGTAGAGCCGGGCGCGTATGTGGTGGAGGGCTTCAGCAACATCATGCCCGCCATCTACGGCGAAAAATTCAGCGAGCAGGAACTGAATGACATTGTCGCCTACATCCTGACGCAATAGCCGGGCCAATTATCGGAACAGCACAGGGGGACTCCCGGAGTCTGTGGATTGCGGGAGTCCTCTCTTGTGGCCTTCAAAGGCGGACAGCCATTGAGCGCCTCTCGAACAGGAGGC
>DDBP01000041.1 GCA_002332795.1 Anaerolineales bacterium UBA2029 | reverse complement strand
ACGCGCGTGGGGAAAACGTGTCCTCGCTCCTGATGAGCATGCGACGCACCGGTTCACCCCCACGCGCGTGGGGAAAACTGCCGGGTTAGCGCAAAACAAAAAGCCCAGGGCGGTTCACCCCCACGCGCGTGGGGAAAACTCCAGCAACATACCATGCAGTAGCTGCTACAAAGGTTCACCCCCACGCGCGTGGGGAAAACTGTCGCTAAATGAAAGATCATCGCCCCACACAGTCGGTTCACCCCCACGCGCGTGGGGAAAACCTGGAGTTTGACGACGAGGGTCGCCCCACCAACGGTTCACCCCCACGCGCGTGGGGAAAACGAATCCCCGTGCGCTTCATGAGGAGGATATTACGGTTCACCCCCACGCGCGTGGGGAAAACTGGAGGTGGGCGGAATTGAACCGCCGTCCGGACGGTTCACCCCCACGCGCGTGGGGAAAACGGCGAAAACCTGCCCCACCCCGCGCTTGAAGCCGGTTCACCCCCACGCGCGTGGGGAAAACTACCTCGATGGCGCTGACGTATTTGGGCCTGCACGGTTCACCCCCACGCGCGTGGGGAAAACGCTGTCCGGGTCGTGGCGCAGCATCCGCGACGAAGGTTCACCCCCACGCGCGTGGGGAAAACGAGGCAGAAGTAGACCATCATCGCCGCCGCTCCGGTTCACCCCCACGCGCGTGGGGAAAACTGCAGTGGCTCACCGTCGGAGACGGCATCGGACGGTTCACCCCCACGCGCGTGGGGAAAACTTGTGGACGATGCTGGTCGTGCGCTGCGACCAAGGTTCACCCCCACGCGCGTGGGGAAAACGCGGTGGTGGCGGTGCCGGAAGAGGCGGACTACGGTTCACCCCCACGCGCGTGGGGAAAACCCTCGCAATCTGTTTCATCGCGAGAAGCGCGTACGGTTCACCCCCACGCGCGTGGGGAAAACGTCGGATAGATTCCCCATGCGTTTCGCCTCTCCGGTTCACCCCCACGCGCGTGGGGAAAACGCTGGCACGAATATGCCATCCGGATTGACGTACGGTTCACCCCCACGCGCGTGGGGAAAACGTCGGCCTCGACGCGGTAGGTGGCAAAACGTTCGGTTCACCCCCACGCGCGTGGGGAAAACGCAAAGGGCGCTACAAGGAACGGCGGTCTCCGCGGTTCACCCCCACGCGCGTGGGGAAAACTGTCTGCCTTGATCACGAACCACGCGGGCAACGGTTCACCCCCACGCGCGTGGGGAAAACCCTTCGACTCACGAAGGGATACGAATGAGTTGGATACCCTCCAATTCTACGATTGAGCGCTTGGTTTCACCATGCATGCGCATGGTAAAACGTTGTTCATTGTTGGTTGACCAGATCAGCACTACGCCGCCATCTTTGCACGACTTGCAACATTTCTCCCACAAGCGGTCACGTACCATGGCAGAGACGTGGCCCACGAACACGCCAGGATACGGCTCAAGCAACCAGCGGGTCAGCTCGCCACGTAGTGAGACTGGTACATGCTCCAGAATCATCACGATCATTCGGCTGTCTCCTCTACCAGCGATGACCACAGCCCCTCCAATAAGAAAGTTTCGTTGTCCAGGGCGTCGTCTGAGAGGTCTTCACTGGCCTTTATGTCCAGGAGGCTATCAATATCTGGCAGGATACGCCCCAGCAGATTCACCTGGCGGAAGCGCTCGCGGCATGTTTGCCTCACACGACTTTCCACTTTCTCTGGCGATTCGCCCACTACTTCAAAGGCTACAGGGATGGTGATCTCGGTCTTGTAGAGATCGGCAATGTCATAGACAAAGGACAGGTAGCGACCGGTGTGAATGAAACCCAGCGTAGGAGAATAGCCGCCGGAAACGATGGCCACATGGCAGATGCCGTTGAGCAGTGCATTGGCAGCAGACAGAGCGCGATTGATGGGGTCGGCATTGTGCCAGTTGGAGCGATCATATTGTCGTCCTTGCCAGGGAACGTTGTAGGTTCGGCTGGCTTCGGCATATGCTTCGCGCACGCGCACTCCTTCCAGCCCGCGAATCTGCGGCAAAGTCAACGCCGGATCGAGGTCTTGAGCGAAACGCTTGCGGTACATGCGCAAGACGACTTCCTGGCGCGCTACGGCATCACTGACAAGCGCCGCCTGGCGCAGAAGCCGGTAGCCTTTGTGTGTCTCACCGGTTCCCCAGGCATAGAACCGCGTCCCATCCTGGCCGACCCAGACGATGCTACAGCCGTTCGCTGCCAGGATTTGGACGGCGGGATGAGTGATGCTGGTGCCAGGGCCAAGCATGAGCAGGCAGAGCGAGGCCACTGGCACCAGAATGCGCCCATTCTCGTCGAGGACCTCGATGGCATGCTGTTCGCGTTGAACCACTGCGTGTTCCACATAGAGATAGCTCAGACTATCACGCAGTTTGGGAAGTATGTGCAAGTCCTGGCTCATCGCGTTCTCCTTTGAGATGGGCAGAAGGTTATTTTCAGCTACTCAGCCCGCGCGACAGACAGCAACCCAAAACCCAACCCCTTGGCCGAACCAATGCCCTGGGCCAGGCTTCGGGCGAATACGGACGGATCGGTTACCCGCAACAAACCGTCGTATTGCACCGCAAACAGGCTGAGCGGCTGACGTTGACGTGTCCAACCCTGGACGAAACCGAGCTTCTGAGCACGCACCGAAAGCACCTCGAAGCCTCCGGCTTGAGCCTTGCGGTGCAGCCAGGCGATCTGATCTTCTTCGCGCAGCAGTCCTAACCGCTTACCTTCGCGCTTGAGTGTCGGATTGGCGCGCAAACGAAAGACAAGCTGCTGCCCGACCCTGAAAAGAGGATCAAACGCTTTGACCCAGGGATTGGGTTCGGAGATGGATAGCAGATAGTCCGGAGGGCTGGTAGCCAGCCAGCCCCAGTCCGGTTCGTATTGTGATTGTACCAGCACGACAAAAGCACCGCTCTGCCGGTCGATTTCCAGGCGGAACAATACCCGTTCATCGGCTGGCAGGGTGGCCGGAAAGGCGCTCATGATCGTGCGATGCAGCTCATAGAGATTGGCGCTTTCACTCTGGGCACGACGTGAGCGCGGGTTAAGCACCAGACGAGTGAGATACATGAGCTATCCCTCCTCGACCCTGGCGGGATTCGGAATGAATTTGAACGACGTGTAGCGGGGCAGGAACACACGTTCAGCGAACGACACAGGGTGGTCGTAGCTGAGCAGTGGGCCGTTGGGATCGTCGTAGACGATACGCAGGCGTGCGGGAGGATCGTCTAGACGACCCAGCCAGGGGTAGGTACTCAAGGCCTGCAGCAAGTCTTCGTCGTAACGCAGGCCATCGGGCAACCACACCGGCTCGCTGGGGACAAAGGCTTTCCGCCCCAGGTAGAGCATCCAGACCGGATGCTGCAGGGCATGGAACAGGTCTTGCAACAGCGACAGCTCACCACTCAGGCCAACCAAGAAGAGGGCGTCGGCCAGATAGTAGCGAAAGGTGACGATGGGGTTCTTGCGCTCGACACTGCCACTGACCTTGTAGTAGCCGCCTTTGCCCGCAGTGTGAAAGTCGCGTTGCAGCGTGCCCTGGCGGTCTACGCGCACGCCCATCCGTAGGGCGGCCAGATCATCAAGCGGGGCGTGACGAGGACGTCCCAGAGCGGCGCACAGCAACCCGATCACCCCGCTCTTGGATGGCTCGTAGGCTGTTTCGCGCACGTCGAACTTGCTGTGCGTGCCCCACGATTGCATGGGGCCACTCAGGCGCAAGAGAAGCGTGCTCATAAGCCGGCCTCCTACGCCAGAGGCGCAAGTAATGCCTCGATCCACTGTTCGAGGTCTGGTTTGACGTAGGCTCCCAGATGCACCAACGCCACCCCTGGTTCCAGGTTCAGCGCCGCCACGGCGTTGAGATTCTGCGGGAAAGTCCTTGCGAGTTGCGCCCAGTAGGTGTCCAGCGCCTCGATGGATGGGCGGACATAGCCCGAATCGCGGAAGGCGCTTACCGGACGCTCGAAGGCATTGGCCAGCGACCAACTCATGCCGTCATTGCGGACGACGCCCAGCAGGAAGCTCGGCGGATTCTGCGCAGCGAATGAGTTCTGTTTGCCAGAGGGGACAGCGACGATCGCCGCGCGTAGGAACCCTTCAACGGTGCGGCGGGCCAGGTCGCGCTCGTCGTTCAGGTTCTTCACCAACTGTTCCCAGTCAATGCGGGCATAACGATAGAAGGTGGCACTGTTGAAGCCAGTGTAGCCCATCATCCCCGCGCCAGTCTCGTCGCGTTCTTGTAGATCGTCTACCGCCGTGAAGAAGTCCATGTCCATGCTGATTCGGTGTGTGGAGATGGCATGGGCCACCTGGCAGGCAGCATCGAGACTGAGTTCGGGTTTGTCGGCGAGCATGCGGCCAAACAGGGCGATGTCGGGGGCGCTGGTACGCTCTTTCGTCTCCTTGATCAGTTGCTTGACGAGACCGTCAAGCGCCTCTTTGACTTGTTTTTCAGGGCCGGAAGTTAGAACGGCCCAACGCTCGATGAGCGCCTGAGTAAAGCGCTCGATCTCCTGGCGACTGAGGTAAAGCAAGACACTGGTGCGATCCTTCTGAGCGTTGTCCATCTTGCCAGCATAAGCCGCGGCGAAAGCCTGGGCGACCTGTTCGGCTTGAGCCGCATCCTGCCCACGTTTCTTCAGTTCCTCAGCCAGCAAGCGTGCCACCCAGCGCGTGCGGATGCCCGTATCTACGCCGGTGGTCTGCGCAAAAATGGGCGCAGTGCGGATGGCACGTTTGAGGCACTGCGACGAGATGCGTGCCCGCCGGACGCCGCCAAATTCGGCGTCTTTGGGGTTGTTGGTGTCGTCACGGTTGAGATTGGCGGGGGCGAAGTTCTGGATCATGTGCAGTTCAACAAACATGGTGAAACCTCCGTGATAGATACAGAATGCTTGCTAACGAGCTTCAATGTGGTCGTTCTCAATCTGGGCAGGTGATTGCTCAGCAGCGGGTTGCCGCCAAAATTCGGCAGCCCATTGTCGGTGTACCCAGGTTCGCGAATCTGGATTGTTCCAACTCAATACGTCGTACATCAGGCGATGCCAGTTGACAGGCTTCTCATGAGACTTGAGCAGGCTGATCGCCTGGCGTAACTGAAAGGCGAGATCATCGGGGTGAGCCGCCATCAGCGTGATGAAGCGGCGTTCTATGGTTGGCCGGTTGGGAAACTGACGCTGAAGGTCGGCGAAGTGCGTACCCATGTTGCCTTGCGGTATTGACTGGGGGTGAAGGCCAAACAGGGACGCGATCAGGTAATGGGCCTCCTCTTGCCAGCGGGTGGCCTCGGAGCCGAGAAATGGGACGACGTAGGGAAACATGGCGGGTGCAGCGCCAGGCGGTTGCCCCAGTCCACGACGCAGGGCGGCCAGCACTGCCCGGTCTTCGCTCTTCCCCTGAAGATAGGTGACGAATGGGTGTTCTTTTCCTTCGATCATGGCGTAAGACTCCTTAGACGAACGTCTCCAAGTATGGTCTTCAGCTTGCCGAACAAGCGGCGACGTGCTTCGACAGCTCCCTTGATGGCTTCAGGGGCTGTCCCGACAGTTCCAGCTATCTGCTCCAGGGCCTGGATGGCCTGTTCGCGCAAGTTTTGTTTCCATCGTTCAATCGCTGCCTCTGGATTCGCGGGCAGCTCATCCACCAGGTTCCAGAAAAGCGGTTCCAGGTCTTGCCAGTAGGGGCGCGTCCCGCCCCAATGATTGACGAGTGGTCGGATGTCTTGCTTTCGGTCGGGTTTGCGGGCACCCTCTTGATCCGAGTCAGGAGAGAGCAGAAACTGGGCCAGCACTTCCAGCGCCCAGTTGAGGGCATCGGCGGTCTGTTCAGCCAGATTGATGGCCTGCTCCAACGCAGCGACCAGTTCCTGGCGTTTCAGATAAACCAGTGGAAGAGGGAATCGTTCGTGCCGGTAGAAGTAGATTTTCGCCTGATCATTGCTCATTCCCAGCGCCATGTACCGCAAGCGATCCTTGTGTGAAAGCCAGCCGTCATCCACCAAGCTGGCCAGCCAATCGAGGGACACCGGTGGACGACGCTGTGGATTCCGTAGGGCCAGGAATGTGTGAAAACTTCGCCAGAGCGATTTTTGCGATTTTTCCTCAGAGAAGCGCAGGAACAACCAGCCTTCTTTCTTGGCGGGCCAATACAACTTCATGGGGTCTTGTTGATCGGCGCTCAGACGCAACCCCGGTGCCATAGTCATGTAGCGAACCTGCAAGCCTTGAGGACTTTCTTCAGGGATTAGTCTCACCCGCACATTGGGCCAGGTGAGATAGTCCAGGTAACCGAGGGGATATTCGCGCTCTGGCGTGAAAGGGTCGTCTGCTTCCCACACAGGACGATCTTGAGGAGTGGACTTGATGCGACCTTCGCTATCAGGATAGCGAATCAGGTTGAGCGCGAGGGTCTGGAACAGCGTCTCTCCCTGAGCAAGAAAGATAACCCCTCGTGTCCACGGCGCATCGGTAAACTTCTCCTCAAGCCCACTCAATCCCGCGATGTGAAAGGCCTGAGAAGCGAGGAGGGCGCGTGCCGCTTCCGCTGCCGACAAGACCAAGGCTTGCTCGTCAGTTTCATGACTGAATAGAGTCGGGTTGTTACCAGAGGAATAGATCAAATGGAGCACTGACTTCGGCTTGACCCGCTCATCTTGGGCCTGGAAGAATGGACGTTCGGGATGGAACAGGTCGAAACGGTCGTGCCATTGCTCAAAGTACTGCCGCAAAGGCGCATCTGGCCAGTGTCCCGTGTTCCAGAGTTTCCCCCAGGCGGCGCGATTCGCAGGGCCAAACACCCGATGTAGTACAGCTAGCGCCAAGCGATGGATAGAAGCCACAACCAGAGGAGACGGATCGGCGATTTCGCGCAGCTCATGTGCTGTGAGGAGGGCGTCCAACAACCCTAGTTGCATGGTATCGCCTCGCAGGGTCACGCACGGTACCCAGGGCGAATCAACCAGATTAAATGAAGCGGTCATTTCTGGATAACCTCCAATCCTAGTCGCCGCGTCAGACGCAGCGCATATGAGGTGCCCGATATTTCGAAGATGCCGTTCGAGAAGACGGCTAAGCGGTGGTGCCGGAGCAAGGGCGATTTGGTCCAATTGGCTGGTGGCAATTGCCGAGCAAGCGCTGTACGCACCGGACGGTGCTGGATCGTTACCGAGTGATTTAACAACTGACGTTCAATCTCCGGTGTGAGAGGGGCGTCAAGATCAACAGACCATTCTCCTGCAGGATCGAGAGCAATACCGCACCCCGTCTTATGGAGACAGACCACTGAAATTCCTGGTTCGGCTAACCGGGTCAAGGCCTGGAGCGCTTCGTGAATTTGCGGAGCTTCTTCTTCGAGCATTTCATTAGGCTGGTTGAGCAAGTCCTCGTCATCGGGCCTACGCACTACACGTATCAATGCCTGATGGATTTCTCCTGTGCGTTTCTTCTGCATTTCGGTGAAGGCTTCGCCTAAGGTTGCAGCTAATGGCGCAGGAAGCAACCTGAACCACTCTTGCTCCCCATAAACGGTCTCGATCAACTGACTGGTATCGTCTGGCAGCACGATCTGCTTCAGTCTCTCCAAGACAAGAGTGGAAGCCAGCAACGTGTAGCGGTCATAGACGTACTCATCTGCTCCGAAGGCTGGGATGCCCTCCTGTAATGCCGGGGTCGTCAACAACAAGCGTGGGGTAGTTAGCGTTTCAGGGCGTTGGCGATGCGGATGACGATGCAATCTCCCTGCCCGCTGAAGGATCAAATCTATGGGAGCCGGGTCAGTGATCATCAGATCAAAGTCAAGATCAAGACTCTGCTCAACAATCTGAGTGGCAACCAAGACAGCACGAGCAGGACGGTCCCCTTGTTTGCCAAAGAAGCGAAGAACATACTGCTCAGTGTCTTGCCGCCAGGCATAAGGGAAACGGCTGTGTAGAAGCAATAGTTCATCAGAATCCAGGAAATTGGCGTGCTCGATGGCTGTGAAAACTTCCTGCGCTCGCCCCACCGTATTGCATATGACGACCGCGCAACCGCCTTCGCAAAGTTCTTGGGCCAGCCGCTTAGCAATCTCGTCAGGAGTCTGGGCAATCCACTCTAGGGTGATCGATCTGGAGGCTGGAGCAGGCAACTCAACAGTCTGTACCGCCTGTCCAGAGCATAGGGTCAGCCGAGGATAAGGGGAACTGGTAAGCATTTCTGGTTGCAATTCCTGTTCGACATGGCTTTCTATCAGCTTACGGCGTGTTTCATTGGGCAATGTAGCCGAAAGCAAGATCACCGAAGTGCCCAGTTGCTTCAGCCAGCTCAACAAACGAAGGAAGAGTTCCGACATGTAGGTGTCATAGGCATGTACTTCGTCAAAAATGACAACTTTGTGACTGAGGCCAAACAATCGAACGAAGAAGTGTTTGGTGAGTAACACGCTGAGCAACGCCTGATCTACAGTGCCGACCGCAAAGGGAGCCAACAAACCCCGTTTGCGGTGAGAAGTGAACCACTCGCTGACTGCTATCGTCTCTTGCTCATCCTGAGCGATAGCGGTGAGGCGATGCTGCAAAGCCGGAAGGACCCAGCGAGCCTGGGCGTGAAGTAAGTATAAGCCGACCGTTTCATCCCGGAAGCGTTGTTTGAGAAAACGAGCCACACGCTCGTACATCTGATTGCTGGTCGCTTGCGAAGGCATCGCTACATACAGCCCTCGTTCTTGCCCGCGCTGGAGCCAGCGATCAGCCAGATAAAGTGCAGCCTCAGTTTTGCCTACACCGGTAGGGGCTTCAAGGATGACAAGTGCCGGGAGTTCGTAACCATCGGCCAGATTGAGAACCGCGCTTTGGATTTCATTCGGATGCAAGGCCGGAAACAACTCAGCAAACGACAGCTCTCCACGATCGCTGTGCCAGTCCAACCAACCGAGCTGCCTAAGCGCTTTTTCCGCTTGCTCAAGCGATCTCTGGGCATAGTCCTGCAAATCATCGAGTTGCTCTTCAAATGGAAAAAGCTTGTTTATCGAGCCGATCCAGTCGGCTACTGAGATCAGGCCAGAGAGCCACGTTAACAGAGCGTTCTCTTCAGTCTGTGGCAGGTCGGCTTCAGGTAATTCGGGTGGATCAACAACCTGGCGCAGCGCCTCTACTAACTCAGACCTGGCCTGCTCCCATCTTGGGCCGCCAAGGTTTGTTTCCGTGAAATAGGACGCAGACTGTAGGTCTCTCGGCAGTGGCCAAGTGCCATGATGCCCCCCTATAGCTCGTGCCAGTCTTTTGAAGAAGTGAGAGTTTCGCCCATTGAGCAAGGCTGGCAACACATAAGCTGAGACGAGTCCGTGGGGAATATCGTCAACGTGCCGTGTCACGTTTGCCAACCCCGCCTCGCTAAGGAGTGTGGCAGTGACAGCAGTCTTTGCCTGAAATCCAGGATTTGCCTTGCCAATATCGTGCAATCCCGCCCAGAATGCTATCAGACGGCCCGCTGCCTCTTCGTCCAGACGCAACCATCGGGACACCTGTGCCCGCATGCCCGGTCCCAGGGCTTGCTTCCAGAGAACCAGGGTTACCGCTGCAACGTCGATCAGGTGATAGATAAGCAGGTGATATTCGCCAGTTTTGGGATCAGTCTTGGCCCACAGGGCAGCAAGAGAAGAAGAGGTTGATATGGGTGTGATGTGATAGAGCGCAGCAAGGCGACGAGCCTCTTTAGCCAGAGTACGTCGTAGTGAGGCAGGTTCGAGTACCTCGCAGGAAGAACCCCACCCGCGTATCCAAGGAATTAGATCAGTCACATCGGCGACGTGAATAGCCATGCACAAGAATCCAGGGCGTTCAGGATCGGGGTATAGCTCTTGCGAGGGATGCCATTGGGTCTCCTGCACACGGCGGGTCACGTCCGGGTGGAAACGCAGGACGACGCGCGTCAGTTGCTCGCCGTAGAAGATAGACCAGGCGCTGCGCAACAGTTCCAGGCCGGGGAAATCAGGCGGTATCTGATACTCCTCCTGCAACAGCAGGCGCGCCCGTTCGATGCGCTCCAGCTTGAAGGTGCGCAGGTCATTGACGAGGCTGCTGTGACCGATCACGTAGGTGGTGAATCCAATGGCTGACGGCTCGATCAAGTATGGGGAGAGCACCGTGGTGAAGGGCTTACCCTGATAAGGATGGTAGACAATCTCCACCTTGCGCCGGTGAATGTAGGCCCGCATCACTGTGCGGAAGATATCTTCATAGCCAGGCATCCTCGGACGTTGGGCCAGTTCGCGGGCAGCAGCCAGGATGTCTTCGTCCAGGCCCATGTCGCTGGTGAGAATCTCGGCCAGGCGCACCAACAGGTGCTCGGCGGCCTCGTTGCGCTCGTCGTGCTGTTTGACGAACAGGCGCACGGCCAGATACAGCGCCATGGCTTCCTCTGGCTGCAGCTCCAGTCGCCGTAACACCATGTCCTGGTGTGGAAGCGGAAACCAGAGCTGCTCATCGCGATAGACGTAGCCCTGCATTTCCAGCTCGCGCAGGTAGTTATTGACGGTGCGGCGCTCGAAATTCAGTTTTGCAGCGATCTCGGCTTCGCGCAGCCCGTCAGGGTGACGCTGGAGCAAGAGGCGGACGCGCTCCAGGCGTTCGCGGCGGGTGGTATCAGATATGCGCATGGGGTACCTCTTGCATAGAGATTGACGAGTGCATCTTACTATGAACGCCTCAATCGCAACAGTTGGCGGCGATAGTTCTTCTATTTCCCAGTGTAATGGGCTGTTGGAAAATGATGTTCCAAACCTGGAATTCATGATCAGGATGGGCGGTCACAGGGAAATGGGCCAGGGTCAGGCTGGCTCATTTCCACCTCGCCCGTTGTGCCAGTTCCTGGGGGCAGGGCAGGTGCTCGTGCGTCGTCAGCGCGCCGGCCCGCGCCTGCGCGGCAGCGCGGGCGTCCGGCTCCAGCGCCTGCCAGTTGCGAGCCGAGTCCAATAAAACAAAAAAATCCCGCCGCCAGGCTGCTGAAGCCGCGCACAGGATCGTGAATGGGGAGGGTACAAGTTGGCTGCAAAACCAGTCGGGGCGCCCGGACTTGAACCGGGGACCTCTTGCACCCCATGCAAGCGCGCTAGCCAAGCTGCGCCACGCCCCGTTGACTGATGCGCCTATAGTAGCGATTGAGGGGACGCCTGTCAAGGCTCGGTTTGCCATGTGTCACGGCGCACCATCGGCCTCCAGAGTCGCCCGCCGCTCTTCCAGCGCCCGCGCCAGACGTGCCTCCGCGACCGCCATCAAGCTGGCGTTCTTTCGGTGTAACCCCTCCATGGCCGCCGTCACTTCTCGACGCAAGGCCTCTCGTCCGAGCGAGCCGTTGCTATATGCCTCAAACGCATTGGCGACCTGTTCGATATACGCCAGAGCGACACCATGCGCCGTCGCCGCACATTCAGGCACTGGCTGCTGAACAAGCCGACGCCGCACGTCAGCCAGATGGACAAGAGCGGGCATCTGCTCGTCGGGCGGCAGGTCGAGGGCGGCCAGGCTCTCAGTCCGATACATCTCGTGCAGTGCCGTGGAGACCTCGTACCAGCTTTCCAGCACTTCCAGCTTGCAACCAGGGACAATGACAATCTCCATAGAAAGGGGCGGCAGATGCACTGTCGTGCTGGGTGGCAGTGCCGGACGAGCCGGGCTACCACAGGCCGTCAGCCAGCACATGCTCAACGCCAGTGCCAACGCCACCCGCATCCGGAACACGTCTTCCCCTCCAGACAGGCTGCGACTGGAACTTCAGCTTTCTAGCTTAGGGGCGATCGTGCCGCAGCGCAAGCGGCAGAAGCGTTACTTGGGTGGCACCCACTGCCGCTCGACGCACGAATTGTAGTTCGCTCCCAGCACGATCTCGAAGTCCACCGTCCGGTTCGGGTCTGGCTGTACGCGCACATTTTCCGGGCGGATATTGAGCAGCGACACCAGTTCGTTGAGGCTGCTGCCTTTGCTGGCTCCCGTGTAGTCGGTGATGATCGTGTCCGTGTAATCGGTGCGATCTGCCGTCCCCATAGGCGTGGGCGCGAAGCCCTCCCAGATCAGGCGGTCGGCAGCCACCATATCCCAGCCGGGGTTGGTCGTGCCGTTGTAGATGGCGATGCGCGCATTCTCCAGGCGCAGGCGATTCTGCGTGGGCGGTTGCAGGAAATTGGCGATCAGCCGATTCATTCCTCCGTCGGGGTGTGGGAGCTGCACATTGGTCACACCGTCCGGCGACCAGGCGATGGTCTCGATGTTCTTGCGGAAGAAGTGATTTTCGATGTCGTTCGGCTGAATACTCAGCGCCAGCGGGATCAGCGGGATGATCTCCGACAGCGGCATGTTGGTCTGCACGACACTGGTGAGCTGATCGTAGAGCTGCGGAAGCTGCGTGATCTGCCCCGTCTCTTTGGTCTTGGCCCAGATGGCCCGCAACAACTGCTGCTGCCGCCGCCCGCGATCGAAGTCAATGGTATTCTTGCGACTGCGGGCATACCACAGCGCCAGGTCGGCGTCCATTTCGTGAACGCCTACCGGCAAGGTGTACAGTTCGTAGTCGGCGTCGGTCTCGTTGCCGGGGATGCCATCCGTGCAGGCCGCGCCCGTGCAACGCAAATCCTGGATGGGGCAGTCCACGGCGATGGTCACGCCGCCGATGGCCTCGATGATGCGCTCGAAGCCTTCGAAATCCACCATCGCGTAGTAGTGCGTTTCGATCCCGAAGTTGTAGAGGATGGTCTGACGCATCATGCCCCAGCCGCCATCTACCCAGCCGATGGACTCGCCGTAGCCCCAGGCCAGGTTGAGGCGAGCCATTCCCCAGTTGGGAATGTAGACGAACAGGTCGCGCGGCAGCGAAATCATCGAGACGGTGTTGGTATCGCGATTGATCGAGACGACGATCATCGTGTCGGTGTGAAACGGCTGCCCCGGCTCGACATTCCCGTCATGACCAATCAGCAGCACGTTGAGCAAATCATAGGGCTGTCCGTTTTCGTCCAGCGAACGGAACCGCGGCATGGGAGTGGGAATGGCCGTCGGCTGCTCGCGCTTCGGCTCGTAGTCCGGCGGATAGTACAGCGTCGGCGTGGGCAGAAAGGTCGGTTTGGTCGGCTCTGGCGTCGCCGTGCTGGTCGGAGTCGGGCTGGGCAGCGGCGACGGCGTGACCGTGGGCGTCGCGCTGGGACGCGGCGTGTTGGTGGGCAAGGCCGTAGCGCGCGGCGTATTGGTGGGTGGCGGGGTCGGCCCCTGGACGGCGCTCACCTGCCCCCCTGCCAGCCAGAGTAATCCTCCGGCCAGACATGCAGCAACGAGAATCCACAGCACAGACGACACGGCACGACGCATACGTATCATCCTCACCCTCTCTCAGGCAGGCTTTGCAGCATCGGGCAAGTGTAACGCAGCCTGGCGGGCCTGCAAGGGCGCGACGGGCGAACGCAGGGCAACAGACGGGTTTCAGAACAGGCGCGGCTGAACGGGCCGCCCTTCGTGTGCCAGCAACCATTCCTTGCGCCACAGTCCGCCGCCATAGCCCACCAGTTGCCCATCCTGCCCGATGACCCGGTGACAGGGGACGATGATCGGCACCGGATTCTGCCCGTTGGCGGCACCTACCGCCCGTACCGCTTTCACATCGCCCAGGGCCAGCGCCAGGTCCAGGTAGGTGCGCGTCTCGCCAAAGGGGATGTGTTGCAGCAGCTCCCATACCCGCAGTTGGAAGGGCGTGCCACACAGGTCGAGCGGCACTTCGAACGAGCGGCGCTGACCCGCGAAGTACTCGCGCAACTGCTGTGCACACACGGTCAGCACAGAGGGCAAAGGCTCCTCAGGGGGCACGGGCGGCGCTTCGTCCAGGAACTGAATAGCGCGTATACCCGCCTGGCTGCCACTGATGCGCAGCGTGCCCAGCGGCGTTTCCAGGTAACAGACCGCCAGCGTCTCGCCCATGCTCAGCCCTCGAAACGCACGCGCACCGTGCACTGCGGCAGGTAGTTGCCGGTGATGTCCACCACGGTCAGGCGCAGCCAGTAGTCGCCAGGGGCAAAAGCCGAGGCGTTGACTGTCCCCAGTTGCCCGTTGTAGACCTGCGTGGTGTAGACCTGCAGGGTGGCGAAGTCCGCATCATCCGTGCCACTGCCGGAGACCTGCAGGCGGTAGAACTGGAAGTTGGGATGCGTGGCCGTGCCATAGACGGCGAAGGCCCCGCGCAACACCGTCCCCGGCAGAGGTTGTGTGATCGTCGCTGCAGGATTGTCGCAGTTGAAGGACGGATAGTCCCCCGGCGGGCGGACAACAGGCGTCAGGGCGACGGCGGGCGGCACTGGCGTGACGTTGCTGCCCGGCGGCACGAACAGGAACTGTCCGGCAGTGATGTTGTCCGGGTCTTCGATGCAGTTGGCGCTGGCGAGTTCCGACACAGTCAACCCAAACCGCCGCGACAGGCCGAACAGGGTGTCGCCGCGCTGAATCACATAAGGGATCCAATCTTCCGGCGTGGTACAGCCAGTCACAGAAGGCGTGCGCGTGCGTTCCCCGCCGAAGGGCGTGATGCTCGGCGTCAACGACGGATAGGGCGTGAAGGTGAGCGTTGGCGACGCCGTGAAAGTCAGCGTCGGCGAAGGCGTATGCGACGCTGTGAACGTTGCCGAAGGCGTCGGCGTGCTGCTCGGCGTGACCGTGAAGGTCGGCGAAGGACTCTCCGTCGGCGTCGGCGAAGGCGTCTCGGTCGGCACGGGCGTGAACGTCGCCGTCGGCGTCGGCGTGCTGCTCGGCGTGACCGTGAAGGTCGGCGAAGGACTCTCCGTCGGCGTCGGCGAAGGCGTCTCCGTTGGCACGAGCGTGAACGTCGCCGTCGGCACCACAGTCTCGGTCGGTAGCAGCAGCACGGCTGCCGGCGTGCTCGTCGGCGCGGGCGATGGTGTGTTGCCCGGCACAGGCGTCGAGGTCGGCAGCAGCGTTTCGGTAGGGGACGGCGTCGCCGTCGCGCTCGGCTGAGGGGTGGCGCTCGGTTCTGGCATTGCGCTCGGCTCCGGCGTGGCCGTCGAGACAGGCGACGGCGTGACCGTTGGCTCCAGCGTAGCGGTAGGTGCGACGGTGGGTGTATCTGTAGCCGTCGCCGTGAGCGAGGGCGTGTGCGTCGGGCTGACAGTGATAGTCGGCGTATCGCTGGGCAGAAACTGCGCCACCGCGGTATTGGTCGCTTCGCGCTCGTCTACATCATCTACGGTGCTGCTCAGCGTGAGGATGATGCCAAAGGTGAGCGCCAGCGCCAGCGTCCCAATGACGGCAATGGCCACGATCAATTCATTGTGTCGGTCGCGGCGGCGTTCCATGCCCCTAAGCCTCCTCGCTGAACGATTGCTGGACGCTCAGCGGCAGCGCAAAGCTGAAGGTACTGCCCTGCCCATAGATGCTCTCCAGCCAGATGGCCCCGCCGTGCGCCTCGACCAGCGCTTTGGCGATGGACAGTCCCACCCCTGTATCGCCCAACCCCTCGATCAGCGGATTGTCGGCACGGTACAGCCGCCCGAACACGCGGCGCTGATCTTCCGGCGGGATGCCCCCACCCTGATCGGTGATCGAGACCAGGATCGCATCCGCCGGGCCGCTGAAATGCCCCGTGTCGCCAATTTCGGGCGGGGTGAAGTGAGGCACAAAGCGAGCCTGGATGGCCACTTCGCTGTTGGCGGGCGACGCCAGGTAGGCATTGGACAGCAGTTGCATCATCACCTGATGCATGGCGTCGCGATCGGCGTGCAGCGGCGGGATGGACTCGTCCAGCCGCATATGCAACGTGATCCCCTTCTCGCGGAACTGCGCACCTGCCGCCGTAATCGCATCCTCGATCACTTCCAGCATGTTCACCGTCACTGGCTCCAGCCGGAAATCCTGCGAGTCTAGGCGGGTAATGCTGATCAGGTCGTTGACCAGATGCGTCAGGCGGTCAATGTTGGCCTGCACGCGCTGCAGGAACTGCCGTTGCAACGCCCCCAGAATACCGACCGACTCGCTGAGCAGCAGGTCGGTGTAACCCAGGATCGAACTCATGGGCGTGCGCAATTCCTGGGCAATAGAGAGGATCACCTCGGCATTGGCCGGAGCGATAGGCTGTGTGTGACCGGTGACTGCCGCGATCGGGCGCGTCGGTTGTTGATGTTCCAGCGCGGCAAGCTGCTGCCGCAGGCGGATCAGTTCCTGCTCCAGGCGCTGCCGCTCCTCCGTCAGGTCCTCGATCATGGCCTTCAGCGCGCCGACACCATCGGTGCCAAGCTGCCCCAGCAACTCGCGGTCGCCCTCGGCGCGCGCCAGCAACTGATCGCGTTCGGTGCGCAATGCCGTATTCTCCGCCAGCAGGCGATCGCGCTCGGCTTCGATGGCCGCGCGGGTCTCGTGCAGTTGCTTGAGTTCGACCTGCGCCTGATTCAATTCGAAGAGCACGTCTTCCAGTTCGCCCTGCACCACCGTCGCCTCGGCGATCAGGCGGGCGCGCTGATCGTACCATTGGTCCCGCGCCTTCAGCAGTTCGTCGCGCTCCAGGCGCATCTGATCGCGCTGTTTGACCAGCGCCTCGCGGTCGGCGGCCAGGCGACGCAGGTCGGCTTCCAGGGCGGCAAGTTGCGCTTCGCGCTCGGCTTCGCGGGCCAGCTTGTCTTCGAGCTTCTTGCGCTCGGCCAGCAGCAGGTCGCGTTCCTTGGCGATCTTCTCGGCGCGGGCCTTGTAGTAGCTGCGCTCGTCGTTGAGCTGACTGAGAATCTTGGCGAAGGCCCCCGGCCCGCCCTCGATGCCCAGGGCGCGCAACTGCGCCTGCACCTCTTCCAGGGCGCGCTGCAACTCGTCGCGCTCGGCAGCCAGGCGCGCCTTGTCCTCGCTGAGTTCGGCCAGCATCTCGCGCAGCGCCCCCGGCACTGCGGCTTCCCTGGCCTCGCGAATCTCCTGAAGCTGCCGTTCGAGCTTGGCCTTCTGCACCTGCAACTCGTCGCGCTCGCGCTTGAGCGCCTCGATCATGGTGCTGTAGACATCGGTATCGCCCGCCCCAATCGCACCGATCAGCGTCGCCTGAGCTTCCTGCAGGGCTTTGGCCAGCCGCTCGCGCTCCGCCGCCAGTTCCAGCCGCTCCTGCGAGAGCGCCTCGATGCGCTGCGTGATGGACATGGCCTCGTCGCCGCCCTCGACCAGTTGAGCCAGGCGGCTGCGCTCGTAGTCCAGTTCCAGTTGCAGGTCGCGCACGCGCCGGTTGAGTTCGGCGATCTGTTCCTGTGCCAGTTCCAGGCTGGCCTGCATCTCGCGGCGGGCGGCCAATACGCTCTGCGCATCGAGCGCCTCTGGCGTAGCATCCTGCACGATGGTCTTGATGGCTTCGTCCGTCGCGTCCAGGCGAATACGCTGCGCGGCCCGGCTCAGCGTGAGCAGCCGCGCGGCGACCGGAGCCAGCCCCTCCAGCAAACTGGTTTCTGTCGGGGTCAGTTCGCGGTTGGTGTAGGGCAGGCCCACAATCGCTACGCCCACCACCTTGCCACTGCGCAGCAAGGGTTGTACGTAGGCCGGCCCAAGCTGACTGATATCCAGGCGTGTATACAGGTCCACCAGTTCGTCTACGTTGCGATCGGGCAGCAAGACCCGCTGCATCCGCTCGGCCAGCGCCTCGCGCACGGTCGGTTGCTCGTCCAGGTTGAGCGCCAGCCCAGGGATGAGACGCTGCTGAATATGATCGTAGGCGGCCAGCACATCCGCCCAGTGACCATCATCCGGCGTCACCAGCACGGCCACGTCGGCCTTGAGCACGCTGGCGATGGCCGACGCGATCTGCCGGGGAATCTGCTCCGGGTCTTCCTTCTCCAGCATCAGGCCGATGGCCTTCAGCAGCGTCATGGACTCGGAGGTATCCGGCCCACGGACGCGCATCCCCACCGGACGCGGCGCTTCGGGGATGGGCACGGCGGGCTGAGGCCGTGAGATCGCCTCCGCGTACTCCGCCACTTCGTCAATAGCCGCCGTCAGCCGTTCCAGCACCAGCCGATAGATGACGATGGTCACCACCGGCATCGCCGTCAGAAAGGCCAGCCGCAGCGCGCCGGACGTGTGACCGTCCAGTTGATCGCTGCTCATGCGGGCGACGGTGTAGCTGTAGCCGATCAACAGCACAGCGAAGAAAATCAGCTTGAGGGGAATGTCCGCCGTCTGACTGTAGCGCGTGACCAGCAGTGCCATCAGCCCCAGGATGAGCAGGCCAGGAACAAACGTCCAGACGAAGCCCAGCGCGTGCTTGTTGAAATCGTGCGTCGCGGCCAGGTCGTGCCATTGCACGGCGGTGACCGCATAGGCAATCGCCAGGAGGCCCGACAGCGCCGCGACCGCCCACCACAGCCCGTTTTCGCGACGATTGCTATCAGCGGCCAGCAGCGCCGCGCCGACCAGCAACACCACTTCTGCGTTGACTGCACGCTCCAGCGGCGGCAACACCGCTTCGGCGGGCGTATCGGTGATCAGCGCGTACAGCCCGCCGACGCCCATCGCGATCCAGGTCAACAGCACGGCGGTGAGCAGGATGGCATAGCGCCCGGCTGCCTTTTCCGCTGGCCCGCGCAGGCGTTGGCCCAACGCCATGAGCATGGACGCCTGGCTGATGGCGATCACCGCCAGGAAGTAGATCAATTCGCCCGTCGGCTCGACAAACAGATTCAGGAATTCGGGCGCGGAGTCCATCTCTTCCCCCCCGAAGGTCATAGGCTGCGGCAGGCCCCAGGCTGCCAGCGATCGTGCCGCGCGGTCGCCCAACGTGACTGGTGACTGTCTCTCACCGCTGATCCCCGCCAGCGCGCCAGGCTCAGTATAGCACACCCCAACCCATGCCGCGCACCCCATGCCGCCCGGTAAGAGCATGGTTTACGGAAGGCCATTATACAGCAAGGCAGGGCTTTTGGCATTTCGCCGCCCGCGCGGTAAACTTCCCGCAGCATTCGCCGAAACAACCAGGGGGGCCACGTGGCGCGGCTTGGGCGCACCTGCTGGCCTCTCTGCTTTGTGAGGCATTACCGCGCAAGCGAGGGAGTATGGTTGCGCCGACTGACCAGGGCAGACCCAAACGTCGCCTGCAGCGTGTGGCTGCTTTCCTGCGCCGTTACCCCGCCCTGGGGATGACCGTGCAGCGAGCCGTCCGCCTGCTCCAGCCGCGTTTCACGGCTGGCGTCGTGGGCGTGCTGCGCGATCCTCAGTGTCAGCGCGTCCTGCTGGTAGAGCACGTCTATCACGCACGGACTCCCTGGGGTTTGCCCGGCGGCTGGATGAATCGCGACGAAGACCCTTCGCGCACCATCGAGCGCGAATTCGCCGAAGAGACAGGTCTGCGAGTGCGCGCGGTGCGGCCCTTGCTGATCGTGCTGGGCACCAAATGGCACCGTCATCTGGACATCGTCTTTCTGGTGGAGCCGGTAGAAGCGGATCAGCCCATCCGGCTGTGTGACGAACTGCTGAGTTATCGCTGGGCCTCGGCGGACGACCTGCCGCCGCTGGTGAGCCTGCACCGTCACGCCATCGAACTGGCTTTGCAGGACGGACCGGCGGCAGGCTGAAGGTCGGGGAGACGGAGCACGTATGATGGACTACGGGCGACTGGGAGAACGCCGGCGCGGGTTTCAGTTCCCCTGGCTGGAGATCATCTCGTCGTTGCTGCTGCTGGCCGCGATTGTGGTCACCATGCTCGAACTGATCGCCTACAGCGAGCAGCGCAATTCGCTACCGACCGATCTCACCGTAGCGGGAATCGCGGTGGGCGGCCTCAGCGAGGCCAATGCCCGCGCCCGCTGGGAGAACATCTACCTCAAGCAGCCCATCTACCTGTACTATGGCAGCAGCCCTATTGTGCTCTATCCGGAAGAAATCGGCTTCCGCGTGGCCAGCGAGGCCATGCTGGCCGAAGCACGCGCCCAAAGCACCCGCGCCCAGGACTTCTGGGTGGGCTTCTGGAATTACCTGGAACGGCGTCCCGTCGCCGCAGTGAGCGTGCCGCTGATCGCCGACTACCCCGCAGGCGCACTGCGCGAATACCTGCAAGGCATCGCCGCCCGCTACGACGCGCAACCCGGCGGGGCCGCCTACAACCTGGACACGCTGACTTTCGGCATGGGCACGGCAGGCAAACGGCTGGACATAGACGCGGCAATCCCGCTGATCGAGCGCGCGCTGTTCGACCCCGAACCGGCCAACCGCCGCGTGGTGCTGCCCATTGTCGAGATACGCGCCGGCACACAGGACATGGCCACGCTCCGCCAGGCGATCCTCGACCTGATGGGCCGCATGGGTTTCGACTACGACGGCCCGCAGACGCTGGCTTCCGTCTACATCATGGACCTGGCGACCGGCCAGGAAGTCTCCATCCTGGCCGACGTGGCGCACAGCGCCCGCAGCGTGATCAAAATCCCGATCATGATCAACCTGTTTCGCAAGGAACTACTGGTCAGCGCCGAGGAAGCCTATCTGCTGGCCGAGTCCATCCTGTGCAGTAACAACTCGGCGTCCAACTACCTGATGCAACTCTCCGGAGAGGGCGACAGCTTCGAGCCGCAGTTGCGCGACGGGCTGCGCCAGGTATCGTGCACGGCCCAGGAAATCGGCGCGCTGCATACCTATATCAGCGCCCCGCTCTACGTGGCCGACCGTGCCTACGAATTCGAGGCGGCGGTCTGCCGCCCCTCCACTCCGGCCAATACCGCCTACAACGCCAACCCTGACCCTTACGCGCAGACCACCGCCCAGGACATCGGCCTGCTGCTGACGCAAATCTACGACTGCGCCTATCACAACAGCGGGCTGCGAGCCATCTATCCCGACGACATCACGCAGACCGAGTGTCAGCAAATGCTGGAACTGCTCAGCGGCAACCGCATTGATCGCCTGCTGGAGCTGGGCCTGCCGCCGGGCACGCGCATTGCCCACAAAAACGGCTGGGGCTTCGAGACCAGCGCCGACGGCGGGATCGTCTTCTCGCCGGGCGGGGACTACGTGATCGTGGTCTTCACCTGGGAACAGGACACCGACGGCAACGGTCTGCCTACCCTGCTGAGCTGGGAAGTGATCGAGGAAATCAGCCGCCTGACCTACAACTATTTCAATCCCGACGCGCCACTGCTCACCCGCCGCGAGCCGATCAACCCCTACGGCGCGATCGAGTGCGTGTCGTTCATGTCGCCCGAAGACGTGAATCTCAACGACATCAACCAGAATCGCCTGGACGAAAACGGCCTGCCTCTGCCGACGGCCTGTTACGGCGGAGCGGGACACTGCAAGCCGTTCGACAACTGGGGGCGCGACGCGCAACAGGGAATGTCAGCGCAGTAGGAGCGTCGCCAGGGCCGCTTCCAACTGCGCCCGCAGGTCAGCGGGATCGTGATACACGACGGTCGCCGCCGCCAGCCCGCCGACCGTCGTGGACGGCTCCGCGCTGACCTGCCGCACGTACACGATCGGCTTGCCCAGCGCCGCCGCCATGCCCACCTCGATCCCCACCCCAATCGCTTTGTAGCTCACCTCGGCGATCAACAGATCGGCGGCGCGCACTTCGCGTAGCGTGATTGCCATCATGGTCGCCGCATCATCTGGGCGAAAGGCGTAGGCGCGCACGAAGACCAGCGCGGTCAACCCCTGCGCTTCCGCCGCCGCGGTGATGGCGTCCAGTTGGGGGGCGAGGATCGCCCGGTGCGCGTAACTGACGGAGACAAAGGCCGTGCGCATGGTCAGCGCCCGGTAGAGGGACGGCGAGGGCCGGGCAGGTGTCGTCGCCTGCCCTCGTGTTCGCCGGGCAGATGTTTGAGCACCACCAGGGTCACGTCGTCGAATTGCGGCTCGTTTTCCACGAAACGGTCCAGGGCACGGATCGTCCCCTGCACGATGTCGTGCGCGCTGCCCTTGCGCAGCGCCGTCACCGTCGCCTGCAGCCCCACGATGCCGAACTCGGTGTGGTCGGCGCGGTGCGCCTCGGTCGCGCCGTCGGTGTAGGCAACCAGCAGATCGCCGGGGTGCAGGATCACCTCCGCCTCGTGCAGGACAATATCCTGCACCACGCCCAGCGCCAGGCCGCGCGTGCTCAGCAATTCGGCGCTGCCATCCGCGCGCACCAGCAACGGCGGGTTGTGTCCGGCGCTGCAATACTGCACGCGCCCGCTCTGCGTATCCCAGAGCGCATACCAGACCGTCACGAACAGGTCAGAATGCGAATCGTGCAGCAGCAGATGGTTGACGCGCCGCAGCGTCTCTACCGGAGTCTGCCGGTTGGAGCCGACCGCGCGCAGCAGAGTGCGCGACAGCACCATGAACAGCGCCGCTGGCACGCCTTTGTCCGCCACATCGGCGACCACGATCGCCCAGTGATGCTCGTCCACCTGGAAGAAGTCGTAGAAATCGCCACCCACCTGCCGCGCCGCGCGATAGTACGCGGCCACATCCCAGCCGGGCACCTGCGGATAGGTGTTGGGCAGGAAGCTGGCCTGAATGGTGCGGGCCACCTCCAGTTCGCGCTCCAGCCGTTCGGCGGCGGACGCTTCGGCCTGCAGGCGGGCATTTTCCAGCGTCAGGGCCGTCTGATGCGCAATGCCGTTGAGGATATTCAGGCGGCGCTGATCGAGCGGGCCGCCCAGCGCCGGATGATCCACCAGCATGGCCCCCACCAGGTGTCCGCGAGCGATCAGCGGCAGTCCCAGCAACGCCGGACACTCGAACAGGGTGTGCAGCGTGGACGGCATGGCCACCTCGGTGCCCACGCCGCACGCTACCGGCTCTGCAGACTGGCATAGCTCCGTCACAAAGACGCCGTCGGAGCGCGTCAGCGAGAGTTCGGCGAACCGCGCCTTGCTCTCCGCCGTCAGCCCCCACGACGGCCCGCCACAGAAACATTCCTCCTGCGGATTCCACTTCATGATTCCGCAGCGCTCGACGCCCACCAGCAACGGCGTCAGGCGGACCAGCGTCTCCAGGCTCTGATCGGCGTCTATCTGCGTGTTGACCGCCTCGGCGACCTGCAGCAAAGCCGTCGTCACCCACGCTTCTTCCTGCTGCGCCGTGACCAGTTGCGCGCTCTCGATGGCCAGCGCGGCCTGATTGGCAATGCCGCTCACCAGCTCGATCTTACGACCGGTCATCGGGTCGGAATCGTCGCGCGTGCCGATCAGCAACAGGCCGGTCAGTTCACCCTTGGCAAAGAGCGGCAGAGCGACTCCCTGGCCGATCTGCACATCGGGCGGCAGGTTGGCCGGGCGTGCCGTGCTGGAATCGAACAGGAACGGTTGCCCCGTTTGCTTGATCTGCGTCAGCGGCGGCCAGCTTTCGGGCGTCAACACGGCTCCGTGCAGCGCCGCAGCAACCGACGGCTCGGCACCGGCGATCTCCACAAACCTGAAAGTGTCCGGCGTTTCTGCCAGCAGCACAGCGCTCCACTCCACACCCACCAGCAGCGGCGTGATGCGCGCCACCGTGCTGAGCACTTCTTCCAGGGTCGTCGCGCGGGCGGTCGCCTCGGCCACCTGCAACAGCGCCGTCGAAATCCAGGCTTCTTCGCGCTGCGCCATGTAAAGCTGCGCGTTGGTGATGGCAACTGCCGCCTGATTGGCAAACGTGGTGATGATCTCGCGGTCTTCGGGGGTGAAGCGCTCCGGCTCCCCCCGCTCCAGGGCCAGATAGCCGATCGGCGCGCCCGCAATGGCCAGTTGCGCAATGATCGCATCGTGCGCGTCGTGCGCGGTGCGGTGCAACCGATGCAGCAGCGCGATCAGATGCTCCTCGTCCAGTTCGCTGGCCGGTATCGCTTCGGCGTAGATTGCCGGGTCTGGTTCGCTGCCGTTGACGCGCGCTGTCTCCACCTGGAAGCACTCTTCTTCGTCGTCCAGCAGCACGATCAGTCCGGCGTCGTAGGGCACCACCCGTTCCAGCCCAATCATGATGCCGTCGAGCACGCTGGTCAGGTCGAGCGATGAACCGAGCACCGTGCTCAGTTCGCGCAACGTCTCAGACAGCATCCGGCGGCGCGCTTCGTTGGCAAACAGCGTCGCGTTGCGCAGGGCAATGGCAATGGTATCGGCCAGCGCCTGCACCAGCGCCAGATCGTCCTGACTGAAGGCGGCGGGTGCGGTGCTCTGAATGTCGAACACGCCCAGTACGTTCGCCCCGATGCGCAAGGGCACGGCCAGTTCGCTGCGCGTGTCTTCCACGCCGGGGCCGATCACGTAGTCCGGGTGCGCGCTCACATCGTCGGCGAGCACTGGCTCGCCGGTGCGGGCCACGCGCGGGACGATGCCCGGCCCGTTCAGGTCATAGGAAAGCCTCTCCAGCGCCCAGCGCCCGCTATGCACGCCGCTGCCACTGCGGAAGACGACCCTGTCGCCCGCCCGCAGAAACAGATGCACGCGCTCGTAGCCCAGATACTCGTTGACCAGATCGATCACTTCGTCGAGCAGGTCGTCAATATCCAGGATGGAAACCAGGGCGCGGGCAACTTCGGTCATGGCGTTGAGACGCTCGGTCTGCCGGTGCTCGGCGTCGAACGTCTCGGCCTCCTGCAGAGCCAGTGCCAGTTGCCCGGCCAGCGTCTCCAGCATGAACACGTCGTCTTCGCCGAAAGCATCGAGGCGGTTGCTCTGCACGTCGAGCACGCCCAGCACCCGCTCCTGAGCGATCAGCGGCACGGCGATCTCCGAGCGCGTGGCATCGAGCGTCGCCGTGGGCAGATAGTGTTCGTCCTGGGCCACATCGGGCGAGACGATTGTCCGCCGATTGGTCACCGCCCAGCCGACCAGCCCCTGGTCAAACGTGATGCGCAGCTCCTCAGCCGCGAAGCGAGCATGGCTGCTGGCTTTGAGCTGAATAGTCTGGCTGGCATCGTCCACGATGAAGATATTGACGGCGTAGTAGCCGAAGGCGTCGTGAATCAGCGTGACGATCTGCCGGAACAGATCGGGCAATGGCTGCGTGGCCGTGATCTGCCGCGAAACGTCGTTGATCAGACGTAGCTGACGCTCGCGCTCCTGCGTGGCCTCGAACGTCTGCGCGTTGCGGATGGCCCCGGACGCCAGGTTCGCCAGCAACGTCAGCAGGCGCATGTCTTCATCGGTGAAGGCATTGGGGCGTCCGCTCTGCACGGCGATCACCCCCAGGGTGATGCCGCCGGAAATCAGCGGAGCGAAGATGGCCGAGCGAGCAGGTCGCGGGGACTGATGGGCCGGACGGGCGGGCAGGCTATCCCATTCGCGCAGGAAATCGCGCACCAGCAGGCCCGTGCCGGTGCGCCGCACCCAGCCGACGATCCCCTCGTCGGCCTTGCCCTCGAAACGCTGAGGGGGCAGGCGCTCCGCATCGCGCAGCCAGACTTTGATCACATAGTCGTTGCCTTCGAACAGGCCGATCTGAAAATTGCTGGTGTCTACGATGCGCGTGGCCTGCTGATAGACGACCTCGCACAGGGCATCTATCTTGAGCTGTACGCTGAGGATGGCGTTGCCCACGCCCGCCAGCACGTCCAGTTCTGGGCTGGGGCGTTCGTGCGACGCCAGGCTGATGCCACGCTGCCGTCCGCGCCAGTAACCGGCGATCAGCCCCAGGCTGACACCGCCGACGGCCAGCGTCGCACCCACCACCATGACCACGATCAGCGTCGTGTCCATCGGCACACCACCCCTGCGTATCAGATCGCCAGTCGGGTAGACCGGTTACCGCTTGGCAGGGCGGGCGGCGAGGGCACTGTCGAGATCGGGATAGACGTGGAAGAGCATATCGAAGCCCACCATCTCGAAAATCTCGACCAGGCGAGGTTGTAGCCCGCTGAGGATCACATCACCGTGCTGATCGCGCGCCCGTCGCCAGGCTGCTACCAGCACCTTCAGCCCGCTGCTGGCAATGTATTCGACATCGGCCATGTCCACGAAGAGCCAGGTCTTGCCGCTGCCCAGTTGCGCTTCCAGCGTGCGTTCCAGTTGCGGGCTGTTGTTGCTGTCCAGCCGACCGGTGGGGGTGATCACCGCCGTGTGGGCATCCAGTTCACGGGTGGGGAAAAGCCCGCTGTCCGCCGTTGGAGGGCCACCAGCCAGAGCCGGAGCGGGGATACGTTTGACCAGCGTCAGCCGGTTGCGGTTGCCAACACGCTCGTAGCGGACGTCATCCATCAGCTTGCGGATGAAGTAAATCCCCCAGCCGCCCGGTTCGCGACTGTCGAGCGGCTCGGTGGGGTCGGGTGCCTCGTGCGTCAGCGGGTTGAAAGCCGGGCTGCTGTCCTCGATGGTGATCACAAAGCGGTCGGCGGTGGCCTGGCAGGTCAGCTCGATGGTGTTGCCTTCGTCGCGAAAGCCGTAGCCATGCTCGATGACATTGGTCAGCGCCTCGTCAACGGCCATCTGACAGTGGTAAATGGCTCGTTCGTCCAGCCCGGCCTGCTCCGCCGCCTCGACGACGAAGTCACAGGCCCGCCGGACTTCCTCCAGGCGCGCGCCGATGGCCAGGCGACTTGTGGCGGTCTCAGACATGAGACTCCTCGATGGAAGGGATAACGGCGGCCAGCGCCTGCCCGATCTCGCGCTCAAAAGCTGCCAACGGCTTCAACCTGGGTGGGGTAAATCTCGAACACAGAGTCCAGGCCCGCCAGTTCCAGCACCTCGCGCACGCGCTCCGACGGGTTGGCGATGCGCAGGTCGCCCCCCACACGCTTGACGCGCTTGAGGATGCGCACCATCTCGCGTAGACCGGCGCTGCTCATATACTCTACGCCGCTCAGGTCGAGCACCAGGTTGCTCTTGCCGTCGTCCACGGCCTTGTCCATCGCCGTGCCAAGTTCGGTGGCGTTGGTGCTGTCCACGCGCCCGATCACCTCAAAAAGCTGGACACGCCGCATCTCCGAGACGTTGATCTCCATCACCATCGCTGACTGCTCCTTTCGTTGAGTGTGGGGATTATACCACACTCCGACCTGCCATGACGCGGCGAGTGGGTGTATGCAAAGATTGTCAGC
>DDBP01000149.1 GCA_002332795.1 Anaerolineales bacterium UBA2029 | reverse complement strand
AGCAGAACTTCTCAAACGGCCCCGTAAGCGAAACAACGTCTGTTACCTGCAGCGATCAGATGAAGCGGGGCGCACGGCGGCAACCAGTTCGCGCCACAGGGCCGTCTTGGCCGCCTGATCGTCGCGGTTCTGGTAGATGAGGATGTTCCGGTTCGTCCACAGGTTGAAGTCGAGGCGGGTGAGGGTTGGGTTGCGGTGCGTGAGGAAGGGGCGGTTTTGCCAGGCGTATAGCTCGAACTCGTCGGCCAGGCGGCGATAGTGAGGGAGCGTCTCCGCCGTGACGCCATCCAGCGCCGCCGGGTCCTGTACCACGTCGAAGAGCGCTGCCCGCCAGCCCCGTTGACGCGCCCGCTGTGCGATCTCCCAGCCCGTGTCTTTGCTCACCACGCCTACCCCCTGTTCGACCAGGCGGGTAACGCGATATTGTCGGCGCGGCAGGCGCAGGACGAAGCGGTCGAAGGCGCGCGGCAGCCAGAAGGTCTGGCGCAGTGCGAAGTCGAGCAGGCGACGATGGGCAGTGCGCCCATACGGTCGCCAGTCGGGGGCCAGCGCGCGCAGCGCATCGCTCCGCCAGCAGGCAAAGATCGGGCTGGGAAAGTCGTGATACTTACCTGCTTTCCAGGCCGGATAGGGCGCGCCGATGGCGACGACATCCTGTGCCGCGAAAATCTCGCGCAGGGCGCTGTCCCAGGCGGGCTGCAGGAGGGCTACGTCGGGGTCAACGACGAGTACGAAGGGCGTTTCGACGCGCTCCCACAGCGTGTTGAGACCGTGCGCGTGCGCCATGGACATGATCTGCCCGCCCACGTCCACTGGCACGATCTCCAGATGTGGAAAAGCCAGATTCTGTAGCGCGGCGTCGGCCCCGTTGGTATTGTCGGCCACCACCAGACGGAGTCCGTCCGGCTGATCGGCCAGAGCCAGCATGTTGGTGAACAGATCGCGCAGCCACTCTGCTGAGCGCCAACTCACGCTGAGCACAGTCAGCCAGCTTGCAGGCACTTCCCACCTCCTATGCCCGTCGGCTAGGCACGCGGGCGCAACCCCAGCGCAGCGACCATCGCCGCGTAACCGGGCCAGCCGTCGCGCTGCCGCCCGAAGATCAGCGCGTCGCAGAGCGCGCCGTCGGCCACGGTCGCCTGGCGTTGCCGCGCCTCCAGGGCAAAGCCAACCTTTTCCATTTGCCGCACCACGCGGACGTTGCTGCTGACAGTGGTCAGCCACACCTTGCGCATATCGAGCACGTCGAAGGCGTAGTCTACGAGCAGCAGCAGCGCATCGGTGCCATAGCCGCCGCCCCAGTAGTCGCGCTCGCCGATCACCGCGCCCAGTTCCGCCACACGATGCTGATAGGACAGCCAGTTGATGCCGAAATAGCCGAGCGGCATGCCCTCTTTGGTCTGCACGCCGAAGGATACGCCCGTGCGCGGGCTGGTAGAGGTGCGCCACTCCTGGTGTTCGCGTTCCACCTGCGCGCGCGTTACCGGCTGACGGTCGCCCATGCTGGCCCAGAAGTTCGCTTCGCTGTTCCACCATTCGTGATCGCGGGCCATGAAGCGCGCGCCGTAGGGCACCAGATCAACCAGCGTGCCATAGAGCATGACTCACCCCCTGGAACGCAGGCCCAGCCGCTCGACCAGGGCCTCGCGGCCCGGCCATTCCTCGCGCAGCAATCCATAGCAGAGCAGGTCTTGCCAGACGCCATCGGCATAAGTCGCCTGCCGTTGCCGCGCTTCCAGGGTGAAGCCGACCTTTTCCATCTGCCGGACGACGCGGGCATTGCTGCCCATAGTTTGCAGCCACAGGCGGCGCAGGTCGAGCCAGTCGAAGGCGTAGTCTACGATCAGCAGCAGGGCGTCGGTGCCGTAACCGCCGCCCCAGTATTCCGGCTCGCCGATGGCCGCCCCCAGCATGGCAACGCGATGATGCGGCCAGAAGCGGTTCAGAGCGATGTCGCCAATGGGCGTGCCGTCTTTGGTCTGAATGCCGAACCAGATTTCCAGCCTGCCGCGCTGAGCGATACGCTCGGCGTGCTCCTGCCGCCAGCGCTCTAAGCTCGCCCGCGAGAGCGGCAGACGGTCGCCGATGCGCGCCCAGAATGCCGACTCGTTGTTGCGCCAGCGGTGCTCCTGCTCGGTGAAACGCTGGCCGTAGGGCACCAGGTCAACCAGGATTCCTTCCAGAAACATCGAGTTACCCTCGCTGAATCGCTTTTTCGCGCAGACCCAACCGCTCGACCAATGCTTCGCGGCCCGGCCATTCCTCGCGCAGCAGCCCGAAGCAAAGCATATCCTGCCGAATGCCATCGGCCAGGGTGGCCTGGCGTTGCCGTCCCTCCAGCGTGAAGCCAACCTTGGCCATCTGCCGGATGACGCGGACGTTGCTGCTCATGGTCTGCAGCCACACGCGGCGCAGGTCGAGCCAGTCAAAAGCGTAATCCACTACCAGCAACAGGGCGTCGGTGCCGTAACCGCCGCCCCAATACGCTGGCTCGCCGATGGCCGCGCCCAGCATGGCCAGACGGTGCTGCGGTTCAAAGTCGCCAATGCCGAAGACGCCGATGGGCACGCCGCCCTTTGTCTGAATGCCAAAGATGACCGTGCGCAAGACCGGACGTTCCAGGCGTCCCTCCTGGCGACGCTGAATGACCTGTCGCGAGGGAAATTGCCGGTTGCCCGCGTCGCCCCAGAAGGCGGACTCGTTGTTCTCCCAGCGGTGCTCCAGCGCCTGGAAACGCTGATCGCACGGCACCAAGTCTACCAGCACACCTTCCAGGATCATCAGCTATCCTTTGTGCCTGCATAGAGCGTGTTATGCACTTTTCGCCTCTCAACCCCCGGCCCCTCAGCCCGCGCGGTTCATGGGCGGACAGGGC
>DDBP01000284.1 GCA_002332795.1 Anaerolineales bacterium UBA2029 | reverse complement strand
TTGACTATGCTCACGTCCACGCCCATCATCTCACCGCCGCGCATCAGGTGCTTGGGCCATTCTTCCAGCATGACGGGGATGTCGAAGCTGCCGATGGTCAGCCCGATGAGCTGCGTTGCCAGCAGCAGGCCCAGCGAACCGGCCATGGTGTAGAGGAAGAACTTGTTGGCCGCGTAGCGCCGGTTCTCGCCGCCCCACAGGTAGATCAGGAAATACATGGGCACCAGCCCAAGTTCCCAGAACAGGAAGAAGATGACCATGTCCAGCGCCACGAAGACGCCCAGCAACCCTGTTTCCAGGAAGAGGAACAGGGCCATATGCACCGGCACCCGATCCTTCACCTCGAAGGAGATCAGGATCGCCAGCGGGACGAGCAGCCCCGTCAACAGGATCATAGTGGCGCTCAGGCCGTCTACGCCCACATGCCACGACACGTTGAGCTGTGGGAACCACTCCGCCTGCGCCTCGAAAGCCCATTCACCCGCGGCGGGCGGGTTGGCCTGCACGTCGTAGAAGACGCCGATCGCCATGACCATCACCACCAGGCTGACGATGAGCGCCGTCCAGCGGGCCAGGCGGACGCGGTCGCGCGGCATGAAGAACACCACTGCCGCGCCGATCAGCGGCAGCAGGGTCATTGTCGTCAGGAAATCCAGGGGCAAAACTTCGCTCATCTACGTGTGCTTCTCCTTCTCACCGGAGTGCCACTTGTGTCCCGTTACACCCCATCGCGTCACGCCAGCGGGGATCATCGCACCTGAATCAGCAGCAGCGTGCTGATCGTCAGCAGAGCCAGCGTCACCAGCAGCAGATACTGCTGCACGCGGCCCGTCTGCACCTGCCGGAACCAGGCGGCGAAGTTGTCGATCGCCGCGCAGATGCCGTCTACGGTGCCGTCAATGACCACCGTGTTGAAGCGCTTGAACGCCTCGCCCAGCCAGATGAACGTCTCGGCGATGGTTTCCAGCACGCCGTCAATCGTCTCTTTGTCAATGGCCTGAATGACGACCCGCTCGGCGAACCGCTCCACCGGCTGCAACAGGTAACGCCGGTAGAGGAGGTCAATGTAGAAACGGTTCTGCAGCGTCGCCCAGATGCCCGGCCCCAACGCCACCTGCGTGGGATCTGGCTGCCCCGCCTCGACCGGCTTGCGGCCATAGACCCACCAGCCCAGCCCCAGTCCGCCCAGGGCCACGATCATGCTCAGCAGCATGGGGGCGAAGTTAAAATCTATAACGGGCGGGTGCTCCAGCAGAGTACCGGCCAGGAAGTCGTGCAGGGGGTTCTTGCCCACCAGGTCGGCGGGCATGCCGATGAAGCCCGCAGCGATAGCGAAGAACGACAGCACCACCAGCGGGAACTCCATCTGACCGAACGACAGGCGATCGCGCGGGCTGACCGGTTCCTGCATCAGCTTGTAGTCTTTGCTCCAGGGGCGCTTGTTCCACCATACCACCCACTGCTTGCGCAGCGAGCCAATACCCGCGTGCTGCGCGGCGGGCGTGCGCGGTTTGCCCCAGAAGGTGAGGAACCACATCCGGGCGGTGTAAAAGGCTGTCAGCGCCGCTGCGGTGATCAGCATCAGCAGCACGAACAGCGGGAAAGGCGACTGCGACATGCCGTGCCACGCTTCGGCGATGATCTCGTCTTTCGACCAGAAGCCCGCCGTGATCAGCGGGAAGCCCGCCAGCGACAACCCACCAATAGCCATGGTGATCGCCGTCACCGGCAGGCGATGGATCAGGCCGCCCATGCGCTGCACGTCATTGGGCGGCGCGCAGTAATCCATGATCAGGCCGTCCGGTTCTTCGTGATGCTCGTGCACATGGTGCGCGCCGTGCTCCATGGCGTGAATCACCGAGCCAGAAGCCATGAACAGCAATGCCTTGAAGAAGGCATGATTGACCAGGTGAAAGGCCGCCGCGACCCATGCGCCAATGCCCAGCGCCGCCACCATGTAGCCCAGTTGGCTGATGGTCGAATAGGCCAGGATGCGCTTGATGTCGTTCTGCCCCACGGCCAGGATCGCTGCGCCCAGCGCCGTCACGCTGCCGACGATGCCCATCAGATACATGGGCGTGTTGTACTCGAAGTGATGGAAGTCCGCGCCCGCGCTCAGCAAGGGGAACATGCGCACGATCAGGTACACGCCCGCCGACACCATCGTCGCGGCATGGATCATGGCGCTGACGGGTGTTGGGCCTTCCATGGCGTCCGGCAACCAGGTGTGCAGGGGGAACTGCGAACTCTTGCCGATGGTGCCGATGATCAGCAATACGCTCACCAGCGCTGCTACGCTGCCGCCGAAGATGACCGCGTCTTTCTCCACGAGCATCTTCAGCATTTCCTCGTTGTAGAGGATGTCGCGGAAGTTGAGCGTGCGCGCCTCCAGGAAGAGGTAGCCGATGCCCACCAGCATCAGCACGTCGGCGACGCGCGTGGTCATGAACGCCTTGACGCCCGCCTGCATGGCCGACTTCTTGTGGAACCAGAAGCCGATCAGCGAGTAGGAGCAGAAGCCCATCACCTCCCAGCCGATGAACAGCAGCAACAGGTTATCGGCCAGCACCAGGGTGAGCATCGCCCCGGCGAAGAGCGACAGGTAGGCGAAGAAGCGCGAGTTGTGCGGGTCGCCGCGCATGTAGCCCAGCGAATAGATGAAGATGAGCAGGCAGGCCAATGGCACCATCAGCAGCATGTAGGCTGTCAGCGGGTCCACCAGCACGCCCAGGCGGAAGGTCTGTGTCCCCACCTTCAGCCAGTCGAGCTGACTGCCGAAGACGTCGTGCCCCAGCTCCTTGTCCGTCAGCCAGACCGTCTTGACGAACAGCAGCATGCTCAACAGCCAGGAGATGCCGATGCCTGCCAGGGCCACTGCCTGGCTGAGCACCACATGGCGGTTGGTGGCCAGCACGATCAGCAAGAAGCTGAGCAGCGGAAAGGCCATGATCAACCAGGGGAGATAATTGGCGCTAAACCAGTTCACATCCATAAGCCATTCCTGCCTGTTAGTAGTCAGTGATCAGTGATCAGTTGTCAGTTGTCGTCAGATGCCCCTGCGGGACAGAATGCCCATGCCCTGACGACTGATCACTGAAAACTGGTCACTGATAACTCCTCACCACTTGAGCATGTTCACTTCTTCGGCAATGACCGACCGGCGACGCCGGTAGATGCTGATGATCAGCGCCAGGCCGACCGCCGCCTCTGCCGCCGCCACCACAAAGACGAACGCAGCGAATGCCTGCCCGCTCAGGTCAACCGGCGTCTTGTAGCGCCAGAAGGCGACCAGGTTGATATTGACCGCGTTCAGCATCAATTCGATGCTCATCAAAATGGCAATGGCGTTGCGGCGGGCCAGCACGCCGAACAGACCAATGCTGAACAGTCCCGCTGCCACCACCAGATACATCCACAAGGGCACCATAGTTCCTCCCCGTTTGCGCTACGCCAGCCCGCTAGTGCTCTTCGCCTTCGTCGCCCGTCTTGCCAGGGGCCACCAGCAAGACCGCGCCGATCAAGGCCGCCATCAGCAACACCGAGGCCACCTCGAAGGGCAACATATACCTGTCCGGGTCCACCAGGTCCTGGCCCAACTGCACTATGCTGTCGGCGGGCACGGCTGCCGGGCTATCTTCCGTGAAATTGGCGCTCCAGTTGTCCACCCCCAGGTCGTCCAGGGCGGGCGAGACTACCGAGACGAGCAGAGCGAAGAACAGGACGGCCAGGATCAGGTTGAGCGCCCAGTTGCGGTTGAAGATGGCGGGCATTTGCGTGACGCTCGGCGTGAGCATGACCGCCAGGATGATCAGGATGGCGATCGCGCCGATGTAGACCACCACCTGCACGCCCGCCAGGAACGGCGCAGCCAGCAACACGAACAGGCCCGCCACGCCCAGCAGCGAGAGCATCAGGTACAGACCGGCGTGAAACAGGTTGCGCGTCGAGACGACCAGCAGACCACCGCCGAGCGTGATCGCGCTCAAGATCAAAAAGACTACAGACTCGACTGTGAGTTCCACACGCCCCTCCTAGTCGCCAGCGCCGGCGACTACCTCTGCCGGCAAATCGGTACCGGCCACGCGCGCCTGAATACGCGCCCGCTCGCGCCGCCCGCGTTCGGCCAGCAGCGCTCCGATCACCAGAATCATCGCCACGTTGACCAGCAGCAGCGCCAGCGTGGGCACCAGGGCATCGCCTGCGCTGTTGATCTGATCGGTATCGGGGATCAGCTTCCACACGAAGGCCACGACGAGCAGGTTGACCAGGCCGACCGGAACCAGGAATTTCCAGTTGAAATCGAGCAGGTGATCAATGCGCACGCGCGGCAGGGTCATGCGCACCCACACCAGCACCCAGTAGACGAACAGCCCCTTGATCATCAGGTAGAAGAAGCCCAGCACGGGCACGTCCTCGGCGAAGGGGCCGCGCCACCCACCCAGGAAGAGGATCGCCGTCAACACACCGGCGGTGAAGGCATGGAGAAACTCGGCCACGTAGAACATGCCGAACTTCATGCCCGAATACTCGATATGAAAGCCAGAGACCAGCTCGGATTCGGCTTCCAGCAGGTCGAAGGGACCGCGCCCGGTTTCCGCCTGACTGGAGATGAGGAAGATCAGCACGGTCAGCGGCACGGCGAAGACGTACCAGATGTGCTGCTGCCGCACGATTTCCTGCGTGCTCATCGAGCCAGAGAGCAGCACCGGCACCAGCAACGCCAGCACCATCGGCACTTCATAGCTGACCAGTTGGGCCACGGCGCGGAAAGCGGCCAGCAGCGCGTACTTGTTGTTGCTGCCCCAACCAGCCATGATCACCGCCACGGTGCCGAACGCCCCTACGGCCAGCAGGTAGAGCACGCCGATGTTCAGGTCGGTGCCGATCCACGCCGGGCTGAAGGGCACCACCGCCCAGATCAGGATCACCGCCACCACCGACAGGATCGGGGCCAGGTTGAACACCCAGCGATCGATCCCCTGCTTCATGATGTCTTCTTTGAGCAGAATCTTGATCGTGTCGGCGACGGTCTGGATCAGGCCGAACGGCCCGACGCGGTTGGGGCCAATGCGATCCTGGAAGCGACCGGCCCACTTGCGCTCCAGCCAGATGCCCAACAGCGTCCATAGCAGGCCAAAAGCGCCCACCACAAAGACGCCGATGGTCTTGGCGATCAGCACCGCCAGATCGTGTGATAGCCCGATGTCCTTAAGCAGACCTGTCATAGAGTTTGTCTCCGGCGACACTCACTACCTGTCCGCGCCGGTGCCACGGGAACCCGCACCGGCAAAAAGGCGGTACGCCCCTCGGCGTACCGGCCTCTTGTGTTATGACCAGCGCAGCGCCCCTTTGCGCCAGGTGTAGACGAGCGCCACAACCAGCAAGAAGATGAACACAACCATCTCGAACAGGGCAAACAGCCCCAACTGATTGTAGGCCAGCGCCCAGGGGAACAGGAACACCAGCTCGACATCGAAGACGACGAAGACCAGGGCGAAGATGTAATACTGCGCCCGGAATTGCGTCCAGGCCGAGCCGACCATCTCGACGCCGCACTCGTAGGCTTGCTGTTTGATTGGATTGGGACGCCTGGGAGCGAGGAGCTTACCCAGGACGATGGGCAAAGCCGGGAGCGTCCACCCCAGCGCAAAGAAGAGGCCAATAAACACCCACTGGTTCAAATCCATTCTGGCTCGCCTCCAGCAAGACTGGATGCACCGCGCATGCGCGCCCCATGCCGTGAGCAACAGCCGATTAGTATAACAGCCGCTGTGGGGATGGGCAATTTTCGGGCGCGTCGCCGCTACCATTCTAGCACGCGCGCCTGTCCGCACAAAACGGCTGACACATTGCACACCCTGCACAGGTGCGTGCAAAGGTTGTCAGCGACCCTGGTGCGCCGGATGGACTCTCATCCCCTGCCCGCGCGGCGAGCTTCAAGGGCGGACAGGGCTAAGTGGTCAGTTATCAGTTATCAGTGGTCAGTGGTCAGTAGCCTGCCG
>DDBP01000218.1 GCA_002332795.1 Anaerolineales bacterium UBA2029 | reverse complement strand
GCTGCACGAAAGTTCATAACACGCTCTAGGCCGGTTCATTCTGGTTCAGAGGACGAGACGATGACCACAAAGCGCATCGGTCATTCCAGAATGGCGACGATTGCCGAGGCCTTGCAGCAGGGGACGGTCTTTGGCTCAGTCAGGCGGATGTTTGTATCTGGCCAAAGCTGGGGGGCTGCCTCGCTCTGGGAGATTGCAATTGCCGTGGGGGTAGGGGTTCTGCTGGGAGGATATGCTGTCGCCATTACCTATCTTTCCAGGACCTGGGCCACGCTCTTCACCGCCGGTGTGGTGGTGCTGTTCGTGGCGATGATCGTCAGAAATGTGCGCAGGCTGCTGCTGGCCATCATCATCCTGGATATCCCCTTCCAACTGGATATCAATCTCTTCTATCGCCTGGATGCTTCTGATCTGGGGTCTCTCGGCGGACTGAACGTCTCGCTGACAACCATCTCGCTCCTCGTCCTGTATGGCCTGTGGGTTAGCGAATCTCTGCTCAAGAAAAGTCCCTCTGCCACAAAATGGCTCCCCATGAGCGTGCCCGGAGCCTTGTATGTCTTGTTCGCAGGGCTGTCGGTGCTGGTGGCTCGCGACAAGACGCTGGCCGCTTTTGAGCTGGCGCTGATCGTGCAGCTTTTTCTGATCCATCTCTACATCCTCGGCACGGTTCGTACGCGCGACGACGTGTTGTACATCGTCACTTTGATCCTGATCGGGCTGTTTGCCGAAAGCCTGATCATCTTCGCGTTACGCATCATGGGGACGACAGTCAAGATTGCGGGTATCACCGGGCGGGTCTTCGACACCAGGGTTTCTGGGACGGTCGGTTCTCCCAATAACGCCGGCGCGTTCCTGGTACTGTCTCTCGGTCCGGCCTTGGGGCTGTTGCTGGCACGGGTCAACAAAACCTACGGCTGGCTGGCCGCAGTGGCCTTTGCCAGCGGGGCTATTGCCCTCATCTTCACTCTGTCGCGCGGAGGATGGTTGGCCTTCGTCGTCTTCCTGGGCTTTTTTGGCCTGCTGGCGCTACAACGCGGCTGGTTGTCCGGACGAGTGGTGGCGGTGTTGGTGCTCGTCGCGCTCGTCCTGTTCGTTGCGCTCAATCAGGTGATCATCACCCGCCTCACTGCAGACGATCAGGGGGCTGCCGAGTCACGAATCCCCCTGATGCGGATCGCGTGGCGCATGATCCGCGACCGCCCCCTGCTTGGGGTGGGGCTGAACAATGGGCCTATCCTGCTGCCGTCCTATATCACGCCAGACATGGGCGACATCTGGGTCTATGGTGTGCACAACAAGTATCTGGCCGTCTGGTCGGAAACGGGGCCGGGTGGCTTGCTGGCCTTTCTCTGGTTTCTGATGGCGACGCTGCGGCGGGGCTGGCGCAGTTTCCGGGCGGAGGATCCGCTGCTATCACCTGTGGCGCTTGGCCTGCTGACCGCTGTGCTCGGTCACATGGTGCACATGGCGTTCGACACCTTTCGTGACCGTCCCAACACTCAGTTGTTGTGGCTGTATACGGCTCTGATAGCAGTCATGTACCTGATAAGTCGCGGTCGCGCTGAAGCCCAAGACACAGGAACATAGCTGCCTGGGCTTAGTCCCCTAAAAGGTGAGGAGTTGTTGCCCTAATGCGCCGTCGACTGGACAAGGGCCTGCTCAAGAAATTTCTGAGGCAGTCTTTCTGGCTCTATGGAGGCATGGGTGTGGCCCAGGTCGCTGGCGTGATTGACCTGGCCGTGCTGGCCCGCTCGCTCACACTGGTCGAGTTCGGTCAGCTTGCCCTGATCATCAGTTATTGCTCGGTAGTGAACGCGCTGATTGATTTTCGCGTCTGGGAAGCTATTCTGAAGTTTTTCAACGAGCAGCTCACCCTGGGCAATTTCGGAAAGGCACTGGCGGTCTTGCGCCTGTGTGTGGCAATTGACGTAACTACTGGCGTAGTAGCCATGCTCATCGTGACGATTACGGCCAGACCCGTTGCCAGGTATCTGCTGGACGCCCCAGACCTGGCCGATGAGATCGTGCTGTACGCGGTGATGTTGCTTGTCACCACGACCGAAACGAGTGTCACTGGCCTGTTCCGTGTCTACGGGAAGTTCAATCTCCTGGGAATGAAGGACGGTTTGGGTAGCGTCATCCGGCGCTCGCTCAGTGTGACCGCGGCCCTGGCATTTGGATCGCTCCAGGCGGTGATATGGGCACTTGTGTTGGGAGGGCTGATCGAGGCGCTCATCTTCAACGGCCTGGCGTACCGTCTGACACGGCGTTATTTGGGCAGGGCGACCCGTCATCTTCCCCTGACCAAAGACGAACGCAGGCGCATCTTGAGTTTTGTGCTGGGCACCAATGTGTTGGGCACACTCAAGTTGCTGACAGAGCACTGGGATATGCTGCTCCTGGGGTGGTTCGGCGGCCCCAGTGTCACAGGGGTATACAAGGTGGCAGCAAGTGCTGCGCAGTTGCATCACAAGCTGAAGATCCCTGTGACGACGATTTCTTATCCCGAAATCGTGCGCGCACGGCAGGCCGGGCCGGCTGAGTTACGTTCGACAATCCTGGTGCTGTTGCTGATCAGCGCCCTGGTGACCCTGCCTTCCGGGCTTGTCTTCGCCCTGTTCGCCAACCCCATCATCCGCTTTGTGAGTGGCAGCGCGGAGTATCTGGCAGCCGCAGACTATTTTCGGATCATGATCCTGGGCAACGTGGTCACTGGTCTGTTGTTCTGGTCGGGGCATCTCCTGATGGCTAACGAGCGCGTATGGTTGGTGAACCGCATTCATCTGGCGCGCGCGCTTTCCTCGGTGTTTGCTTTGGCGATAGTCATCCCCACCTGGGGAGCGCTGGGAGCCAGTTGGCTCTATGTGTTCAACCAGAGTTCGGTGACCATCGCGGAGTTCATCGCCTGCCTTAGGTCAGACTATCTGTTTCTCAGGCAGCGGCTTTCTCTGAAAGAAGCTGATGCCCGATGACCACCCTCCAGGGTACAAAGGAGTCTGACCCAATGGATATTCTGTATTTGGGCAAATGGGCACGGCATCACCTCGGTGCATGGTTGTTCGCGCTGCCCTGGAACCCCTTGATACGGCTTCGCAGTGTGCCCATCGAAGCTCTGCGCTGCCAGGAATTGCCGTTCTCTGAGCAGTTGGGCTTCTCTGGCAAACCGATCCACTACTTCCCCCCGTATGGTTTCTACGCCATGGCCCTGACCGATCCTCAGAAAGCCCGAAGCGCTTTTGCCGAATGGTTGCGGATGTGCCTGATAGACCTGGAAGCCTGGAAGATTCCTCAGAGGGAGGGGGGATGGCAGAACGGCTCGCTGGTCAGGACTGTCTACGCGGTGCACCGCGAACACGGGCGCGTCATCACCAGCCTTGAACAGGCTGAGCCAGCATGGATTGACGAAGCTATTGCCCGCAGAGTTGCTTACTATTTCGAACTATTCGATTCGATCAGGGAGAACGGTTTCAAGAAGAACCAGTATCCGCCCATTTATTGCCGGGCCAGACGCGACCTGTTCTATCTGGATAATGGGCACCATCGGGTCTCTGTGTTGGCGGTGCTGGACTATTCGACTGTTGTGGTTCGGGTGTTGTGAGATAGCTGGAATGCCGCGCGGGAGCGGCCATCACCTGACCGCCCCCGCGCTCTCCTGGAACATTCGCTGCCACCGAACTAGCCCACGCGCACGTCACCGCACAGGTGCACCTGCAGGCCCATGGCGTGGAACATGGCCGCCTTGGCCGCCAACGCCCTGTCTGCTGCCTCGGCGGAGGGGGCGTAGACGACCTGGATATGGTTGGCCTTGTGGCGAGCCATCATCTGGTCGCGCGAGATGCCGTGCAACACCGCGTGCATGATCGGCCACTGCGGGGTCGTGAGTTGCCAGCGCCGCTGCGTCTCGGCATCCGGCAGTTTGACCACATGCGCGCGCCCGATGTCGGCGTGCAACGCGCCGTCCATCACGAAGACGCGGCTCCACACGATTTCGCCCGGCTTGCTGATGCCCTTGAGCGTGCCGCCGCCCAGGCGGAAGTACATGGGGGGCTGCCGCTCGCTGGACGCACCCGCGTAGCCGCCGATGAAGTGCGAGGCGGGCGCTGCACCAGAGATGAGGAACACCCATACGTAGTCGTCCACGCCGTCGCCGGTGTAGTGCTCGCCCCAGCGCACATCGTGCAGGGTGGTGGCCGGATCGAAGCCCATCGCCCGCCAGACGCGGTTGGTCACCAGCGCGTCCAGCCCTGCGCCCTCGTCCACCTCATTGAAGTGCGGCAACGCCTGCCCGGCGTAGAGTTCCGCGCCTGTCTGCGCATGATAGACGGGCGGGCGCTCGACGTTGTTCAGCAGCCCTTCGACCAGGTCGGAGGCGGGGGCCATGTCCTTCAGCCCTTGCTGATACTGAATGCCGATAGCGTCGCAGCCGAAGTCATGGGCGATGCGCACGGCGGCGATGTACATCTTGCATTGTTCGAGAATCTGCCGGTCGGTGAGATCGGTTTCCTCGTTGGGGCCGGTGACGAATTTCACGCCGCGCGCGTCGAGCCAGTCGCGCACCCGCTGCGCTTCGTCGTCGCTGACCAGGCGCATCGCCGCCACCAGCGCCGACTGACTGAGCCGCTCTTTGTAGACGCCAGCGGGGTTGAGCATCTCGTCGTCAATGATGGCGTTGTACATGCCCATGCAGCCCTCGTCAAAAACGCCCAGGATGGCCTTTTCGCGCTTGAGCTGCGCAGCCAGCGCCTCGCCCAGTTGACGTTCGGCGGCGGGCAGGCGGGCCGGATCGAGATCGCGCACATGGCTGGTGTCGTGATCGATCTTGCCCTCGCGAATCCACTGCCGGATGCCGCGCCGGAAGAACTCGTCGGTGAAGTCTTCGCTCCAGATGGTGCTGTACTTGACGCCCGCTTTGGTCAGCGAACCGTTGAGGTTGAGCATCCCCACCAGGCCGGGCCACTGCCCACTCCAGTTGGCGACAGTGAGGATGGGGCCGCGGTGATCGCGCAGACCGGCCAGCACATGATGGCTGTACTGCCACACCGCTTCGGCGACGATCAGGCGGGCGTCGGGATCAATGTTCTTGAAGACCTCCATGCCCATGCGCTGGCTGGAGATGAAGCCGTGCTTCTCCACCGGATCGTAGGGGTGCCCGCGCCTGACGGTGATGCCCTCCTCGGCGAAGGCGGCGATGATGGCTTTCTCCATCGCCTCCTGGGCGGGCCAACAATTCTGATTGGCAGAGAGGCGCAGGTCGCCGCTGGCGACCAGGATCGCCTCGTTGGGGCCAGCTTTGGGCGGCGGGGTCAGTTGAGGCAAGGTATATCCGCTCATGAACATTCTCCTTGAAACTGTTTAGGCGGGAAAGCCCCGCAAGTCGCCTGAACAGAGGGACGGGCCATGCTGCTCGCCCATCCCCTATGATACTACACTCCACCCGCAGACGGGGGCATCGAATTGCGGCACAGGCTACTCACTGACGCTCATACACCTGCGGATTGGCACAGTGCGGCAGGCGCTCACCGCGCAGCCCGGCCAGCAGATTCTCCGCGGCCATCACCGCAATGCGCGTCCGCGTGGCGACGCTGGCGCTGCCGATGTGCGGCACGATCAGGCAGTTGTCCAGCGTCAGCAGGGGCGAGTCCGGTGGGATCGGCTCTGGCTCGGTGACATCGAGCGCGGCGGCAGCGATCTTGCCGGTGCTCAGTGCCCGATAGAGCGCATCGGGGTCTATCACACCGCCGCGCGCCGTGTTGATCAGGACGGCGGTCGGTTTCATCAGGGCGAAGGCGCGGTCGTTCACCAGGTGATACGTCTCCGGCGTCAGCGGGGTGTGCAGGCTGATGAAGTCCGCCTGCGCGAAGACCTCGTCCAGCGGCAGGTATTCCGCGCCCAGCGCCCGCGCTTCTGGGGATTCGTGGCGGCTGTAGTAGATGATACGCATGGCGAAGCCCTGCGCCCGCCGCGCGACGGCCAGCCCAATGCGCCCCATGCCCACGATGCCCAGCGTCGCCCCGTGAACATCCTGGCCCAGCAACAGCATCGGCCCCCAGGTGCGCCATTGGCCCGCGTGCACGAAGCGCTCGGCTTCCGGCAGGCGGCGTGCCGCGGCCATCAGCAGGGCGAAAGCCAGGTCGGCGGTGGTCTCGGTCAACGCGCCAGGCGTGTGTCCTACGGGGATACCGCGGGCGGTCGCTGCCGCCAGGTCAATGTTGTCTACTCCTACTGCCATCTGACTGATCACGCGCAGCGACGGGGCGGCATTGATCAGCGCTGCGTCTATGGGGTCGGAGAGCAAGGTGAGCAGGCCCTCGGACCGGGCGGCCTCGGCGCGCAGCGTGTCGTAGGAGGGGGGCAGTTCGTCCGGCCAGATCACCAGGTCGCAGGAATCGCGCAGCAGGGCCAGACCGGGTTCGGGGATGACGCGGGTGACGAAGACGCGCGGTTTGCTCATAAGGGACCGATCCTTTCGAGATGTTGCGGTGCGCTAGGTTTACGTGTCAGCCGGCGCAAAACACATTTCACCGCAGAGACGCGGAGGGCGCAGAGAAACCCAGAGACTCTCTGTGTTTCCTCTGCGTTCTCAGCGTCTTTGCGGTTCACTGTTCTGGCATGTGAGCGTGCTCGACTGAACTGCTGGGCAGAGCCGCCGTTCTGCGGCATGATCGTGCCCGTCCGGCGACACGCACCGGTCTATTGTAGCGGAAATTGCGCCTTTGTGAGGATGCTCCTGTGGACGAACCAACTGCTGCTACTCTGCTGGCCGAGGAAACGCGCGCAGCTGCGCCCGACCGTTCTCTGGCGGCACGCTATGCGCCCGTGCTGCGCTTCGACCGACACGAACCTTTCTTCCCATCGCTGGCCGGGTATACCATCTTCCGCGCCGACGCGCCGTCCCCGTCGTTTCCGCGGACGGTGATGCTGCGTCCCGCTGGCCAACCGCCCGCCGCGCTGGCGATCGAGTACGCCATCTGGTGGGACTGGGACATCGAGCATCTCTACGAACTGGAGCATGTGTGGGTCTTCGTCGGCGCGGATGAGCGTGTGGTGCACGTAGACGCCAGCTATCACGGCGAGTATCACCGGATGCCGCCCGGCCAGGGCATCGCGTTCGATGGCGATCATCCGGTGCTCTATTCCGAGCCAGGCAAGCACGCCTTCTTCGCCACGCTGGAGGCGGCGCGCGCCGAACGCGAGCGCACGCTGGAGCGTTGCCGCCAGATGAATATGGCCGGGGTGCATGTGACGCCGCTCTTCCAGGGGATCATCCGCGACAAATCGCCAGAAGCGGACGCGCTGGTGAATCGCTATCTGCGTGCGCTGGCCTTCACGCCGACCTTTGACTTTGCCCAGGAGTTTCGCATCACAGACGCGCATCTGGTGGCGTGGCCGCTGTTGTTCGCCTGGATACCGCGCCGCGTGACCTGGTGGGTGGAGCAATTGCGAGCGAGGGCGGATCAATCATAGCGGGAGACGCTTCGCGACAGAGGGCGTGGGGAGCACAGGGGTTTCTCTCTCATCGGCTTTTGCGCCTGCCCCTATCCGCAGGTTATAATTACACAGCTTGATGACTAATTGCCTGTCCCAGAAAGCATGGTCGGATGGACATCACCTGGTACGGTCATAGCTGCTTTCGCATCGTCGAACGGGGATACGCCACCGTAGTCACCGACCCGTTCGGCCCGCACCTGGGCTACGAAGTCCCCCGCCTCAAGGCGGACATCGTCACCGTCAGTCACGACGCGCCGGGTCACAACTATATCTCCGCGGTAAAAGGCGCGCGGCACGTCATCAATGGCCCCGGCGAATACGAGATCGGCGAGGTCTTCATCATCGGCGTGGCAACCTTCGATCCCAATACGCCTCAGCCGCGCCGCAATGTGGTCTATGTGTTCGACTACAATACCCTGACAGTGGCTCATCTGGGCGACCTGGATCATGTGCCCAACCAGGCGATGATTGACGCGCTGGGGCCGGTGGACGTGGCGCTGGTGCCCGTCGGGGGAGGAGCAGGGCTGTCGTCCGGTCAGGCAGCGGAGGTGATCAGCCTGCTGGAGCCGAGCATCGTGGTGCCCATGCACTATCAGACGCCCGACCTGCGCGGGGTGGAGCTGGACCCCGTGGACCGTTTCTTGCGCGAGATGGGGATCACCTCCATCGAGACGCAGGGTGTGTTGCGCGTAGTGGCAGGCGCGTTGCCGGAACAAACGCAAGTGGTGTTGCTCGACTATCAGCACTGAGGGGCCGCGCAACACGTCAGCCAGAGGAATTGAAGCCAATCATGATCAAACTGTTACTGTCCTGGGATATCAAGCCGGGCCGTGACCAGGAGTATTTCGAATTCATGGTGCGCGAATTCGCACCTGGTTTGCAGGAACTGGGGTTGACTCCCACCGAAGCCTGGTTCGCCGTCTATGGTGACTGCCCGCAGATCATGATGGAAGGCGTCACCGAGGACATGCCCACCCTGCAGAATATCCTGGCCAGCGCAGAATGGGCGGCGCTGCATCAGCGCCTGCTCGACTACGTGGACAACTACCGCCAGAAGATCGTGCGTGCCAGCGCTGGCTTCCAGATTTGACCGTCGGCTTCTCCGCCAACTTCATCCAGGCAAAAAAAGAGCGACCTCCGCAGGGGGTCGCTTTTGTTCTGGCGCGAAGGCTGACGGTGTGCGCCGTCAGTCGTTGCTGGCGCTGGCCGATGCCGTTGCGCCAGACTTGCTCTCGCTTTTGCTCTCGGTCCCGTTGGAATCCCGCTTGGGCGGTGCCGCCAGGTTGTTGGTGCCCCGGCTGTCCTTGACATACCAACCCGATCCCTTGAACACAATGCCGACCGGCTGCGGCACGCGGTGTACATGGCCACCGCACTCCGGGCATTCCCGCAACGGGCTATCGGAGAACTTCTGGCGCTGATCGAAGCGCACGCCGCACGCCTCGCACTCGTAGGTATAGATTGGCATATCATCACCTCACATGGATTGACTCCATTCCCAGAGTATAATGCATCTGGCGCGCGCTCACAAGGCGCTTTTCGTAAGAATTCCCTAAATGCGCTGCGCTCAGCCTGTGCGCGATTTCGACTATACTTGGGGGGAGACGGCGCAAGCTTTCGCGGCGGGATTGCCGGTCGGACGAGAGGGAGTGATCACCCATGCGCTTGACCGATCGCACCGATGTGGTGCTGGGCATTGATGTGGGGACGCAGAGCGCCAAATGCGTGGTGCTGGACGCGGCGGGCGAGCTGCGCGGCATTGGGCAGGAAGCTTACGACCTGCTCACCCCGCGCCCGCAGTGGGTGGAACAAGACCCGCACGCCTGGTGGGCCGCCGTGGTCAGTGCGGTGCGCCAGGCCATGCGCGAGGCCGAGGTGACCGCCGGACGGGTGCGCGGCATTGGCGTCACCGGGCAGATGCACGGCGCGGTGCTGATCGGCCCCGACCTGGAGCCGCTGCGCCCTGCGATCATCTGGATGGATCGCCGCAGCGCCAACCTGTGCGAGGTGATCCTCAAGCGCGTCCCGCCGGAAGTGGTCATCGAGCAGGCGGGCAACCGCCTGTCACCGGGCTTCGCCGGGGCGACCGCCGCCTGGCTGCGCGAAGTCGAGCCGGAGACGCTCGACCGGGCGCGCGCCATCATTCAGCCCAAAGACTACATTGTGCTGCGGCTGACGGGCGAGATCAGCAGCGAGCCGAGCGACGCCTCGGCCACCTGGCTCTACGACATCCGTCAGCGCACCTGGTCGGAGACACTGGCTGCCGCCTGCGGCGTGCCCATGGACATCCTGCCGCCCTTGCTGTCTTCGACCTCGATCGTCGGCGAGCTGCGCCCGACGCCCGCTTTCGACCTGGGTCTGCGCCCCGACATTCCGGTGGTGGCCGGAGCGGGCGATCAGGCGGCCTTGCTGCTGGGCACGGGGGTGGTGGAGCCGGGGCGCGGCTCGATCACCCTGGGGACGGGCGGTCAGATGACGGTCGTCTCCACACGCCCGCTGATCGATCCCCGGCTGCGCCTTAATACCTTCTGCCACGCAGTGCCTGGTCGCTGGTATACCATGGGGGCCATCCTTAACGCGGGGATCGCGCTGCGTTGGTGGCGTGACGTATTGGGCGGACGCAATATCACCTCGTATCAGGCGCTGCTCAACGACGCAGCGCAGGTGCCCGCCGGAGCTGAAGGGCTGATCTTCCTGCCCTACCTGGAAGGCGAGCGCACCCCGCATATGAACCCCAACGCCACTGGCGCGTTCGTCGGGCTGACGATCCGACACACGCAGGCGCACATGACCCGCGCCGTGCTGGAAGGCGTGGCCTTCGCCTTCCGCGATTGCCTGCTGACCCTGCGCGAAGCCGGCCCTGTCCCCGATCATTTCCTGATCGGCGGTGGGGGCGCGCAGGGCGGACTGTGGCGGCAGATTCTCGCCAGCGTGCTGGGCGTGTCGCTGCAACAGGTGGAAGGGGCAGAGCACACCGCGACCGGCGCGGCCATGCTGGCCGGGTTGGGCGCGCGCGTCTTCTACGATCTGGCGCAGGCCGTGGCGACGGTGGTGCACTACGGCGCGGTCGAGGCCCCCAATCCGGCGGATCAGGCTGTCTACGCCGAGCAGCATGCCCGTTATCAGGCGCTCTATCCGGCGCTGAACGAGACAGGGAGTGGGGAGTTTTGAGTGAGGGGTCTTGAGTTCGGAGTCTTGGGAGCGCGCGGGCAGTTGCCGATGCCAGACTCGTGACTCTGGAGTGTGTCATGCACTTTTCCCCCTCATCCCCCCGTCCCCTTCTCCCACGCGGCGGGCGAAGGGGCGTGCTTTCGACTGCAGGCAAGTCCCCTCGCCCCGCGACGCGGTTGTGGGGGTTCGGGGGCGGATAGGGCAGTGGTCAGTTGTCAGTGATCAGTTGTCAGTTTTCAGT
>DDBP01000366.1 GCA_002332795.1 Anaerolineales bacterium UBA2029 | reverse complement strand
AGAATGCCGATGAAGATCAGCCAGTTGACGCCCAGCAGGGCGATGGCCATCGCCAGCGGCAGCAGTCGGCGGGGCGGGGGGATGGGCGTGCCTGGCCCGGTAGCGGACGGGCTGGCGCTGACGGGCGCGCGGGCGGGTTGCGTCTCCGGCAGCAGCAGCCACCAGCCCACCGCCGCCGCCAGCGTAATCAGCGAGCAGACGCGCAGTGCCGCCAGATAGCCCAGCCAGTCGGTGAGCACCCCTCCGGCCAGCGACGCGCCGCCCGACCCGATGAAAAACCACATCTGCAGGCGGCCCACGAAGCGCCCACGATTGGCGAAGGTGGACAGGTCGAGCGCCATGGTGCTGGCGCTGAGCCAGATGCCCGCCCACGACATGCCCCATAGCAGCCGCCCGATCAGCAGTGGCCAGAAGCCGGGCACCGTGTAGAGCAGCGAAGACAGGCCGCCGCAGAACAGCGCCGGTACGGCAATGCGCCGCCGGGGGACGCGCTCGATCAGCACGCCCAGCGGCCCGTTGAGGACGATGCGGATCAGCCGGTTGGCGGAGAGCATCAGGCCGACGTTCGCCAGTGCAATGCCGGCGTCTTCGGTGTGCGTGGGCAGCACCACGTAGAGCGTCAGATCGCCCAGCAACGAGATGGCCACGCCCAGACCGATGATCAGCAGCGCCCGTTCGGGAGAGAGCCGTTGCCGCCACGCCAGCACGCTAGGCATGAGCGAACGCCTCCCAGACCGGCTGCCCCTCCCACACATCGGGCCGCGGGACGCCCAGCAGGTGAGCGATCGTTGCGGCGGTGTCGTGAATGCGCACCGGCGTCGTCAGAGCGTGCCCCGCCTTGATGGGCGGGCCGCTGATGATCCAGGGGATGGTCAGGTCTTCGGGCGAAGCGGTGCCATGGGTATGCTCGTGTCCGCCGTGATCGGAGAGAAAGATCACGGTGTACTCGTCGCGCAAATTGGCCTGGTCGAGCGTCGTCAGCAACAACCCCAACGCCTGATCCATGCGCTCGATGGACTGCAGATAGGCCGCCGACATCCAGCCCGCCGCATGCCCCACCAGGTCGGATTCGGCCAGGTAGACCACCAGCAAGTCGGGGCGCTCGCGGGCCAGCAAGGCGGCGGCCTGCTCCGCGACGATCTGATCGGCGTCCGGTGTCACCGCCCCGTCGCGGCAATAGCTGACGGTGAGGCTGCCGTGCGACGACAGATCGCGTAGCTGCTCCCAACTGTAGAACATGGCCGTCTGCCGTCGGTGCTGATGCGCAATATCCACGAAACTGGGAAAGGCGACCGCCGAGGGCTGAAAGCTGTTGTCGGTGACGCCGTGCCGTTCGGGCGTCACACCGCGGAACATGGACATATGGGCGGGCAGGGTGAAACTGGGGGCCACCGATTGCGCGTTCCAGGTATACGCGCCCCCTCGCCAGAGTTGCTCCACATGGGGGACGCGCGCCTGCCACAGCGCGTCGGGGCGACAGCCGTCGAAGATAACCAGGAGTATTTTGCTGATCATGGGTGTGTGGCGTTTCTCCGGTGCGAGCGATGCAATCAACGGTTTCAGGTGTTGGCGCGAGAGACGGAGGCGATGTGCACCGTGATCCCCTCGCGCTCCAGCGCCTCGCGGAATGCGGGACTCAGCCCGTCGTCAGTGACGATATCGTCCACGACCGACAGCGGCGCGACACTGGCGAACGTCTTCAGCCCAAACTTGCGGCTATCGCTGAGCAGGATGCAGCGCTGCGCATTGCGAATCATGTGCCGCTTGACCTCAGCGTCGTCGGTATTGTACTCGGTCAGGCCCGCTTCCAGGTCTACCCCGCCGATGCCGATGAAGGCTTTGTCCACATAGAACTGACTGAAAGTGTACTCCGCTACCGGCCCGATCAGCGAGCGCTCGCCGGGACGCACGATCCCGCCGCACAACATCAGGCGAATGCCCGGCTGATCGGTGAGCAGATTCGCGATGGGCAGGCTGTTGGTCAGCACGGTGATGTCCTGCAGACGGGTCAGGTTGCGGGCCAGTTCCAGCGTGGTCGTGCCGATGTCCAGGGCGATGCTGTCCCCTTCGTGCACCAGGGTAGCGGCCAGTCTGCCGATGGCGCGTTTGGCTTCGGGGGCTTCGTGCACGCGGGTCAGCACGGGCGGCTCGTAGCTGCGCCCGCGCGCGCTGACCGCCCCGCCGTGAATGCGCCGCAGCAGGCTGGCGCGCTCCAGCGTGGAGAGATCGCGCCGGATGGTCATATCCGAGACGCCGAAGCGTTCGCACAGCTCAGCGACGGTCACTGCGCCCTGCTCGGCGATGATCTGCAAGATGATCTTCTGACGTTCGATAGCGTTCATAGACTCTGCCTTTCGGCACGGCGTTTCATGTCATTTTGCCAACACAATCTGTTGCATTTTGTGTTGAATTGTGTTGAAATAGACACAAAGCACCTTACCAAGCAACTCCGCAGCCTCTGCGCCTCAGCGGCGAATTGACCCCTTATCACCGCAAGAGTTCATCACAGCCCCTACCGCCGTCGCGACGGGATGACCAGATAGTCGAACCAGTTGCGCAGCTCGGCCTCGCGGTACAGTGGGTCGAGGATATCCGGCCCGACGGCGAAGCGCTCGCGCAGCGCCGGATCATCGGGATGCTCGTGCAGGGCGAACATGGCTTCGGCGTAGGTTTGAACGTCGGCGGTGGTAGCGAAGAAGCCTTCTTTGACCAGCGGTTCAGCGCGGGCGCGGATCAGGCGGGCCATCTCGTAGAAATTGTACTCCGGATGGTATTGCGTGGCCCAAAAGACGCCGTTCTTGTGTTTGACTTCCAACGCCTGCACCGGCGTGTGCTCGTTGGTAGCCAGCAGAGTGGCACCGGGCGGCAGAGTGACGACCTCGTCCAGGTGCATGATGAAGCCGTCGTAGACATCCGGCTTGCCGCGCAGCAGGGGGTGCGCCCGCCCGGCCTCGGTGCGCGTGATGCGGCGGGCGATGCCCCATTCGCGGCCTTTGGGGTTCTTGCGCACCTCGCCGCCGGCGGCGTAGGCGGCCATCTGAATGCCCCAGCAACTGCCATAGCAGGGCACGCCCGCTTCATAAATGGCGCGGGCCAGCTCCACCTGCCGGGTGACGCGCGGATCGTCGGTGTGATAGATGGTCAGGTCGGAGCCAGTCCAGATGTAGGCGTCGTAGGAGCGCAGGTTGGCTCCGGTGGGCAGGGCACTATCCAGGTCGGCGATGAAGAGCACGTCCAGGGTGGCCCGCGGGACGTAGGAACGCACGAAGCGAGCGTACATGTCGTGCGGGTGCCCCACATCGGCGGCGTCGAAGCGTTCGCGGCTGGCTTTGGGGTAGCCATTCAGGATGGCGATGGCGAGGGGCAGATCGGGATACATAGGGATTGTTTCCTTTCAAACAGCATCGAACAAGATTTGTGTGGATTCGAAAATACATCATATGGCCGAAAAATACTACTCACCCCACAGGTGCGTGCAAAATGCGTCAGGTTGTTTGCGCGCTCTGGTTCACCTCATCCCCCACCCGGCGCTGACGCACCTCGTGGCTCCCTCTCCACGCATGGAAAGAGGGCGAGCCGGGCGAAGCGAGGCTGGGGGTGAGGTAAACACGCCTGTGTCAAGTAAGTTGCTGACGACCTTTGCCTGCACCCCACTTGTTGGTCAGACCTCCGAAGTCTGCAAGACTTCGGAAGTCTCAAAACACCCTCCCTCCCGTCCTGCTCGCCTGTTTCATCTTGAGGAAGGATAGCCATGCCTTACGGGTATCACGGCAAAATTCTGCACGTTAATCTGAGCACCGGCAGCCTCACCGTCGAGGAACCGGACGAAATCTTCTACCGCACCTACATGGGCGGTAGCGCCATGGGGTTGTATTACCTGCTGAAGAACACGCCCCCTGGCACCGATCCGCTCGCGCCGGAGAACACGCTGGCCCTGATGGACAGTGTGGTCACTGGTATGCCCATCTCTGGCCAGAGCCGCATGTGCGCTACCGCGCGTTCGCCGCTGACGGGCATGGTCGGCGACTCGCAGTGCGGCGGCTTCTGGCCCGCCGAACTCAAGTTCGCCGGTTTCGACGGCATCGTCATCTGGGGCCGCGCCGAAAGACCGGTCTATCTGTGGATTCACGATGGCGAAGCGGAGTTGCGCGATGCCGCGCACCTGTGGGGCCGCGTCACCTACGACGTGCAGCGTGCCCTCGAAGACGAACTGGGCGATCGCCGCGTGCAGGTGCTGCAATGCGGGCCAGCGGGCGAACGCGGCGTGCGCTTCGCCGCCATGATCAATATGTCCAACCGCGCCAACGGGCGTACCGGCATGGGCGCGGTCATGGGCAGCAAGAACCTGAAAGCGATCGTGGTGCGCGGCAAGCAGCGCCCGGCGATCTTCGATGCCGAAGCCTTCAAGGCGCTGGCCAAATGGGGCGCGGACAACACCGAAGAGATCATGGGCGGCATGACCCTGCTGGGCACGACCGCTCTCATCCGCAAGCAGCAGAGCCGCGGCGGCCTGCCCACTTACAACTATGCCAGCGGTGTGTTCGACGGCTACGAGAGCATCAGCGGGCAGACCATGCGCGAGACCATTCTCAAGGAGACGGACACCTGCTATGCCTGCACGGTGCGCTGCAAGCGCGTGGTCGAAAGTCACGACGGCCCCTACCCCCTCGACCCCGTCTATGGCGGCCCGGAATACGAGACGCTGAGCACCTTCGGTTCCTACTGCGGCGTCTCCGACCTGAAGGCGGTGGCCTACGCCAATCAGCTCTGCAACATGTACGGCATGGACACCATCTCCTGCGGCGCGACCATCGCCTGGGCCATGGACTGCTACGAGCAGGGCATCATCACGCAGGCCGACACCGGCGGCCTCGACCTGCACTTCGGCAATGCCGAGGCCATGGTACGCCTGACGGAGATGATCGCCCGCCGCGAAGGGTTCGGTGACGTGCTGGCCGATGGCTCGGCCATCGCCGCGCGGCGCTTCGGCCCGGCAGCCGAGGACCTGCTGATCACCGTCAAGGGGTCGGAGATGCCCGCGCATATGCCACAGGTCAAGCGCAGCCTGGCGCTGATCTACGGTGTCAACCCCTTCGGGGCGGATCACATGTCCAGCGAGCACGACGGCAGCTACACCGAATTCAACCCGCGCATCGCCGAACTGGGGCTGCTCAACCCGCAACCGGCGACTGTCCTCAACGCCGAGAAGGTGCGCTACGCCTTCTACACGCAGTGCACCTACAGCGCCCTGGACACGCTCAGCCTGTGTCAGTTCGTGTGGGGGCCAGACTGGCAGCTCTTCGGCCTGCGGCAGCTTGCTGACTTCGTGCGGGCGGTGACGGGCTGGTCGGTGACCGTCTTCGAGCTGCAGAAGCTGGGCGAGCGCCGCCTGAACATGCTGCGCGCCTTCAACGCCCGCGAAGGCTTCGGGCGCGACCAGGACACGCTGCCCAAGAAACTCACCAAACCGTTGCGCGGCGGGACGAGCGACGGCCTGTACGTGACCGTCGAAGAATTCGAGCGCGCCAAAGATATCTACTACGCCATGGCTGGCTGGGATGTGACGACCGGCACCCCTACCCGCGCCAGGCTGGAAGAACTGGGCATCGGCTGGGTGGCCGACGAACTGGAAACCGCGCGCTCTGTGCCGCAGGGGGCGGGCGATGACTGAGCCGCAGCCCGGCCTTCTGAGCCGCGCGGCCCTGGCCGAAGCCGTAGAGCGCGGGGAGATCGAAACCGTCCTGGTGGCCTTCCCCGACCTCTACGGGCGGCTGCTGGGCAAGCGCTACGACGCCCGCTACTTCCTGGAGTCGGCGGAACACGGCCTGCATTTCTGCAACTATCTGCTGGCCTGCGATCTGAGCATGGACCCTGTGCCGGGCTATCGCTTCGCCAGTTGGGAGCAGGGCTACCGCGACGCCTGGGCGACGGTGGACTGGGACACGCTGCGGCACGCTTCGTGGCTGGAGCGCTCGGCGCTGGTCCTGTGCGACGTGCGCGACGAGATTACCGGCGACCTGGTGAGCATCGCCCCGCGTTCCGTGTTGCGCCGACAGATCGAGCGGGCGCGCGCGCTGGGGTTGCTACCGATGGGCGCCAGCGAACTGGAATTCTTCGTCTTCCAGGAGACCTACGACTCCGCCCGTGCCAAACACTATCACGATCTGCGCACCTTCGGAGCCTACATTGAGGACTATCACCTGTTCCAGGGCAGCAAGGTCGAAGGGCTGCTCGGCGCGATCCGTCAGCACCTGCATCGTTCCGGCGTGCCGGTCGAGTTCAGCAAGGGCGAATGGGGCGCGGGCCAGGAGGAGATCAACATCCGCTACAGCGACCTGCTGACCATGGCCGACCGCACTGTCCTCTTCAAGCAGATGGCCCGCGAGATCGCCTGGCAGCAGGGGCTGGCGGTCACCTTCATGGCCAAGTGGGACGAACGGCACGCGGGCAGCAGCATGCATCTGCACTTCAGCCTGTGGGACGCGGAGGGCCGGCACAACGTCTTCGCCGGAGACCGCCCCCTGGCCGACGATCTGCCCGTCGCTGGCAGCGACACGTTTCGCTGGGCGCTCGGCGGGATGCTGGCGCACGCCCGCGCCCTGACGCTCTTCTTCGCCCCCACGGTCAATTCCTACAAACGCTATCAGGCGCAATCGTTCGCGCCGACGGCGATCGCCTGGGCCTACGACAACCGCACTACCGGTTTTCGGGTGGTGGGGCGCGGCGACTCGCTGCGCGTCGAATGTCGCATCCCCGGTGCCGACGCCAACCCCTACCTGGCGTTCGCCGCGCTGCTGGCGGCGGCGCTGGACGGGATCGAGCGGCAGACCGAGCCGCCGCCCCTGTTCGTGGGCAACGCCTATCTGGCGGCAGACCTGCCGCGCGTGCCGCGCACCCTGCCCGAAGCGATCGCCGCCTTCGAGAATAGCGAACTGGTCCGCGCAGCCTTTGGTGAGGAGGTGGTGGAGCATTACCTGCACTTCGCGCGCACCGAGCAACGCAAGTTCGACGAAGCGGTCACCTGCTGGGAGCGCGCGCGCTTTTTCGAGCAGATTTGAAGAGCAACGCTTTTGGATAGTTTTCGCAGGTTTGCGCAGATTTTACAGAAGGAGCCAAAGACACCATGCGACTTGAGAACAAAGTGGCGTTCATCACCGGCGCGGGCAGCGGCCTGGGACGCGAGACGGCCCTGCTCTTCGCCAAAGAAGGCGCGCGGCTGGTGCTCAACGACATCAACGCGCAGACAGTCGAGCAGACAGCGCAGATGATCGCTCAGGCGGGCGGCCAGGCCATTGCCGTCGCGGGCAACGTGGCCGTGGAGGCCGACGTCGAGAAGGCGATCAAGGCGGGCGTGGCACAGTTCGGCAAAGTGGACACCCTGGTCAACAACGCCGGCATCATGCCCGACGAAGACATCTCCGTGCTGACTATGGAGCCGGAGGTCTGGCGGCGCGTGCTGGATGTGAATGTGCAGGGCGTGGCCCTGTGCTGCAAGTACGGCATTCCGGAGATCATCAACGCGGGCGGCGGGGCCGTGGTCAACATCGCCTCGTTCGTGGCTCTGGTGGGTTGCACCGTGCCGCAGGATGCCTACACCGCCAGCAAGGGCGCGGTGATCGCCTTGACCCATTCGCTGGCGGTGCAGTTCGGCCCCAAGAAGGTGCGTTCCAACGCCATCTGCCCTGGCCCGATCATCACACCGCTGATGGAAACGCTCTTCGCCACCGAGGAAGCCAAGATGCTGCGCCTGCGCCGCATCCCCATGGGGCGCTTTGGGCAGCCGCCGGACGTGGCCTATGCCGCGCTCTATCTGGCGTCGGACGAGGCGTCGTGGGTCAATGGGGCCAGCCTGGTGGTGGACGGCGGCATCACCGTCAACTACTTCTAAGCAGCGTGAAAGGGGTGTGCGTTCTGTGTGCGCAATCCAACAACTGGCATGTTGGCTTATGTTGGCACAGAGACTTTTTTGGCATACAATGACGGTAAGTCGGGGATAACAGGTGATCCCGCTCTCTGCCGCACCGCTCTTCTGCCAGGCACAGCGCGCACCCCTCGGCGATGGTTCTGCACGAAAGGAGGCGTTACCGGAGGAAGTTAAAGAAGGTTCACCCACCATTCCGGATCGTCAGGTTCTTTTTACCCACAGTTAGGGTGGATTTAGTGTGCAGAGATTAGAGTTCTGCCTGGTGCTCCGGCACTGCTGTCCATCCGCATCATTTAGCCTGTTTGAGGTGAGGAGATGAAAAAACTCGTATTTCTGTCCGTTGTGCTGGTCATGATGCTGGCGCTGGCTGCGCCGGGGGCGACGAGCGTCGCGCAGGAAAAGATCAAGATTGACGTCTGGATCGCCTTCCAGGACTATCGCTGGGACTGGACTAAGGAAGTGGCCGCCCGTTTCAACGAGATGTTCCCGCAGTATGAGGTCGTCGTCACCGGCGGCTACAGCTACGAGACCGTCTTCGCGCAGGTGGCCGTCGCCGCGGAGCAGGGCCAACTGCCCGCCGTCGTGCAGTTCTTCGAGGCTGGCACGCAGGACGCCCGCGACAGTGGCCTGTTCAAGCCGATCGCCGATGCGCTGGGCGACCGCACCGAAATCCTCGGCATGCCGGTGGACTTCGACGACTTCGTCGAGCCGGTGCGCGCCTACTACACGCTGGACGGCAAGTGGACCTCGATGCCCTGGAACACCTCCTCGGCGATCATGTTCTCCAACATGAACTACCTGCGGGCTGCCGGCTGGGAAAAGCCGCCGGCGACCTGGGACGAGGTCGAGAAGGCCTGCGAAGCGATCATGGCCCTGGAGAATGCGCCGGAATACTGCTTCACCTGGCCCAATCATGGCTGGTTCTTCGAGCAGTGGCTGGCGCAGCAGAACGCGCTGTATGTCAACAACGACAATGGCCGTTCGGCCCGCGCGACCGAAGCCGTCTTCAACAGCGAAGCGGGCGTTGCCATCCTGCAGTGGCTGGATGACCTCTACAACAAGGGGTATCTGTACTACAGCGGCGCGCAGGGCGGCGACTCCTGGTCTACCGTCGATCAGGCGTACTCGACGCAGCAGGTCGCCATGGCCGCCTATAGCAGCTCCGACACGACCCTCTACACGCAGATGGGCATCGAGGGCGGCTTCGAGACGGTCGCCTCCTTCCTGCCCTACAACGACGACACGGGCTGGACGGGCAACCTGATCGGCGGCGCGACCCTGTGGCTGGCCGACGGCCTCGACCCGGCGGTGGAAGAGGGCGCGCTGGGCTTCCTGATCTACCTGACCAATACCGAGAACGCGGCGGACTGGCACAAGATCACCGGCTACATCCCGATCCGCTACAGCGCCTACGACCTGCTGGAAGCCGAAGGCTGGTTCGAGCAGTGGCCCAACCAGACAGTCGCCGTACAGCAGCTCGCCCAGAGCAAGGTCACTCCGGCGACCAGCGGCGCGTTGGTGGGCGGCTTCCCGGCCATCCGCAACGTGGTCACGGCGGCCATTGACCGCGTCCTGCTGAGCGACGACGATCCCAAGGCGGTGCTCGACGAGGCAGTGGCCGAGGCCAACCGTATCATCGAGGAGTACAACCTGCTGAACGCGCCGTAAATCCGGGGCACCAGCGCTTTCTTCATCTGGGGGGCGACGCGGGAGTCGCCCCCCAATCGGGTTTTCTCATAAAGTCCTGATCCGAAAGCCTAGAGAGAAAAAGTCATCATGGTCGTTTCTCCTGTGGTTCTGATGCTGGCGGGCGCAGCGATCGGGGCCGCTGTCGTAGCCTATATCTTCAAACGCGCCGGTGGACTCTGGCTGCTGGGCCTGGGCCTGGGAGCCATCGCCGGGGCGCTTGGCTCGGCCCTGTTCCTGGCTCCGCTGGACTACTGCACTTTCGAGGCGGGGCGCGAGTCGCTGGATCAGGCGTTCGGGCTGATCCTGGCTGCGGCAGGTACGGCCATCGTCGTGGCTCCCCTCGGCTGGCTCAGCGGCAAGCTACTGCGTCACGAGAGTCTGGTCGAAGGGCAGCAGAGCCAGGGGGCCTTCCGGCACTGGTGGATTGCCCTGCCCCTGCTCGCGCCGACCCTGACCATCCTGCTGCTGTTCCTGTATTACCCCTCGCTGGAGACGTTGCGCCTTTCGACCATGCTCTCGCGGCTGGGCGCGCGGCGCGAGGTCTTCGTCTGTGTGGACAACTTCACCCGCCTGGTGGAGGACAAGACCTACTTCGAAACGGTCGTGCGCACGATGTACATGTCCTTCTTCATCGTCGTGCTGAGCATGGGGTTGTCGTTGTTGATCGCCACCATGGCCTATCTGCCCCTGCGGGGTGCTTCCATCTACCGCATCCTGCTGGTCTGGCCCTATGCCATGTCTCCAGCCGTGGCGGGGATCATCTTCCTGCTGATGTTCAACCCGTCGGGAGGGCTGATCAACTACTTGCTGGGCAAGTGGCTGGGCCTGAAACTGGGCTGGCTGAATGACCCCAAAGTCGCGCCCTGGACGATCATCCTGGCCAGCGTGTGGAAATCCATGGGCTTCAACATCCTGTTCTACATCGCCGGCCTGCAGAACGTGCCCAAAGACCTGATCGAAGCGGGCGCGATTGACGGCGCGGGGGTCTTGCGGCGGTTCTGGCATATCGTCTGGCCCATGCTGTCGCCCATCACCTTCTTCCTGGTCGTCACCAACCTGACTTATGCTTTCTTCGAGACGTATGCCACCATTGACTACCTGACGCCCGGCGGCGGCCCGCTCCGCTCCACGACAACCATGATGTACCGCGTGATTCAGCTAGGCGTGCAGAACAACGACATGGGCAAAGCCGCCGCAGAATCGATCGTGCTATTCCTGACGGTGATCGGCATCACCGTGGTGCTGTTCCGGACGGGCGGGCGGCAGGTCACCTACGGAGTATGAGGCCATGACAGTCGTTTCACGAGAAAGCGCTCGCGTCACACCGGCTATCTGGCAGAAGGTGCGCAGGTGGTGGCCCAAGCGCTGGTACGCGCATCTCATCCTGATTGTGGCCTGCTTCATGTCGGGGATTCCGCTGTTCTACGCGCTCATCGTCAGCACACAGACCAATGCGGAAGTCTTCCGCTATCAGTTCACGCCGGGCAGCGGGCTGCACGAGAACTGGCACGTGGTTTTCTACGAACGCCATCTGCACACCTATATGATCAACAGCGTGATCATGACCCTGGGCATCACCCTGGGCAAGACGATCTTCTCGCTGCTCTCCGGCCTGGCGTTCGTCTATTTCCGCTTTCCGGGCAAATGGCTGGTCTTCGGCTTTGTGCTCATCACGTTGATGATGCCCACCGAAGTGCTGATCATCGCCCTGTTCCGCTTCATCAACAAGCTGCACTGGCAGAACACCTACTGGGCGCTGATTGTGCCCTTCACTGCCAGCGCAACGGGCACCTTCCTGTTCCGCCAGCATTTTTCCAGTATACCGGCGGAGCTATCCGAAGCGGCTCAACTCGACGGGGCCAATCCGCTGCAGTTCCTGTTCCGCGTGCTGGTGCCCATGAGCTGGAACACCATCGGGGCGCTGGCCGTCGTGCAGACCATTTACGCCTGGAACATGTACCTGTGGCCGAACCTGGTCATGTCCGACCCGGATATGCAAACGGTGCAGACTGGCATCGGGGCGTTACGCCTGGGCGGCGGTGCCTTGCGCTTCGGGCCGCTGATGTTGGGCACGGTGATCGTCAGCCTGCCGCCGGTGATCATCTTCATCCTGCTGCAAAAGCAGTTCATGAGTGGCTTCACCCTCACCCGTGACAAGTAACCCGCTGCACTCATCCCCCTCTCCGGCGACACCGGCACGCCGGAGAGGGGGGCTTCTGCGCGTGTGCACTGGATACCCATCCCCCTGCCCGGCGAATGTGCTATGATCAGGGGCGTATCGCCTGCATCACCGCGCACTCTGCGCAGGTGCCTTCCCCATGACGGTTGCAACTGCCGAGCTATATCAATACCTTTTCGACGAGTTACCCGACGGCGTGTTGGTGGCCGATGAAGACGGGCGCGTGCTCATCGTCAACCCGGCCCTGTGTCGGCTGATCGGCTCGTCGCTGGCAGAAGTAGTCGGGCAGCCCCTGGACGCGCTGCTGTCTCTGCCCGGCGGGGACGGAGACCTGTTGCCAGCCATTCAGGAAACGCCTGCGCTGGAACTGTCGCTGCGGCGGCGGGATGGCGGGACGCTCTCGGTAGAAATGCGCCGCTCAACGTTTGTGCACGCGGGTAGGGTGCATCTGTTGATCACGCTGCGCGATGTCACCGAGCAGGTGCAGAAATACGAGCGCCTGATCCGCAACGAGCACGAGAAGCGCCTGATCGCCGAGGGGCTGCGCGGCATCCTGGACGTGCTCAACTCCGAGCGTCCGGCGGGCGAAATCCTGGAATATATCATGGTCGAGGCGCAACGTCTGCTCAAGGCGGGTGCGGTCGCCATCTTCCGGCTGCGCGACGAGGGCGGTCAGCCGATTCTCGAACTGGAAGCGGCGCGCGAACTGCCCGCCGACTATGTGTCCGGTATGCAGGTGCCGCCGGGCGTGGGGGCCATCGGCAGGGCGGTGTCCGAACATCGCCCCGTCTACCTGCCTGATATGCGCGCCGCGCTGCCGGACTATCAGCGGCTGGGCGACCCGCACCGCGAAATGTTGCTGACGCAGCTCATGGAGCATTACCGGGCCGTGCTGGCCGTGCCGCTGTGGATGCGCGACGAAATGTACGGCAGCCTGGTGCTCTACTACGCCGAGCCGCGCGACCTGACGCCGGAAGATATCGAACTGGCCGTGGCCTTTGGCGATCAAGTGGCGCTGGCCATTGCCAACGCCCGCCTGCGTATGCAGGCCGAGCAGGCGGCGACGATGGCCGAGCGTCAGCGCCTGGCCCGCGAACTGCACGACGCGGTCACGCAGACCCTGTTCTCTGCCAACCTGATCGCCGAGGTGCTGCCGCAACTGTGGCAGGAAGACCCAGACGAGTTCCTGCAGCGGGTGGCCGACCTGCGCCGTCTGACACGCGGTGCGCTGGCCGAGATGCGCACCCTGCTGCTGGAACTGCGCCCCGCGGCCCTGGTCGAGACGCCCCTGCGCGACCTGGTGCGTCAACTGGTTGAGGCCATCACCGGTCGCACGCGGCTGGATGTGGAATTCACCGCCAACGGGGGACAGCACGTCTACCCGGCTGAGATACAGTTGGCGCTCTATCGCATCGCGCAGGAAGCGCTGCGCAACGTCGTCAAGCACGCCCGCGCCCGTACTCTGCGCGTCGAGCTGGCGACCACACCCACACAGGTGGCCCTGACCATTGCAGACGACGGGCAGGGCTTTGATCCCCAGAACGTGCCCGCCGATCATTTCGGGCTGCGCATCATGCGCGAGCGAGCGGCGGCCATTGGCGCGGCGCTGACGCTCAACACCCGCATCGGCGAGGGTACGTCGGTGGCCGTGCAGTGGCACAGCCCCACTCAGGAG
>DDBP01000047.1 GCA_002332795.1 Anaerolineales bacterium UBA2029 | reverse complement strand
GCGCGTCAGCGCCGAGTGGGGGTGAGGTAAACCAGAGCGCGGCCAACTACCTGACACATTTTGCACGCACCCGCGACGCAAGGCGTTTTGACAGCGCCCCTCGATATGCTAAACTTGCAGCGCGACAGCCATACCGCCATCGTTCCCTCATGACCGCCGCCGCACCTGAATTCGCTGTAATCTCCGGGATGTTCCAATGAGGGCATACCTGTGTTGCAGTCTGGTGATCCTGACCCTCGTCTGGCTGACAGGAGGGCCTGCGCTTGCAGCTTCTGTGGCTCAGACACCTGTCCCCAATCTGCTGATCAACGGTGACCTGGAAACCCCTTACTACGCGCAGGGCGCGCCGACTCGCACTGTTCCTCAGGGGTGGGGGCTATGGGTGGGCGCGGGATTGCCCGACGCCCTGCCTCATAAGGATAGCCCGCAGGTTTACAGTGGCACGGTTTCCTGGCACCTGCGCCAGGACAGGGGAGCCTTCACGGCGGCAGGGTATCAGCAGGTGAACGGCATCACACCCGGCACGGTGCTTACATTGAGCGCCTACGCCTGGGCTTTCGCCTGCGACGACACGGTGACGCGCTGTGCCATTGCCACGTTCCCCTATGCGCAGTCCGATTCCTCGGCGGGAGTCGCTGTACGGGTGGGCATTGATCCGACGGGCGGTCTGGACCCGCTCTCGCCAGCGGTGCAGTGGTCGGAGGAAGAAGCGCCTTACGATCGCTGGCAGGCGCTGCGGGTGACGGCTACCGCGCAGTCCGACACGGTGACGGTGTACCTGTTCATGACGCAGGCAAATGGCCTGGCGCTCAACGGAGTTTACTGGGATGCGGTCGCGCTGACCGAAGTGCCGGGTGCAAGGCCGACTGATACCCCTGCCCCCACCTTCAGCCCGACCGCGACGGCTGCACCGTCTCCGACGCCTACGCTCACGCCGCTTGCGCCTATCCCGGAGTTGCTGAGCGCGGACACCGGCTCGCTGTGCGCGGCCATCTTCGAGGATGCCAACGCCAACGCGGTGCGCGACGAGGGGGAACCGCCCCTGGCCGGGCAGCGTTTGCTGGTCACAGGGGCGGAACGGGCCGACACCTTCATCAGCGATGAGGAGAACGATCCGCTGTGCCTGGAACTGCCGCCGGGCACTTACGAGGTAGCGGTGATACCTGCGGATGGAGTCGGACTGACAGGTACACAGGCAGCGCTGGTGACGGTGTGGCCGGGACGCCGGGCTGAGGTCGTCTTCGGCGCGGCGGAGGGGTACGTGCCACCGTCTGTGCCGGCGATCACCGAGGTGCCCGCAGCACCCGGTGAAGGAGAGGCTGGCCTGGCCGCTCCACCGCTGGATGCGACGGCTGTTGCTGCACAGCAGGACGTGCCGCTTCAGGATCAGGTCTATGACTACAGCGGCCTGATCGTCCTGGCGCTGGCGGTGGCGGTTGGTGGGGGTAGTGCACTGGTGCTGCTCGCCCTGCGCCGTCCGGCGTGAGTGGGGGTGCATTTCCTTTTGGGGCAGAGATCTTGAACCGCAGAGACGCCGAGAGCGCAGAGGAAAACAAAAAAAGACCCTGTGCCTTTCTCTGTGACCTCTGCGCCTCTGCGGTGACTTCCGCCCCGAATCCGAATGCACCTCGTGAGTGATGGAAGGGTGCGGTGAACGGCTGTGCTCAGTTATAATCTCCTCACCGAGAAATGAGTCGAAACAAGTCTCTATCGTCGGGAGGGGGGTTGGGTTCTGTCTAGACAATGGAGTAGCTCATGATCAAACAAGCGTTCAAGACAATGGTGCTGCTGGCAGTCCTGAGCGCCCTGGCCGTTGCCAGCGCTTCGGCTTCTTCCAGCCTGCCCGCGGACGTTGCCTCGGAGCAGCACCAGGAATCCCCTGCGCCCCAGACGTTTCTGTGGGAAGAGTACGGGATCACTTTCACCCTGCCAGATGGCTGGCAAACGGTCGGCAAGAGCCAGAACTTCGACCTGGCATTGGTCGGCCCTGGGGTGTTGGAGGGTGGCGCGGGTCCCTTTATCATGCTCCAGGTCTTCGCATCGCTGGGAGCGGGCAGCACGCCCGAAAAGGCTCTGGAGTCGCTGGCAAGTCAGGTGAACAGCACCGTCGAGTCCTTCACTGCGGCAGGGCTGACCGGCGCGGGGGTCACCTTCAATGACGAAGAGACCGGCACAGTGGGGCATCTGATCCTGTTGCCCTATGGCGAGAGCGCCAGCGCTGTGCTGTATGCGCAGACTTCGGCGCCGCCCGCCGACGATGCGACGGTGATCGGCATTCTGGACTCGATGGTCATTGATCCCCCGAAGCCGGACTATGCGGCGGTTGATGCGGCCTGGCAGACCAGCCTGGCGGAGCAGGGGCGGTTGATCTACGGGGCCAGCGATGCGCCGATCAGCATGGTCGAATTCCTCAGCTTCACCTGTGGGCACTGCGCCAATTACAGCCTGCCGATCGAGCACCTGATCGCGCTGGAAGCCGAGAGCGGGCGCGTCCGTATCGAGCTGGCCCCGCTGGCGGGCGATGAGCTGGCCACGCGCGCCACTCAGGCGACCTTCTGCGCTGCCGAGCAGGGCAAGGGGTATAGCGCTTACAAAGCCCTGTTCAACGGCTATCTGACCATCGGCTACCAGCAAGCGTATAGCGAAGACGGCGTGCGTCAGTTGCTGGAACCGCTGGGCCTGGACATGGACGCGCTGGAGTCCTGCATGGAGAAGAAGACCTACGACAATACGCTGGCCGCCATCCGCAAGGATTTCGTTGACAACGGGCTATCTGGCACGCCGACGGTGATGCTGGGGACGAACGGCGGCGCGCCTGAGCCGCTCAAACTCCCCGATGGGCAGGTGTGGGGTGGCACGGTGCCCATCGAAATCCTGCGCACGCTGTTCGACCTGATCACCGAGCAGGGGCTGACCGTCAGCGAGGCCACCACGCAGTTCTTCGGCGGCTAGCGCGACGACTTTTTGCCGCTGTCAATGCGAACAACCGGAGGCCATATTGGTGCCTCCGGTTGCTGTTTGTGTGGTGGGTGATACGCACACGACGGGAATCAGGTCTGCGGCGAGCTGTCGTCGGGCGGCTGAGGGCGGGGGGCCGGCCCGTCAGGAGCGGCGGCATCGGGGGCGGTGGGCGGCAGCGTCGAGCGGGGGATAGTCACGTCGTCTTGCTGACCGCCAGGGTAGGGCGGCTGACTGCGCGGCGGCTCGGTCGACTGCGCCGCGCTGGCGACCTGCGGCCAGACGATTTCGACGGCCTGCTGTACCGCAGGATCGTTGGGGCTGATGGCGCGGGCCTGCTGGATGTACTGCCAGGCATCCAGCGGCGAGTCGGCCAGGTTAGCCAGTTGCAGCCAGGCGGGCACGTAGCGCGGATTGGCCTGGAGCGCGTGCGTGAAGTGCTGACGCGCTTCGTCGCGACGACCGCCGAGTGCTGCCTGAACGCCCATGTTGTAGTAAATCTCCGGGCGAATTCCGCCCCTCGTCGGCGCGGTGAACTCGTATCCGGCGGTGAGGGGGGCAGCGGCTTCCTCCAGGGGCTGAGGGCGCAGACGCCCGCCTCCGGCGCGCCCGCCCAGGTAGCCTGCCGATACGAACAGGGCCAGGTAGATCAGCTTGACCACGCCAAAGGCAATGGTCATCGCCACGCAGAAAGCGCCATAGGTGAACAACACCCCTCCGCCGATGAGCACCCCGTAGCCCACCGCCTGTGCCGGTGACTCGGCCCGCCGCGCTACCCGCGCTGCCACGGCATAGGTCACGGCGGCAACCAGCGTCCATTGCACGGCGTATTGCAGGGTCAGTTCGTCCTGATAGTCATCGGTAAAGGCGGACAGTTCTTGTTGCAGGCGATCCAGATCATTCTGCTGGTTTAGTTCAGTATTGCTGAAGGTTTCCAGCAGGTTGGAGAAGCGGTCGAGCATCTCCTGCGACATGAGAGGCACCATCAAACACGAGGTGAGCAAAGACAGCCCCAGGGACACGATGAAAATGCCGAAGACAGCCTGAATCACCAGGCCCAACCGGACACGCTGCAAAGTCATGGAAAGCTCCCGCTGAATCAGGAGGGATACGCTGTTCCAAGTATAACACGTTGGGCGGGCTGAGTGTTGGATGGTTCCGACGCACTTGACTTGGCCACGCAAAGCGTGATATAGTCAGGGCAAGTTAGTGATACGTAACAATGAGATCGGGTAAAGAGCGGGCCTGGGAAGATTTGTTTCGGGCAGGTAATGGCTGATTGCCCAAGAACACGTCGCAAGAGTCTTCTGTGAGGAGATAGTTAACTGTTACGTAGTACTCGCTTTCGCCGCGCCCCGTACGGCCTATCTGCAGGAGGTGACGCACTGGAGACTCCACCTTGAATACCTGAAATTGGCGTTCTCTGTTTTCGTTTTCTGAGTCTATAGGAGCAGCAAAATCATGTCTGGGAACAAACTTTCTCGTCGTGATTTTCTGAAACTGACGGGGGCAACCGCAGCAGCCGTCGCCACCGGATCGTTGGGCAAGAAGAGCGCGCTGGCTTTCCCCAACATCAAGCGCCGCCGCGAGGCGATCAAACTGGGCGTAGGCGGCTGGGCGGTGGAGAGCATCACCGCCTTGCTGGAACAGCTCGAATTCACCAAGCAGACCGGCATCGAAGTCGAGGTCATCACGCGCCCCGGCGCGCCCGATGAGATGATCACGCAGATCGCGGCGGGCGCTCAGGCCAACAACAGCCCTTACGATGTGATTGACTTCGAGGACGAACTGGCGATCACCATGTCCCGCGCCGGCTGGATCAGGGGGTTGGACGACCTGCTGCCGTCCGACTTCTGGGAAGACTGGCCGGAGGCCATGCTGGCGATGGTGGAGGTATGGGATCGCTACAACGGCGAAACGTTCCGCATCCATCACAACTACGAGGCCTGCTACTGGTGGTATCGCAAGGACTGGTTCGACGAGAAGGGCGTGGAAGTGCCCAAGACCTGGGAAGAGGTCGCCGCTATGGGCGAAATCTTCACCGACGAGGAGAAGGGCGTCTGGGCCACCGTAGAGGGCATGGCCTCTGGCGCTTTCCTCAATGTGTATCTGGCCTGGGTCACGCTGCAGGCGGGCGGCAACCCCTTTGATGTCGGCGAGGAATTCCGCACAGCGCTGCAGTACATCTATGACCTGATGTACACCTACAAGACGCTCAACCCGGCCTCGCTGCAGAAGGACTACGATCAGCAGAACGCCGACTACCTGGCCGACCGCGTGGCCTTCATGCGTCAGTGGCCGTTCTTCTGGTCTATCTCGCGCGGGGCGAAGGACTGGTACGCAGAGGGCAAGGCCGAGATCGCCCTGCCGCCTGTCGGGCCGGGCGGCGCGGCCAACAGCACCTACGCTGCTGGTTGGGGCTGGGGCATCCCCAAGCACAGCCGTCGCCAGGACGAGGCCGCCGAGCTGGTCAAGTTCCTGATTGACAAGGACAACGCCGTCAAGATGGCGCAGTACGATGTGTGGTACCTGAGCGCGCGCCATTCGGTGCTGGCGGCGGTGGGCGATCAGGAAGGCATCCCCGCGGCCCTGAAGATGTATTCGGACGCGGGCGTGATCGGCACGCGCCCGTTCCACGAAAAGTTCGTGGAGGCGCTGAACGTCCTGGAGCAGGCCGCTTCCGCTTACCTGACCAAGCAGATTTCGCTGGACGAGGCGATCAATCAGGCCCAAAGCCGCATGGCCCGTCTGTGACGGGGTGGGAAGGGGCGTGCAGGTGCAGTTCGCCTGCATGCCCCTTTCGTTTTGGGCACTTCCAGGAGCAAGAATTGCCCTGATTGCCGGTCGATCGGCCAGGGTCGAGTGCTTTCGTCAGTTCTGCTGGCCTGCGCACGGGGGAGAAAGAGAAGCGTTCCATGAACCTGAGCCAGACCTGGTCAGAGCGCGGTCTTCGTCTGCACATCTCGCGACGCGCCTGGCAATACATCACCTTCATCATCCTGGTAGCTCCGGCAGTGCTGTTGCGTTTTGGGACAGCCGCCTATCCCATCGCTCAGACGATTCGGCTGAGCTTTCGCAAGTTCGAGTTCTACGGCACGGTGGAAAGCTACGCAGGGCTGGAAAACTTCCGCTACCTGCCCGACGACTTCGGTTTCCGCGGGGCGATCGAGTTTACCATCCTGTTCGTGGTATGTTCTACCGCGCTGCAACTGATTCTGGGGATGCTGATCGCGCAACTGCTCAACGCCGAGTTCAAGGGGCGGGCGCTGGCCCGTGCCGTGAATCTGATCCCCTGGGCCATCCCGACGATCGTGGCGGCCTATGCCTTCCGCTGGATTCTCGACGATCAGTTTGGGATGATCACGCACTGGGTCTCGCTGGTCACCGGCTCGCGACCGGTGATCTTCATTGATCCGGATGGGGCCAGGGCCGCCGTCATCCTGGTCAATGTGTGGAAGAACGCGCCGTTCATGGCTGTGGTCTTCCTGGCTGGCCTGCAGGGCATCCCCGAAGACCTCTACGATGCGGCCAAGGTGGACGGGGCGAATGCTGTGCAGCGCTTCTTCTTCATCACTCTGCCGCTGATCATCCCGCTGGTGGTCACCATGGGCACTTTCTTCGTCATCTGGCAGGTCGCCAGCCTGGACCTGATCTATGGGCTGACCAGCGGCGGGCCGGGGGTCGCCACGCAGGTGCTGGCGTTGCGCGTCTTCGAAGAAGGGCTGCGCTACTTCAACTACGGCTTCGCCTCGGCGATCGGGGTCGTCTTGCTGGGGCTGGTGGCGGTGATCGGCCTGATCGGGATTTTGTTGTTCCGGCGTTTTGAGGTCACTTACTGAGCTGGCGGAGGGAGCAAGATGGTTTCGCGGGCGCTCACACGGACTCACGAGCATTCCTCAGGTCACAGTCCCTGGCGACAAACCCTGCGCCGGATTCAGCTTTATCTGGCCCTGTTCCTGTTCCTGTTCGTCATCCTGTCGCCATTTTTCTGGATCGTCAAGTCGGCGCTGTCCCGGCCCGATCAACTCTTCGAGATTCCGCCCGTCTACCTTCCGGATGCGACGCTGGAGAACTTCAAGACCCTGGCGGAGCAGGTTCCGCTGTACGAGTATGTGCGCAACTCGCTGATCATCTCGACAGCAACAGCGATTCTGTCGGTGGCGCTGGCCTTCATGGCGGCCTATGCTTTCGCGCGCATCGCTGTCCCTGGCCGGAACGTGTTGCTCTGGCTCTTCGTGTTGACGATGGCCCTGCCGGAGATCGCCACCATCGTCCCGCTCTACCGCCTGCTGGCCGAAGCCAAGATGCTCGATACCCGCACGGGACTGATCATCGTGATGAGCAGCGTGTTGGTGCCGTTCACGGTGTGGGTGCTGGTGGCCTTCATTCAGCAGGTGCCCTATGAGATCGAAGAGGCGGCCATCATTGACGGGGCCAACCTGTTTCACATCCTGACGCGCATCATGATCCCGCTGACCTCGCCGGCCCTGGCAACCATGGTGGTGATCAACTTCATCAACGCCTGGAACAACCTGCTCTATCCGCTGGCGTTCTCGGCCACTGAGCAGTCGAAGACGCTGAGCGTAGCCATCACCGAAATCTTTCAGGCGCGCGCGCCGTGGGGCCGCCCCTGGAACCTGGTCAGCACGCTGGGCGTGACGATGGTCTTGCCGGCGATTATCCTGGTGTTGTTCTCGCAGAAGGCGATCGTGCGCGGGCTGACGCGGGGCGCGATCAAGTGAAAGGCGGGGGCGTCGAGGCGTCGCCTTTCCGCAGACACGCGCAGTTCCGTACCTTAATCTGGCTATCCCATGCTTTGCCGAGGAGTCTGAGTCATGAGTGCTCTCCTGCATCAAATACCTGGACCGGTGGATACCTCGCACAGTCCTTTTGCCCGTCTGCATACGCTGCCCTTCGAGAGCGTTACTCTCGCCAGTGGCCTGCTGGCAGACTGGCAGAAGACCAACCTGCATGCCAGCCTGGAGCATGGCTTCCGCATGCTGGAGCAGGCGGGGAACCTGCACAACTTCCGCGTGGCAGCGGGGCGTGAGACGGGAGAGTACCGGGGACGCAACTTCCTGGACTCAGATGTCTACAAGTGGCTGGAGGCGGTCGCTTATGGCCTGCGCAGCGAACCGAACGCGGCGCTGCAGGCCATGGCCGATCAGGCGATCGAGCTGATCATGGCCGCGCAACAGCCGGATGGCTACCTCAACACCTATTATCAGATCGCCGAGCCGCACAAGCGCTGGGCTGACCTGGATCACGGGCACGAACTGTACTGCGCAGGTCATCTCTTCCAGGCGGCGGTGGTGTTTCACCGGCTGTTGGGCGACGACCGCCTGCTGACGGTGGCGACGCGCTTCGCCGATCACATCGCCTCGATCTTCGGACCAGACAGGCGTCACGGTGCCTGCGGTCACCCGGAAGTCGAGATGTCCCTGGTAGAGCTATACCGGGTGACGGGCGAGCAGCGCTACCTGGAACTGGCCCGCTTCTTCATTGATCAGCGCGGGCAGGGCCGTATGCGCGGGTTGGGCTGGTACGGGCCGGAGTATCATCAAGATCGCGTGCCGGTGCGTCAGGCTACCGAAATCGAAGGGCACGCCGTGCGAGCCATGTATCTCATGGCGGGCGTGAGCGACCTCTATCTGGAGACGGGCGAGAAGGCGTTGCTGGATGCCCTGGAGCGCCTGTGGCAGGACATGACCCGTCACAAGCTGCACCTGACCGGCGGCGTGGGGGCGCGTTACGAGGGCGAGTCGTTCGGCGACCCTTACGAATTGCCCAACGATCAGTGCTACTGCGAGACGTGCGCCGCCATCGGCAGCATGATGTGGAACTGGCGGATGTTGCTGGCAACGGGCGAAGGGCGTTTCGCCGACGTCCTTGAGCAGACGCTCTACAACGGGTTTCTCAGCGGGATAGCCCTGGACGGCACGCACTTTTTTTACATCAACCCGCTGCTGAGCCGGGGCAAGTATCAGCGGGCGGAATGGTACGAGGTGGCCTGTTGCCCACCCAACGTCATGCGCACCATCGGCGCGTTGGGACACTATCTGGCGACCAGCACGGCAGAGGGCATTCAGCTTCATCTGTACAGCGCTGCCGCTCTCACGGTCGAGCGCCGAGCGGGGCAGAGCGTCAGGCTGCGCCTGGAGACCGATTATCCCTGGACGGGCACCGTCCGCGTCGTCGTGGAAGCCAGCGACGGCGCAGACTGGACACTGGCGCTGCGGATTCCGGCGTGGTCACGCGGGGCGACGGTTGCGATCAATGGGGCGGCAGTGGCGGCGCCTGTGTCGCAGGGATACGCTCAGGTGCGGCGAGCCTGGCGGGCCGGAGATGTGGTGGAACTCGACCTGCAGATGGTGCCGCGATTTGTCGAGGCGCACCCGAAGGTCGAGCCAACCCGTTGCAGCCTGGCGATTCAGCGCGGCCCCGTGGTCTACTGCCTGGAGCAGACCGATCAGGAAGCCGGCGTGGACATCCTGGCCGTGCAGGTGGACGAGCGCGCGCCCCTGGAGTCGCAGTGGGAGCCTGGTTTGCTGGGAGGTGTAGTCACGGTGATGGCGGCGGGCTATGCCCTCGATCTGACTCCCTGGGAGGGTCACCTCTACCGCTCACTGGGCGATCGCGACACGCTCCCCCGCCGTCCGGTGCGGCTGAAAGCCATTCCCTACTACGCCTGGGGCAACCGCGGCCCGACGGCCATGCGCGTGTGGATTCCCCGCGCGGGCAGCGCCTGAACCGATCGTCGCGGAACTCCTGCGGCAATCAATACCCTGACTCTGACCAGGACAGTCCCTGACACGGGCTGTCCTTTCATTGCTGGTGATGGTGCTGGAAGCGTCGGCTGAAGAGCAGTTGCCGCCCTGCACGCCAGCCGCTAAACTCTGGGGGCGAGTTCGGTATGGAGGAGGGGCTGGTATATGGTCCGCGTGAGAACGTTGCACTGCCTGGCAATGTTGGGCATCCTGGCGCTGAGTCTGGTCGCCTGTGGCGGAAAGTCCGCTGATCGGGTGACGGAGACTCCGCCTGCTGCCACCACGCCCGCCAATCCCCTGGATGCGGGCGGGCTGAGCCTGGACGCCGGAGGGGGGCCGAACCCGGCCCTGAACGTGAGCGGACTGCCCGGCTGCTCCGATCCCAGCGACGAAGCCTGCCCCGCTCCCGTGCAGATGGACCTGGACGGTGAGATCGTCGCTGGAGGGATTGGCCTGCGCTATCCGGCTCGCTATTTCAACGTGGCGGTGGGCGAGGGCGATATTCCCCTGACGATCACCCCGTCGGAGAACAACAAGTTCGAAGAGCGGGCCGTCTTCGAAGCGTATTTCGCCGAGTCGGTCGAGGCGGCGCTGGCCAGTTTGAACGAGCCGGAGGTCGCCGACTGGACGGCGGCTGGCCTGAGCGGGAAGATCGGCGTCTCGCGCGATCAGACGCAGGACCCGCCGGTGAACACGACGATCGGCGCGTTTGCCCTGGCCGACGGGCGAGCCGTCGTGCTCAAGCTGACCAGCACGGGCAAATACGGCTGGGACCTGTGGTCGCAGGTTTACGCCAACATGCTCGAAACGCTCACCGTGACGCCTTAGCGCTCAGGAGAGGCGGATGTTGCGGCTGTATTCGTGGAATGTCAACGGCATTCGCGCCGCGCAGAGCAAAGGGTTGCTGGACTGGCTCCAGGCCACACAGCCGGACATCCTGTGCCTGCAGGAGACCAAGGCGCACCCCGATCAACTCGACGAGGCGGTGCGTCAGCCGGACGGCTATCAGACATACTGGGCGTGGTCGTCAGTGAAGAAGGGGTACAGCGGTGTGGCGCTCTATACGAAGATCGCGCCGCGCAGCGTGCAGATCGGGCTGGGCATCGAGGAATACGACCGCGAAGGGCGCACCATCGTCGCCGATTATGGTGATTTTGTGTGGATCGGCGCGTACTTCCCCAACGGCGCGCGCGATCACAGCCGCGTTCCTTTCAAGATGGCCTACAAAGCTGCCTTCCTGGACTACGTGGAGCGGTTGCGGGCAGCGGGGCGATCGGTCATCTTCTGCGGCGACGTGAACACCGCGCACCGCCCGATCGACCTGGCCCGTCCGGAAGAAAACCAGAACACAACTGGCTTTCTGCCGGAAGAGCGGGCCTGGCTCGACGAGGTAGTCGCCCGCGGCTACCTGGATATCTTCCGCGAACTGCACCCCGACGAGCCGGGTCACTACACCTACTGGAACTACTGGGGCAACGCCCGTCCGCGCAACATCGGCTGGCGCATTGATTACTTCTTCATTACCCCCGACCTGCGCGAGCGGGTGGTCTCCGCCGATATTCATCCAGAGGTGATGGGGTCGGATCACTGCCCGATCAGCCTGACGCTGCGGGACTGAACGGTTTGGGGTAGCGCTGATAGAATGTGCCGCCGGACGGCTCGCTGCCTCCGGCGGCGTGTTCTGTATAGAACGCACGAGGGCGTATCCCCTGCCTGCCGATATACTGGTCATCCGGCTGGCTGAAGCCTTCCGCGAGGATGTCATGTCTGCGCGAGCGAGCGAGTTCTGGGGCGGGGTGCGGGCACAACTGCCCATCCTGCTGGGCACTACGCCCTTTGGCATGATCTACGGCATTGCCGCCACCAAAGCGGGCCTGCCGGTCGAGGTGGCGCTGGGCATGTCGCTGTTCGTCTTCGCTGGATCGTCGCAGTTTGTGGCGGTTGGGCTGTTCGGCGATGGCGCGCCCGGCCTGATCATCGTGCTGACCACCTTTGTGGTCAACCTGCGGCACATGCTCTACAGCGCCTCACTTGCGCCGTATCTCCGTCATCTGAACCGCGCCTGGAAGTACCTGCTGGCCTTTCTGCTCACCGACGAAGCCTACGCCGTCTCCATCACGCACTACGAGGCCGGGTCGTCGGCCCCTGCCCGCGACACGGCGCGTCACTGGTTTGTCCTGGGCGCGGGCCTCACACTGTGGGTGTCCTGGCAACTGAGCACGGCAGCGGGCGTGTTGCTGGGCACGCAGGTCCCGTCGAGCTGGGGGCTGGACTTCACCCTGGCGCTGACTTTCATCGCCCTGCTGGTGCCCACGCTCAAGGGCCGCGCCGACGTGCTGGCCGCGCTGGTGGCCGGGAGCGTGGCGCTGGCGGCGCACGGTCTGCCGTACAACCTGGGCTTGATCGTGGCCGCGCTGGCGGGCATTGTCGCTGGAGTGGGGGCGGAACGTGCCGGCTGGTCTGCTCCCTGCAGCGCGTCTACAGCCGCCGGAGAGCATCTCCCATGAGCACCTGGCTGACCGTCCTGGGCATGGTTGCCGTGACCTACAGTGTGCGCCTGTCGGTGATTGCGTTGCTGCGCGAGGGCACCCTGCCACAGGCGCTCCGTTGCGCCCTGCGCTACGTGCCACCGGCGGCGCTGTCCGCGATCATCTTTCCGGCGCTGTTCATGCCCACTGGATCGCTCGAGGTGTCGGCGGGCAACAGCCGTCTGCTGGCCGGACTCCTCGCCACCGTGATAGCCTGGCGCACGCGCAGCACGTTACTGCCCATCGCGGTCGGTATGCTGGCGCTATGGGCGCTGGGCTAGAGGCTGTTATGAACTTTCGCGCTGTATCTGGCCCTCACCCCTCAATCCCCTCTCCCTCGCGACTGCGTCGCGGGACGAGGGGAAGCTGCCCCTTCGCCCGCCGCGCG
>DDBP01000365.1 GCA_002332795.1 Anaerolineales bacterium UBA2029 | reverse complement strand
CTTCGCCCGCCGCGCGGGAGAAGGGGGCGGGGGATGAGGGCAAAAAGTGCATAACACGCTCTAGCGCCATTTCCCCTATTTCTTCCCCTCCGTTCTCTTTCATCACATTACAGCCCTGTAGCCTTACAGAATCGTAGTCTCCCTGTAAGGTGGGTGTAATTGCCAGCGCCGATCCTTATGCGCAGGGTAGCAGATGGCAAGGGCCATCAGAAGATCGGTTCACTGGAAAGGAGAACGGTGATGTTCAAGAAAGTCTGGGTCACGGCGCTGGTAATAGCGGTCGTCTCGTTGCTGGGCGCGGCGAGCGCCTTCGCCGACGGGGACGAGACCAGCGGCTGCATGTTCTACAATGAGGACGAAGACTTGTGGGTCGCGGGCTTCTGCGACGGGCGTCTCAACGCCTTCGACATTGCGCAGCCGGTAGCGATCTACTACAGCTACGATACCGTGCTGACGACCGATGAGGACGGCAATCCTTACTGGACGGACGTGGTGGATGCCATCGAAGTCTGGGCCATCGACTCGGAAGGCGTGGGACAGTTGGTGCTGCGCGTCCCCGCTTCGCAGATCACACCGGCATTCAGCGCCACCAGCGACGTGCAGATTGCCGCGGCAAACGGCATCACGCTGAACTACTCGCCTTCCGCCAATGCGTTCTGGGTCACCGCACCGGGCTACTCCTTCACCTGGGAGGCCTGGTGAGCGTGACGCCCTCCCCCCAGAGGCGCGGGGCGCGGGTACTCCTGCGCCCCGGTTTTTTTCTCCCGATAGGCTGATATTTCAGAACTGTAATGTTCCCGTAAGGGCGATGTAATGTGGCCGGGCCATGCTGTGAACGGCTCACCATACCATCTGGCAGGAGAGAAGACCGTGAAAGCTGGCAAGTCAGTCTCAGTGTTGTGCGCAGTGGCGATAATAGTGACCTCGCTGACCGGAGCGCTGGGGCCGGTCGGCGTGGACACGGCGAGAGCAGAAGGCGCAACGCTGGTGCTCAGCGTTCCCTTCGTGTGGGAAGACGTGCTGACGCCAGACCTGCTGGCCGCCTTCGAAGCGCAATATCCGGGTGTGGACGTGCAGGTCGTGTTCAGCGAGACGTCTTTCTTTGGCTTCGGGCCGGTGACCGGCGTGGACGAACAGCTCGACAGCACCGAGGAACGGGTGACCTCCGCCGACGTGCTCTACGTGGACTCCTCGACGCTCTCCGCGGCGGACACACAGGCGGGCTACTATCTCAACCTGGCCCCGCTGGCGATGAGCGACGCGACGCTGGATACTTCGGACTTCGTGCCCGCCGCCTGGCAGTCGTTCCAGTGGGACAATGGCCTCTGGGCGCTGCCGCTGTCGGTAGATGTCATTCTGGTCACATATGATCCGGCGGCTTTCGACGAAGCCGGACTGGCGTACCCCAACGAGCGCTGGACAATTGACGACTTTGCCACCGCCGCGCGTGCGCTGGCCGAGTACAACGCCGACGGCACGGTGGCGACGCCCGGTCTGTCTACGGTGGCCGGTGGCAACAACCAGGTTGTTTTCCTGCGCGCGCTGGCCGGAGCGGGTTTCTACGATGACACGGTCGTACCCAACGCGCCCAGCTTCGCCAACCCTGCCCTGGAATACATTCTGGAGACATGGTACGAGCTGGTTTCCGAAGGGGTAGTGCTGGCGCAGGGAGGCGGGCGCGAGGAGACTATCCCGCTGCGCGTGGAGGGCATCAACGGCTATGCCGAGCGCGGCTTTGGTCGCCCAGGCGAGGACAACGACACCGTCCGCTATGCGTCGCTGTTGCCGGGCGGCGTCGCCGGGCTGAACGTACAGGGGTTTGCCGTCAGCGCGGGCACGCAGTATCCGGAACTGGCCTATGCTCTGGCCAGCTTCCTGACTGGCCGTTCGGAACTGGCCAACAACATCTTCAGCGCTGCGCCCGCGCGTTACAGCCTGGCAGGTACGGCGACGATGCCCGCCAATAACAACCCCGTTGGCGGGCCGGGCGGCGGAGCGTTCTTCGTCGGGACGCGCACCGTGCCGGAGACCATTCGCCCCGTGTTCGAGCAGGGGTTGAGCGTGGCGCTGCCGGTCGCCGAACTGCGCTACGCCTCTTATCTCAGTGTGGCCCTGAACGACATGCTCGCCAATGGCACTGATGCGCTGTCGGCATTGCAGGCGGCGGAGGCGCAGGCAGTCAGCGACATGCAGACGGCTCTGGCGCGGGCGGGCACCGTTGACCTGACGGTCATCCCTCCGGCACCTGCTCCAACGCTCGCGCCCGGCGAGATCGCGCTCACCTGCGCCGTCAACACTGGCTTTGGCGGGCCGATGCGGGGTGGACGGCTGTTCAACCAGGACGAATGGGATCGCCTGATCGCCGACTTCGTGGCCAGCGATCCAGAAGTGGGCCTGGTGACCGTGGAAGCCGTGCAGGAAAACGACCTGGCGGCGCTGGCCGAACAGTACGACTGCTTCATCCTGACTGGCAACGTGGTGGAAGGGAGCGACCTCAGCCCGCTGCTGAACCTCGACCCGCTGCTGGACACCGACCCCACCTTCGACCGCAATGATGTGATCGGCAACACGCTGGCTCAGTTGCAGCAGAGCGACAAGACGTGGGGGGTGCCGCTGGCCATTCAGCCGCAGATGTTGCAGTACGACACGTTGCAGTTCGCGCAGGCAGGGGTGCCGGAGCCGACCAACGGCTGGACGGTGGACGCTTTCGTGGATGCGCTGCGCCGTCTCAAACCCTACGACACCGATCCCGCGCCCTTCGTGCCCAGCGATCCCAGTGGCTCCTACCTGCTGATGTTGATCGCGGCCTTCGGCGGCCTGCCGCTCGACTACCGCACCGATCCTCCCACGGTGAATTTCACCGACGCGCAGACGGTCGAGGCGATCCGGCAGGTGCTCGACCTGGCCGTGCAGGGCTATATCAGCTACAGCCAGCAGGCCACCTTTGCTGTGACGATAGGCGTGGGGGACTCCTCGCCCGCCATCACCACCAGCGCCATGAATCAGTTCCGCCCGCCCGCGCCTTCTGGACAGGGTGGATCGGCGCAGAGCACGACCGCGCTGACCACCTATCCGCAGGGCAGTCAGTACAACGCCGTCGCCTATGAGATCACGGCGGGGTACATCAGCGCCACCACGCAGAATCCAGAAGCGGCCTATCGCTTCCTGAGCGCGGTCGCCCGCACGCCGCAACTGTTCTCCGGCATGCCCGCGCGCGGCTCGCTCGTCTCCGACCCGGCAGTGATCGCGGCGCAGGGAGCCAATGTTGTGGCCGTCTATCAGCAACTCGACGCGCTGTTGCGCGCGCCCAATACCATTGTGTTCCCCACCTTCGGCGCGGGGCGCGGCGGCGGTGAGCTGACAATGGTCGTCTCGTACTGGTTGCGGCGGGCTTTCGACCGCTACGTGTTGGAAGGGGCCGACCTGGAAAGCGAGCTGGCCGAAGCCGAACAACTGACGCTGGCCTACCTGGAATGCACGCAAAGCATCACAGTTGACCAGAGTGTGGATACGCCCGAACAGCGTTTCCAGCAGTTCGAGGCGCTGCGACAGTGCGCGACCAGCGTTGATCCGGAATTCGGCCAGGGCTGATCGGCGATGGAACGGGGCACGAGGGCTGACCGCGTGCCCCCTCTCAGGATACTACACGCCATGCATCGCGTACTCGATCCGATCCTCTTCGCCCTTGAGCGGCTGTGGAATCACCGGGCGCTGGTCTTCTGGGCGCTGGTGGGACTGTCGGCGGCAACCACGCTGGCGCTGAGCCTGAGCCTGTACGTGGACGCCGTGAACACCGATCTGCTGACCGACCGGCTTGCTGACCCGCCCTATGCCTTTCGCTTCCGCTACCTGGGAAGCTGGGAAGGCAATATCGGGGCGGAAGAGGTCGCTCAGGCCACGGCGTCTATCCAGCAAGGCTTCGCGGAGACGGTGGGGCTGCCCCTGACGCGCTTTGCTCGCTTCGTCAGCGCGGGCAACTGGAACGTCGTGCGCCAGGGCGAACGACCGATCGCTTTCGGCACCTACACCCTCGGCACGCTGGAAGGGGCGCAAGCGCAGATACAGATCACGGCGGGGCAGTGGCCACCTGCCGGGGACACGGGCGACGCCATCCCGGTGCTGATGGCGGAGAAACTGCTGTATCAGACCGGTCTGCAGGTGGGCGACGTGCTCACGGCGAACAAAGCGGGCGTCGCCGCCCCGCTGACCCTGCAGATCGTCGCCCTGTGGACACCAATAGACGCGCAGGACCCGTCGTGGATACTGACGCCTAAGTTCTTCGACACCGTGTTCCTGCTGCCCGCAGATACCTTCTGGGGGGCGCTGGACGGATTGGAGCAGCCGATCGAAGAGGTGGACTGGCAGCTCATCTTCGACGGGAGCGGGCTGCGCACCTCGGAAGTCCCCACCCTGCTGGATCGCATCGCCGACGGCAGGCGAGCGGTGATGGCGGCTTTGCCCGGCACGCGCCTGGATGTCACGCCAGAGGAAGGCTTGCGGGCATTCCAGGACGAAGTCAACCGGCTCACCGCCCAATTGGTCATCGTGGTGCTGCCCGTCGCGGGCCTGATCCTGTATTTCGTGACCATGCTGGCTGCCATGCTGGTGGGTCGTCAGCAGCAGGAAGACGTCGTGCTCAGCAGTCGCGGGATGAGCCGTCCGAAGCTGCTGGGCGTGCACGCGCTGATGTGGTTGTTCCTGGCGGGCCTGGCGCTGGCGGTAGGGCTGGCGGTCGCGCCGCCGGTGGTGCAACTCATCGGGCGCACCTCCTCGTTCTTGCGCTTCGATTATCCGGCCCCGGCGCTGGACATCGTCATCACCCGTCAGGCGCTGCTCATCGGCGCGGCGACCGGTTTGCTGGCGGCCAGCAGCGGTCTGGCGCTGGCCTGGCGGGCAACGCGGCAGTCCATTCAGCAGTTCAAGCGGGTGCAGGCCCGGTCGGGCAAGGCGTGGTGGCAGCGCGTTTACCTGGACGTCATGTTGCTGGTGCCCGCCGCTTACGTCTTCTACACCTTGCAGGCGCAGGGTGGCATCTCGACCGGCGCGCAAGACCCCTTCAGCGATCCGCTCGTGTTCCTGGCTCCGACGCTGTTCTCCTTGGGCTTCACGCTGATGATGTTGCGGCTGTACCCGTTTGCCCTGGCGCAGCTTGCCCGCCTGATCAGCCTGACGCGCAGCATCTCCCTGTTGATGGCTCTGCGCGAACTCACCCGTTCCATCGGGCGTTACCGCGGCACGCTGCTGATGACCTGCTTCACCCTGAGCCTGATCGGCTTCACCGCCTCGATGGCCAGCACACTCGACCGCAGCCTGGAAGATGTCATGCGCTATCAGGTGGGCGCGGAGCGCGTATTGGTGGTGGCGGCGGAAGCGCAGACCGAAGAAGGCACGTCTTCCGAAGGCGGCACCGAACTGACCGTGGTCGGCTACAACACCCTGCCGGTCAGCAGTCTGCTGGAGATCGAGGACATCTACGCTGCTTCGCGCGTGGGGCGCTATCAGGCGCAGATCGTCCTGCCCGGACAGCGGCTGTCTGGCACCGTCCTGGGCGTGGATCGCGCGACGATGGCCGCTGTCGCCTACTTCCGCCCGGACTATGGGCCAGAGCCGCTCGCCGACGCGCTCAACCGGCTGGCCGGTAACCGCACGGGCGTGTTGCTGAGCGCGGAGACCGCCGAACAGTATCGGTTGCAGGTGGGGCAGGAGATCACCCTGCAGATTTCCGCGCTCAATACCTGGTATTCCACACAGGTGCCCATCGTGGGCCTGCTGGATTACTTCCCCACGCTCGACCCGCGCCAGGGCTTCTTCGCCATCACCAATCTCGATCCCATCTTCGAGCTGGTCGGCACGGAGCTACCGCACAACATCTGGCTGAGTCTGCGGGAGGGGGCCGACGGTGAGGCGGTGCTGGCGCAGATCAAGGCGCTGGGCTTTCCTGTGCTGGACTGGCTCGACCCGGCGGCGCTGATCGCCGAGGCGCAGGCCGATCCGACGCGGCGCGGCGTGTTGGGCTTTCTGTCGGTTGGTTTTGTCTCCGCCATCCTGCTGACGCTGGTGGGCAGCGCTATCCAGAGCGCCGCGTCGTTCCGCGCGCAGGCCGTGCAGCTTGGTTCGCTGCGGGCGATGGGGTTGGGCAGTCTGGCGGTGGCTGCCTACCTGTTGCTGACGCAGGGGATCGCCGCGCTGGGCGGGATCGGCGGGGGCACGCTGATCGGCATGGTCACCACCCTGCTCTTCTTGCCTTTGCTGGACTTCAGCGGCGGATTGCCGCCCTATCTGGTGCGTGTGGCGTGGGGAGATATTGCGCTGGTCTATACGGTCTTCGCGGGCGTGCTGTTCGGTGTCACCGTCCTGACCACGGCGCTGCTCAGCCGTCAGCACGCTTCGACTCTGCTAAAACTGGGGGATGCCTGAGAATGAACGCTCGAAGGGTGAACAAGCTGTCTTCTCTGCTGTTGATGGTGGCGCTGGCGGGCGCAGCCTGGCTGCTGGCCGGCTGCTCTGCCGTGGAAGAGCTGACGCAGGACACCGCCGCGCAGGCGCAGAGCGCGCCTACCTCTACGCCGGTGCCAACTGCGGCGGTCGCGGCGCGCCCGACCTACGTGGTACAGCGGGGCACGGTGGAAGAAGTGCTCACCTTCACCGGGCGCTGGCAGCCGCGCGATCAGATGATGCTCTCGTTTCCGGTCAGCGGGACGGTGGGGAAGGTGAATGTCCGCCGTGGCGACGCCGTGCGCGCCGGTGACCTGTTGGCGGCGTTCGACACCAGCGATCTGGAAGCGCAGCTTGCCAGCGCGCAGATCAAGCTGGAGACGGCCCAGAAAAACGTGAGCAGCAGCGGCGAAAGCGGCGTGCAGAGCGTCGAGAACGCGCAAATTGCGCTGGCGAATGCCCGCCTGTCGCTGGAGAGCACCAGGGCGGGCAGCCCCTGGACGAGCGTGGCTTCGGCACGGTTGCAGGTCGAGTCGGCTGAGCGGGCGGTGACCGAGGCGCAGCGCAATTACTACGAGGCTATCAGCCATCCGGAGAACTCCGCCGCGACAGTGGACAACGCCTATCAGCAGTTGATCAACGCGCAGGAGCAGTTAAAGTCGGCGCAACTGAACTACTTCTCCGCGGCGCAGAACTACGCCAAGTACGAAAACAGCGTAGCGCAGGCGGAGAATGCCGTGATCCAGGCCGAACTGAACCTGCAGCGCGCCATCCAGAGCGCTCAGGCGGGCGTGAGCGACGAAAGCGTGCGTTCGGCGCAGCTTGAGATCGATCAGATCAAGCAGTCCATCGCCGAGTCCTCGCTCTACGCGCCCATGGACGGGGTGATCCTGGATGTGTACATCAAGGTCGGCGACAGCGTCAAAGCCTACGATACCGTGATCGTGCTGGGCAAGCCGGAACCCAAGGAAGTGATCGCGACGCTGGCGATCACCGACGCCAACCGACTCAGCGTGGGGATGGTGGGAGTCTGCCAGGTGATCAACCGTCCGGAGACGGCGGTCGGTTGTGCGGTGCGCTCGATCCCACTCAGCAGCAAGGACGCCGACCAGACGACGCGGGTGGCGGCATCGCTCAGCAACGTGCCAGATAATCAGCTCATCGAAGTGAAAATGCCCCTGGAAGTGCGCGAAAACGTGTTGTGGCTGCCGCCCAGCGTCATCCGCACCTTCCAGAGCCGCACCTTCGTGGTGCTCGACACGCCCGACGGGCCGCGCACGGTGGACGTGCAGCTTGGCCTGCAGACAGACGAGCGCGTGGAGATCGTCAGTGGCGTGAACGAAGGCGATGTGGTCATCGCGCCATAGCCTGAGGCGCGAGGGAAGAGACGCATCATGTCAGCACAGCATACCAACGGTTCGGCCTACATCCGCTGTAAGAATGTGGTCAAAGCCTACACAGTCGGCGATCACGAGATCGTGGCCCTGCGCGGCATAGACTTCACCATGCAGCGCGGTGAAATGGTGGCCATTGTGGGGCCGAGCGGGGCGGGCAAGAGTTCGCTGCTCAACCTGCTCGGCGGGCTGGATACGCCCACTGCCGGGCAATTGAGCGTAGGTGGGCTGAACCTGCTCGATCTCAAGGGGCGCGCCCTGGCCGACTACCGGCTGCGGCAGGTGGGGTTCGTCTGGCAGCAGGTGGAGCGTAACCTGCTAGGGCATCGTTCGGCGCTGCGCAACGTCACGCTGCCCATGATGATGGCGGGCGTGGGGATACGCGAGCGCACCCGCCGCGCGCGCGAGCTGCTGGCGGCAGTCGGTATGAGCGAGCACGCTCATAAACGCCCGGCACAGCTTTCCGGCGGACAGCAACAGCGCGTGGCCATAGCCGTGGCGCTGGCCAACCATCCGCCCCTGCTGCTGGCCGACGAGCCAACGGGCGCGCTCGACCGGGCCAGTGGCGAACAGGTGATGGCCTTGCTGGCCGATCTGCGACGGCGCTATGGCCTGACCGTGTTGCTGGTGACACACGACATGGAGATGGCCATATATGCCGACCGTGTGCTGACTCTGCGCGACGGCGCGCTGGGGCAAGACCTCAGCCATGCCCTGGCCGATACGCCGCCTGCCCTGGACCAGGAAGGGCGCATTCGCCTGCCAGCGCCGGTGCGTTCGCACCTGGACAATGCGACCCGTATCGCCATTGAAATCCGGCCCGAAGGCGTGCTGTTGCGCCCTGAGCAGGAGAGCGAGGACGACACCGAGGCGCTGTTGCAGAGCATGCTGCCGCGCTCCGCGCCCAGAAAGGGCTGGTGGCCGTTTCGGCGCAACGGGCGGGCGACACAGGAGGAACGACGATGAGCGAACCTTTGGCCGTACGCGCGCGCGGTGTGGAGCGCCGCTTTGGTGACCTGCACGTGCTGCGTGGCGTAGACCTGGACGTGCGCCAGGGCGAACTGGTCGCCCTCTTCGGCCCATCTGGTAGCGGCAAGACGACGCTGCTCAACCTGATCGGCGCGCTGGACTGGCCGGATGCCGGAGAGATCACTGTCCTGGGGCAGGACATTCTGCGCCTCAGCGAAAGTCGCCGCGCGGCGCTGCGTCGCACGCAGATTGGTTTTGTGTTTCAGGGATCGTCACTGCTGCCCACATACACGGCCCTGGAGAACATAGACCTGGCGCTGCGCCTGCCGGGGCTGGGGTACTTCGAGCGCAGGCGACGGGCGAAAGCGGCTCTGGCCGCAATGGGCCTGAGCGCCTGGGCGCACCATATGCCGGAGGAACTGAGCGGTGGGCAGCGTCAGCGCGTCGTCATCGCCCGCGCTCTGGCGTTGCAACCGCGCCTGATCCTGGCCGACGAGCCGACCAGCGGAATAGACGCGGGGACAGTGCGTCGCATCCTGGCGCTGTTCCGGGGAGTGGCGCAGGCCCAGGGCACCGCTTTTCTGATCGTCAGCCACGATCCGCTGGTCGCGGAATACGTGGATACCGTTTATGACCTGGTGAATGGCCAGGTGATCCAACGTCAGCTTACCGTGAAGACCGCCACGCAAGAACGGAGGGATGAAGCATGGGTCGGTTAGTGGCGAAGTTCAGCCTGATGGCACTGCTGGTGCTCGTTTCGGCCCTGACGGGGGCGCTGTTCTCGATGTTCAGTACGCCTGCTGCGGATACCACCTCGGCGCAGGCCCGGCAGAATCAGAACCTGGTGGAAGCGCCGCCCACCTTCATCCGCTCGTCCAACGTCAACGCCATTCTGGCGACGGTGACGCCGCAGCCCTCGCCGACCAATACGCTGCTGCCGCCCCCGACCTTCGAGCCGCCGACGGCCACGCCGACGCCGTCTCCGGTGCCCAGCCTGACGCCGACGCCCACCATCTCGCTGAACATCGAGATCGCCGGCCTGCACGGGGCGGAGACACCGACGCCAACCTCGACGCCGGGCTGCACGCCCCGCGAAGACTGGCACCTGACTTATACGGTACAATTCGATGACACGCTGAGCGCCATCGCCGATCGCTACGGAACCTGGGTAGATGAGCTGGCCGCTGCCAACTGCATCACCGACAAGAATCTGATCGTGGTGGGGCAGGTGTTGCGCGTGCCTGGCGATGCGCATCCGCAGCAACCGGAAGTGGAATGCGTGCCCTGGGAAGTGCTGACGCCCTTCAATGGCTCGGTGACGGTGCCTGCCGATGGCACGATCACCTTCAACTGGCGTGGCCCGCTGGCACCGATCAACCTGATTCGCATCTACCGGCCCGATGGCACGGTCTATGAGCGAGTGATCGAGTTGCGCCAGAACGAGACGATCGATCTCAACACCTATCTGCCCCAGGAAGGCTTCTATACCTGGTATGTCTATCCGCTGGGGCGCGACTTCAAGCAGATTCAATGCCTGGAAGGTGGTCCCTGGACGTTCTACAAGCCAGAGTCTTCGCCGGTGACTTCGTCGTCTGGCGGTTCGGGGGCGGGGAACACACCCGGTCAATAACCTGAACAGGTGAGGGGGATGATGCCCATGCGCCGCTTTCTTGCGAACCGGCATTCCATCCGCTGGTGGTTGCCGTTCAGCTATGCGGGCATCGCGCTGCTGGCTGTAGCGGCATTGAGCGGCCTGCTGCTGTTCACGCTGCGGCGACACTACAGCGATATGGAACGCCGCTATCTGGAAGTCAGTGCCGAGGCGATCGCGCACAGCGCCGAGCGCCTGTTCCTCGACCGCGCAACGCTGCCCGACGAAGTGTTACAGTCCTCCGCCAGCATCTACAGCTTCCTGGTGAAGTCGCGCGTGCGCCTGCTGGATGTCGGGCAGCAAGTGTTGGCGGACTCAGGCAGCGTCTCGGAGCAGCGCACGGACACGGTCATCGTGAATGTGCGCGGGCCGGCGGATGGGTTCAACGATTCTGCGCCGCCGCAAGGCTTCGAGACCTTTCTGAGCATTCGGCAGCCAGAACCGGCGCAGTTGCCCGAAGGGGAGGGTACGCCCCGTTATCCCGTGCCCGTGCCGCGCCGTCTGGAGAATCAGGGGTGGGTGGGGGGCATCATCAGCACGGACTCGCACACCAACTTGAGCCTCACCGTGCCTCTTTTCGATCGCGAAGGGACGCTATTGGGATACGTCGAGCTATCCGAAAGCCCGGCCTTTGGCCGCGACGTCATCCGCGACGTGGCCGAGAAGGCGATTCTGGCGGGGGCCGTGGCCGTGTTGCTCGCGGCGTCGGCGGGGTGGGCCGTCAGCCGACGGATCAGTCATCCGGTGCTGGCGCTGGCTCAGGTCACGCAGCGCATGGCCGAGGGCGACCTGACCGCCCGCACGACTTTGCAGCGTCGCGATGAACTGGGCCTGCTGGCGCGTACCTTCAACCTCATGGCCGAGCGCATCGAAAACACGGTGCTCACCCTCAAACGTTTCGTCGCGGATGCAGCGCACGAGATCAACACGCCCATCACGGCGCTGCGCACCAATCTGGAACTGGCAGCAGGTGGGGCGCTTTCGGCTGATGGCCTGGCCGACCTGGCGCGCGCGCAGGCTGAATTGACGCGGCTGGAGACGCTGACACAGAGCCTGCTCACCCTCTCGCGACTGGAGGCGCACGGGGTCGAGCGCATCCGCACCCCGCTTGATCTGGGCGCGCTGGTGCGGCAGGTGGCCGAGAACTTCGCGTCGCGGGCGGAGCAGGCGGGTATCGCGCTCTCGTTTGACCTGCCCACTGAATCACCTGTCGTCCTGGGGGACGAAGAGCAACTGGCCCGCGTGCTGAACAACCTGCTGGACAACGCCCTCAAGTTCACCCCCGCGGGCGGGGCAGTCACCCTGAGGCTGGAGAGCGCGCCGCAGGAGGTACGGGTGAGCGTGACCGATACAGGGATTGGCATTCCGCCCGAAGACCTGCCGCGGCTGTTCAGCCGCTTTCACCGCGGGCGCAATGCAGCAGCCTATCCCGGCAACGGCCTGGGCCTGGTCATTACCAGGGCCATCGTGGAAGATCACGGCGGGCAGATTAGCGTCCATAGCGCTGGCGCAGGAACAACCGTTGTTTTCACCCTGCCGAGGGAGGGTTGAAAGGGGGGGGCAGGTGCATGGCCGTCTATCAGATTCTGCTGATCGAAGACGATCCGGGTATTGCGGGTAGTCTGCGCACGGCCCTGACGCGCGAAGGGTACCGGGTGCACTGGGTGGCGAACGGGCAGGACGGCGTGACGTATGCGCGGGAGCATGCTCCGCACCTGATCATCCTGGACGTGCGTCTACCGGACGGTTCGGGGTTCGACTTCTGCCGTCAGATGCGGCAGATGGGCCTGCGGCAGCCGGTGATCATCCTGACCGTTCAGGCCGAGGAAACCGACAAGGTGCTGGGGTTGGAGATGGGCGCGGACGACTATCTCACCAAGCCGTTCAGTCTGCGCGAGTTGTTCTCGCGGGTGCGGGCGCAGTTGCGCCGCGCCTATGGTGAGCTGGCCCTGGGCAATAGCGATGTGCTCTATGCGGGCGATCTGGTGATTGACCGCCTGCGGGGTAACGTCATGCGCGGCAATCAGGTGATCAATGTCACCCCGACCGAACTGCGCCTGCTCACCTACCTGGCGCAGCATCCCAATCAGGCGCTCAGCCGAGGGCAGATTCTGGACGCGGTGTGGGGTTACGATGACACACCGGAGACCGAGCAGGTGGTGACGGTGAACATTCGCCGCCTGCGCGAGAAGATCGAGCCGGACCCCAGCCATCCCACCCTGCTGCTGACGGTGCCGGGCATCGGCTACAAGCTGGTCAGTACGTGAGGGCGCTTGAAGGGCAGGGGACGGCAGGCGCACATGCCTGAGGGAACTCCAGGCATTTTCTACGGACTCTGTGCTCTGTGGTGAACTCTGCCTCCAAGTCCGAATGTACCTCCTTGACCGGCGTGCATTCGCCTTTTGGGGCAGAGGTCTTGAACCGCAGAGACGCCGAGAGCGCAGAGGAAAACAAAAAAAGACTCTGTGCCTTTCTCTGTGACCTCTGCGCCTCTGCGGTGACTTCCGCCCCCAAGTCCGAATGTACTTCCTTGACCGCGGGTATTTGACCGCGGGGTGGCGTATGGTATACACTTACCGCCATGATGACCCATACCAGATTCAAACTTTGGTGGCTGCCGCTGATACTCGGCGGCGCCCTGTTGCTGGCCGCCTGTGGGGGGCAACAGACGATCGCGGTGTTCGTCACGCCGACGCCGGTGGCATCCCCGTCCCCTTCGGCGACGCCCTCGCCGATGCGCGTGGCGCAGCAACCCACGCTCGATCCCAATATCACCCCGCTACCTACCCCTCCGCCGCCTCCGCCCGGCGTGACGTTCGGGCCGATTGTCGCGCCGAACTACACGCCGGAGCCGTTGCACACCGCCCTGCCACCGACGGTTAGCGTGCAGCCCTGCCGCGCGCGTGTGATGGCGGACGTGGCCAATGTGTACACCGCACCGGACTTCAGCGCTCCGGTCGTCCGCACGGCAGCGTACTGGGAAGTGCTGGCCGTCTCGCAGATCACGACCGACGCGGCGGGCAACACGTGGGTCAGCACGCCGGATGGGTGGTTGCCGCTGAGCGCGGACGGGCAGACCGTCGCCGACCTGGCCGATCTGCGCTCGTGCGAGATTCTGCGCGGGGCTGTGCCCAACACGACCCTGCTGGGGCTACATATCCTCAACGAGCGCAGCCATGACGAGGTGCTGGCTTTCGTGCGGCGCATGGCAGAAGCCGGTTTTCCGGTCGGCACGCTGAAGGGTCTCAACGGGGCCGAACGAACGCTCACCGAGGCCAAGGCCATATCTCCGCAGACCGTGATTGTCTATCGGTCTTTGCTGACTACCGAGGGGATGCGCGATTGCCCGACGGAATACGGTCAGGAAGCCGATCCGGTGGTGACGGCCAAGCGCTGGCTGGACAGCCTGAAGCCCTATTGGGATCAGGTCAACGCCGATTACTACGAGCTGATGAACGAATGCGCAGTGCCGTTGCGCTGGATCGCGCAGTTCTCTATCGAGGCGATGAAGCTTGCCAATGAGCAGGGGCGCTGTTTGCTGCTGTTCTCTTTCCCTGGCGGCAATCCGGATATGCAGACCTTCAACGATCTGCTGCCTGCCTATCAGTACGCGGCGGAACACCCCTGCGCGCCGGGGCGCACGCATGGCATCGCCCTGCACGCCTACAGCCTGGAAGATACGCGCATGACCTCGGAGTCCGACGTATGGGTGGCGCTGCGGCACCGCGTGCTGCGCGATCGCCTGCTGCTCACCCTGCCTGAAGCCGCCGATCTGCCGGTGTATATCACAGAGATGGGCATCGGTGGCGGGACGATCATGCCGGGCTGCGAGATGATCATCCGCGATGCCCTGCAGTACACCTATCAACTCGAAGAAGACCCCTACGTGAAGGGTTTTCACCTGTGGAACGTCGGCTCTGGGGCGCAGTGGTACGACATCACGCCCTGCCTGCCCGACCTGGCCGACGCGCTGATCCGCTACTACACCTTCAAACAGTGAACGGCTCATCGCTGTCGCTGCAGTCAAGATGAGGCGTGTATAATCTGAGCGGTGCAGCTTTCTGCTCTGGCCCAGACTCATGCCCATTCATGCCACTGACCCCCTCACCGGGGACACCATCACCGCCAGTCTGGCGGGCAATGCGCTGGTGATCTCACCTCGTTTCGGCGAAAGCTACAGCTTCGACTGTGCCGGGCGACTGCTGGCGCTCTTCCGCGATGGGCGCAGCTATCAGCGGGCGCTCGATCATCGGCTGCTGGAGCGCCTCAGCGGGCGGAATGGCCCGCGCCGTCGCGAACTTTCGCCCGACGAAGCACAGGATTTGCTGGGGCGGGCCTTTGCTTCGTTGGCGGGGTTGCGCGCCGCTTTGCCTCGCCTGCCCCTGTCCGAAGAGGAGCGACGACAGCTTGCGGGCGCGCTCGACAAAGTGCTGGCCTTTGGGCCAGAACGCCTGGCCGCCGATGGGGAGGTCTTCCGGCGGCTCTACAAGCCGGTGAGCATCCTGCCACCCGATCAGTATCTGGCGCTGGTTTTGCAGGCAACGCAGGGCTGCTCGTGGAACCGCTGCACCTTCTGCGGGCTGTACCGCGACCGCCAGTTTCGCGCTCTCAGCGCCGACGAGTTTCGCGCGCACTGTGCGGCAGTGCGCGACTTCTTCGGCGAGGGGATCAGCCTGCGACGCGGCATCTTCCTGGCGGATGCCAACGCCCTGGTGCTCTCTATGGAGCGCCTGCGGGCGATCTTTGCTATCGCGCAGGAGTTCTTCCGCCTGCCCGAAGGCCCGCGACCGGTCTTCTCGTTCGTCAGCGCGTTCGACGGGGGGCGCAAGACTCCTGCGGAATGGGCTGAGCTGCACGAACTGGGCCTGCAACGCGCTTACCTGGGCCTGGAGACGGGCGACGATGCGCTGCTGCGCTTCCTCAACAAGCCGGGCACGGTGCGCGATGCCATCAAAGCGGTGCACGCATTGCGAGCGGGCGGCGTGTCGGTGGGGGTGATCCTGATGGCGGGCATTGGCGGCGATCGCTTCGCGGAGGCGCACGTCAACGGCTCGGTGGCGGCAGTGGCGGCGATGGCGCTCGGCCCGCGCGATCAGGTGTATGTGTCTACCTACGTCTCCGCGCCGGGGACGGAATACGACGCGCTGGCCGCTGCCGCCGGGATCCGCCCATTGACCGCCCTCGAAATAGACGCGCAGCGCCAGGAATTGCAGGCCCGTCTGCGCGCTGTCGCGCCGCAGACCATCGTCGCGCCCTATCATGTGGACGGCTTCGCGCTCTGATTCACTGGTGACTGTTCAAGGCAGGCGTTCGAAGCGCACGTCCAGGCCACCGAGACCGTCCGCAGGTTGCAGGCTGTGATTGAGCGTGACGCGCCACTGCGCCCCGTCGCCTCCCTGCAGCAGTACCCGTTCCAGGCGCGCGGGATCAGGCGTGAGCCAGCCCTGTTGCCGGAACAGCGCGCCGAAATCGGTGGGCCAGCAGCCGAGGTAGATCGCTTCGCCGCTGCCCAGGCGCTGCCGTGTGATGGCAACCTGTCCCGCCAGCAACCCGTCCTGATAGCGATAGAGCGGTTCGGCGGTCGTCGGGGCGAGCGCCTCTGCCCAGCGATGATAGGTCAGCACCTCCGCACCGCTGACGGACTGCAGGCGCGTCCCTGGGCGGTGTTCCGGCCATTCGTGGAAATCGGGCGCGGGCACGGCGGAGAAGCTCTGCACGCGCACGCCCAGCACTTCCGACAGGCCGCCGCCAGGCAGGGGAGTCTCGGTGGCGATGTTGCTCGGTTCGCGCACGCCGCTGCGGAAGGTGACGATCAGCCGTCCGCCGCGCATGGCCCACTCGCGCCAGGTGTCCGCTTCACCAGGGTGAATCAGGATCGCGGCGGGGACGATCAGCGTATCGTAGCCGGTCGGATCGCAGCCGCGCGGCAGGAAGTCAACGGGCACGTTGGCTTCCCAGAAGACGCGGTAGAGCGCCAACACCAGGTCCCAGTAGCGGAAATCGCGCTGCACCGGCTCCAGCTCGATGCTCCATAGATCGTGATAATCGAAGACGATGCCCACTCTGGAAGCCGGTCGCGTCAGATCGGGCAGGCGGGCCAGATCAGCGGCGACGGCCTGCGCCTCGTGATAGCCCTGATCGGGCGTAGCGTCCCATTTGAGCAGCCCCGTGTGATATTGCTCCTGCCCGAACCGACCGGCGCGGAAGCGGAAATAGACCACCGCTTCGGCACCATGCGCAATGGCCTGATGGGTCCACACGCGCACCTGCCCGGCGGGCACCGGCGGGCGCTGCGGATGCCAGTTGACCGGGCCGGGCTGCTGCTCCATCACCCAGAAGGGGCGGCGCTTGAGCGACCACATCAGGTCGAGGTTGAGCGCCACTTCGCAGGGATCACTCAGGCCGTGCGGGTAGTTATCGTAGGAGACGAAGTCCAGTTCCTGGGCCAGTTGCCAGTAATCCAGCGACCAGTGGCGGATCATGAAATTGTGTGTGATCCAGCGTCCCGGCGCGTACTGACGCAGCAGGGCGATCTGCTGGCGCAGGAAGCGCCGCCAGTTGTCGGAGGAAAAGCGGCGATAGTCCAGCCGCATCGAAGGGCTTTGCGGTTCGTTGGTGATGCCGGGGATGGGAATATGCCGCCAGTCGTGGTAGGTCATGCTCCAGAACTGCGTGCCCCAGGCGGCGTTCAGCGCGTCCAGCGAGCCATAGCGTTCGGCCAGCCAGTCCTGAAAGGCGCGGCGGCAATGGTCGCAGTAGCAGCGGGTGGTCTCCCCAACGCCAAACTCGTTGTCTACCTGCCAGCCGATCACGGCGGGATGCTCGCCGAAATGCCGCACCATCTGCTCCGTGATGCGCAGGGCCGCCTCCTGGTAGGCGGGCACGCTGGCACACGCCTGCCGCCGCGCGCCAGGGCTGACGCGCGTCCCGTCGAGCGTCACCCGGCAGATGTCCGGATGAGTATGCGTGAGCCAGGGGGGAGGCGTGGCGGTGGGTGTGCAGAGCACGATCTGCAGACCGGCATCGGAGAGCGTCGTGATGGCCTGTTCCAGCCAGCCGAAGTCATAGTGGCCTGGCTGCGGTTCCATCCTGTCCCAGGCGAACTCGGCCAGGCGCACGACCTGCAGGCCCGCCTCGCGCATCAGCGCAGCATCAGTCGCCCAACGTTCCGTGGGCCAGTGTTCTGGGTAATAGGCACAGCCCAGAAGCGGCGGCATGACGATAACCCTTTCCGCAGACAGCATCACACAAACCGGCTCGCTCTGTGACAGTCAGAGACAGGAGCGAGCCGGACAACAGCCGGTAACATTACCCCTTCAGCCCCGATGTGGCAATCCCCTCGATGAAGTACTTCTGGGCCAGGATGAAAACGATGATCGGCGGCAGGATGGCAATGGCTGCGCCCGTCATCACCAGGTTGGGTTTGTCGGCGGCGATGTTGCTCAGCCGGATCAGCGACAGGGTGAGCACATGATTTGACTCGTTGCCCTCACCGATGATTAGCAGCGGCCACAAGAAGCTGTTCCAGGCATACAGAAAGGTGAAGATGACCTGCGTGGCGACGGCTGGCATGCTAAGGGGCACAAAGATCGTCCACAGGATGCGCAGGCGGCTGCAACCATCCAGCAGAGCAGCTTCTTCGATCTCCTTGGGGATGGTCAGGAAGAATTGCCGCATCAGAAAGGTGCCATAGGCGGTGAAAATCCAGGGGACGATCAGCGATACCAGCCGGTTTTCCCAGCCGATGGCGACCATCAGTTTGTACATGGGCACGACCAGCACCATGAAGGGGATCATGATCGATCCCAGGTAGAGCAGAAAGATGGTGTCGCGCCCCTTGAAGGGAATGCGAGCAAAGGCGTAGCCGCCGAAGACCGACGTGACTACCTGCCCAACCGTCACACCCAGCGTGACCAGCGCCGTGTTGATCAGGGCGCGATCGAGGTTGAGGCCGAGCACGGTATCGTAGTTGCTGAACTGCAAGTCCACCCGCTCCACCGCTTTGGCGGTGCGCTGCACGGCATAGGTCACCACCTGCGGGTCGTCGGGATCAACGAATTCGTCCAGGCGCGAGCGATAGGCCAGCAGCAGGCGTTGCGTCTGCCCGTCAAGCGTCACCTCGAAGACCTCGAACTCAGCCGAGTTGCCCAGGGCGTCGGTGACCGTCATCTTTTCGCCGGTGGAGATCGCTTCTTCTTCTGGCACCTGCGCCACGATCGGACTCTGACGCGGTGCGCTGACGTTGACTCTGTCCGCGGTGGTCAGGAAGACAAACCCTTTCTTCTGGCCAGTCAGCACCATGTCGCGTTCTTTGCCATCTATCTTGAAGCGATAGACGGGCACTTCCTGATCCTGGTAAACCCTGGTCACCGGGCTGTAGGGTAGCAGGCGCGGCGGGTAGCGGAACACATCGCCCGATGCTTTCAGCGAGGTGAACATCATGTAGGTGAAGGGGAACAGCATCAGGAAGGCGCATACCCCCAGCACCGCGTAGACGACCAGCCGCGCCGCCCAGCGTTGAATCACGTTTCCATATTGCATGGGCTGGCCCTCCTCAGTCGTACGCGCCCGCGCGCGAGATACGAAATTGAATGAGCGTCACGACAAAGATGATGGCGAACAACAACCAGGCTACCGCCGAAGCGTAGCCGAATTCAAAGTTGAAGAAACCGCGTCGGTACAGGTAGTAGACCGAAGTCGTGGCGGGCAGGGGAATGGGGCGCTGCGGGATCAGTGCATAGGGTTCGTTGAAGACCTGCAGGCCGGTGATGATGGTAGTCACGACCACGAAGAAGGTCGTCGGCGCGATCATCGGCAGGGTCACGTGACGGAACTGCCCCCAGCGGCCCGCGCCGTCCACGTAGGCGGCCTCGTAGAGGATGCGCGGCACACCCTGTAGCCCGGCCAGGAACAGCACGGTATTGAAGCCGATGATCTGCCAGGCCGCCAGGAAGACGATGGAGATCAGCATGGTGCTGTTGTCGGTGAGCCAGTTGAACTTGGGGTCTTTCACGCCCAGCCCCAACGTGTCATTGACGAACTGCACCACCTGCGAGATGGCGTAGTTGATGTAGCCGATATTGGCGTTGTAGAGCCAGCGCCAGATGAGCGCCGTCCCCACCACTGCCGCCACCGACGGCAGGAAAAACAACGCCCGGAAGAAGTTCATCCCCGGTATTTTCGAGTTCAAGACCAGCGCCAGCGCCAGCGCGGGGAGGATGCTAAGCGGCACCAGCATCAAGCAGAAGACGATGGTGTTGCGCAGACTCTGCCAGAACTGCGTATCCCTGGCCCCGATCACCACGCGCCGCGAGCCGACGTTGAAGGTCTCCAGCACCAGGTAGCCCCGATCCAGGGCCTGCTGTGGATCGCCTTCGGGGGAGTCCTGCACTTTCACCTGCAGCGCCAGCAGTTCGCGGTAGTTGGCCGTGCCGACGAAGTTGGGCGGGTTGACGCCGGTGCTGTCGGTGAAGCTGAGGTAGAACGACAGCAGGAGCGGCCCGGCGAAGAAGAGCATGAAGCCGATGGCATTGGGCGAAAGCATCAGCCAGCCCTGCCAGGCCGTGCGCTGATCGGGGGTCTCGCCGAAGTATTCCCCCAGCAGCAACATGCGATAGCCGAGTACCCCGAAGATGAAGATGATCACCGTCACCAGCCAGGTCTGCGGGCGGCTATAGGTGCTGAGGATATCTCCCACGGCCTGCACCGCGCCCATGACCAGCAGCAGGACGATCAGGGTGATCATGCCGATGCCCAGCGCAATCTGTTCTAGCCAGAGCCGAGGGCGGCTGTCTTCGCGCAGGCGGCCCGCCAACCAGAACAGTCCGTAGGCCAGGGCGAAGCCGAGTAGCCATTCCCAGTGCGCGTGCAGGGCGCGCGCCAGCGAGTCTATGCCGATGAAGACGCCCCACAGGTGCAACAGATAGATGGCCGAGAGCACCATGCCGATATAGTTGACGGCCAGGGAGAGCGTGCGTCCGATGGCCCGCCGCCGGTTGATCAGAATCGAGCTGAGGACGGCCAGCAGTGCGGGCACCAGAGCGGCCAGGCTGACAAAGCGCTGCACCGCATCGCCCAGGTTGTAGAACCCCTCCATGCCGTTGATGGACAGCGAGAGCATCACGCTGCCCGCCACGATGACATGATTCCAGGCAATGTTGGCGTCAATGACGAAAGAGGGGCTGCGCCAGACAGTTCTGAGGATAGCCAGGCGACGGCGCAGACGGTCGGGGATAGTGGTCAATCGCGACATCAGGCGGCCTCCCCTGCGCAGACCATACGAACAAGACGGGGGAGGGTCACCCCTCCCCCCCAGGCTTGCGGAGCGAGCGTTACTCGAAGTACAGGTCGGCTTCCTGGCAGATGGTGTCCGCGAATTCCTGCGGCGTCATCTCGCCGTTGAGCACCTTGGTCACACCGTTGAAGTAAGCCACGTCAATCTTGGGCCAGTCGCCTTTCCACAGCGGCGCTTCGGCCACGGCATAGGTCAGGCCATTGAGCCAGGCCTGATTGTTGATCTTGCCGTCGAAGGTGGCCAGGAAGGCGTCAATGGCGCTCTGATCGCTGTAGGCACGGCTGGGGATGTTGGCTCCCAGCGCGGCGACCTTGCCCTGGATTTCGGGGCTGGTCAGCTTCATCAGCAGTTGCCAGGCTTCCTCTGGGTGCTCCGTCTTGGCGTTGATGACGTATGCGCCCCAGAACAGCCAGTTGCTGGGGCCGGCAGGCCCGGCGGGCAGTTCGGCCACGTCCCAGTTGAACTTGGCGTTGGTCATCACGCCGGGGGTTGCCCAGCGACCGTTGAAGAACATGCCCACGTTGCCCGCCAGGAAAGGCGGCTCGGAGTCCTCGCCCCACGGCACGGCAATGCCTTCCTGATAGAGCTTGCGGGCGAAGGTGAGGCCCTCGACGGTGCCAGGGTTGTTCAGGCCGCAGGCGGAGAAGTCTTCGTTGAAGAAGCTGGAGCCAGCGGCGTTGATGAAGTAGCCGTAGTTGGCCCACCAGGCATTCATGCCGAAGCCCTTGATCTCCTCACCCAGGTCGCTGATGGCCTTGGCGGCATTGTAGAAGGCGTCCCAGTCCCAGGGATCAGTTTCGGTGGGGTAGGGCACGCCCGCCTCGTCGAACAGGTCTTTGTTGAAGAAGATCACGAAGGCGGATACGTCGCGCGGCAGGCCCCACAGCGCGGGATTGCCGTCCAGCGAGTAGGTGACGTGCTGCATGATCTGGGGGTAGAAGTCATCCTGGCTGAAGGTGGGATCGGCTGCCGCCAGGTCGGCCAGGTTGAGGATCAACCCCAGCTTGGCGAAACGGGCCACGTCGGTGCCGGGAATCCAGAACAGGTCGGGGGCGGTGCCCGCCGTCAGTTCGGTGATCAGCACGTCCTGGTAGGAGGCGGTCTCCGATCCGCCCGGCTCGTACTTGAGGGTGACGCCGTCCCAGGCTGCGTCAATCTCGTCGCTGGCTGCTTGATAGACATCGGCCTCGGCCTGGTTGTCGGGACGGGTGCGCCAGCGAAGCGTGATCTCCTCCTGGGCGCTGGTGGGGGCCAGCGACGCGAAGGCCGGGATCACCAGGGCCAGGAACAACACACCAACTAAAAGACGCTTGAACATTTTCTTCTTCTCCTGTTAACTAAAACCTGACAAGAGGAACGGGTAAAGTCGAAGACCTGGCAAGAGTGTCTTTTCCTGCGTTGTTGCCTCCTTACTCAAGATTCCGATCGAGGAGAGGCGGAAGACTGGCGAATGACCAGATGAGTCGGGACTTCTATGGGTTCCGGGTGTCCGCCGCGCAGCACTTCCAGCAACATCTGCGCGGCCACCCGCCCCAGTTCGGGCGCTTGCTGGCTGATGGTGGTCAGGGGTGGCGAGAAGACCGCGGCATAAGGAATATCGTCGTAGCCGACCACCGTCAGATCGTCGGGGACGCGCCAGCCCATCTCGCGCGCCTGCTGAATAGCGCCAAGGGCCATACGGTCGTTGAGGCACACCAACGCCGTCAGATCGGGGTGTTCTGTCAGCAGATGGGCCGCTGCTGCCGCGCCGCTGGGCGTGGAGAAATCGCCGTCCCATTCGGGGATGGCCTGCACGTCCAGGCCGGCTTCTGCGGCGGCCTGCCGCACCCCTACCAGGCGATAGTGGATGGAAGGGTGCATGGTCTCCGGCACGCTGATGATGCCGATATGCCGATGCCCCAGGTCGAGCACGTGTCGCATGAGCTGATAGCCCCCCTGCTGATCGGCGCTGCGCACGTAATAGCGGGTGGGGTGATAGCCAATGGCAACGGCTGGAATGCCGCGCTGATGCACCGGCTCCAGGGCCGAGACGCGCGGATGATTGTCAATGGCGATGATGCCGTCCATGTAGCCGCTCTGCACCAACTGCAGGTAGATAGGATCAACGGCCTCGTCGGACAGGCGCGGCGTGCTCAGCAACAGGTTGTAGCCCTGCTGCGTGCATTCGGCCTCGATCCCCTGCAAGATGAGCATGATCAGCGGATCGGTGAAAATGGCATCGTAGACGTAGGGGAAGACGACAGCGATGATGTGCGTCTTCCCCGCGGCCAGGGCGCGCGCGGCCAGGTTGGGGACGTAGCCCAGCTCTTTGACCGCCCGCAGCACTTTTTCGCGCGTTTCGGCGGTGAAGTAGGGGGTATTGGAGAGGACTTTTGAAACGGTGGCCGTCGAGACACCCGCCCGGCGGGCCACATCTTCCAACGTGGGCACGTCCGTGAAATCCTATCGGTCTCAAAAAACGAAATTCGTTAAGCGCTTAACTATCCTGGCCCAAAAATCGTCGGGCCAGGTAGTTAAGCCCTTAACTACCAGCATATGCGCATTATGGGGCCTTGTCAAGACCTCTGATGTGCGACTTCGCTATGGCTGCAGATGGCGCAGCGTGGGACAGGATAGCACGCTCGCGGCTGGCACCCGTATAATCTTGTGAAGCGAAGTCCGGATGTATCATCGTGCCGGCTTCCTGGGGAAAGGATGATGGTCATGCTGCGTCGTCTCGTGCTGATCGCGCTCGCGATTGTTTGGTTTGGAAGCAACGCGTACGCTCAGGAGGGGCCGGTCGCCGGGGCGACGGGCATTGGCGATCCCTATTTCCCTGCTCTGGGCAACGGGGGCTATGACGCTCAGCACTATACCCTCGAACTGACCGTCGATCTCGATGCCAACACCATAGACGCCACGGCCACGCTCACAGCCCTGGCGACGCAGGCATTGCGGACCTTCAACCTGGACTATGCCGGGCCGCAGGTGCTCAGCGTGGCGGTCAACGGTGCGCTGGTGGACTGGGATCGCCGCGAACGCGAGCTGATCGTCATTCCGCTGACGCCACTGTCCGCTGGTGAGGAGTTCACTGTCACGGTGCGCTACCAGGGCGAACCGGGACAGGTGGCTGGTTCTGCCATACCCTTGCTGGTAGGGTGGTCAGACTACGGAGACGGCGTGTTCGTGGCCAGCGAACCGTATGGGGCGATGGGCTGGTATCCGGTCAACGATCATCCGCTGGACAAGGCGACCTATGACCTGCTCGTCACCGTTCCCGCGGGCTACGTCGTCGCGGCCAATGGCACGCTGCAGGAGACGGTCGTGCAGGGCGACACGGTCACCTATCATTGGGCTTCGCGCGATCCGGTCGCCAGCTATCTGGTGACGGTGGCGATCGATCAATTCGCCGTCAACAATCAGAGCGGGCCAGGTGGGCTGCCATTGCGCTTCTACTACCCACCCGATCGTGAGCGTGCTGTCCTGGCGGATTTCCAGCGCACCGCCGAAATGATCGCTTTCTTCAGCGAACTGTTCGGCCCGTATCCCTTTGAGGCGTACGGGGCTGTGGTGGTGGATACGGAGCTGCCCTTCGCGCTGGAGACGCAGACGCTCTCGCTGTTCGGGCGCAACTGGATGACTGGAACGGGCCGGGCCGAAGAAGGTGTGGTGCACGAACTGGCGCATCAGTGGTTTGGCAACAGCGTCAGCCTGGCGCAGTGGAAGGATATCTGGCTCAACGAAGGCTTTGCCACCTATGCTTCCTGGCTGTGGTTCGAGCACGATCGGGGGGCGCAAACGCTGGATACTATCGTCCGGCGCGTTTACGAGCAGATCGCCGAGGACGAAGCCTCGTTTGCGCTGCAGATTCCGCGCGCCGAACTCTCCCGCACCCTGCGCGAACTGATTCCCGCCGAAGCCACCATTGCCTCGGAGACAGCGAGAGAGATGGCCCGTCTGCTCCTGAGCACTACCCTGTCACCGGCGGCGGTAGAGCGTTACATCGCCCGCTTTCCGCGCAGTGATCTGACGGGCGCGGAACTCGTCACGCTGATCGAGGTGCTGCCGTTCACAACCGTTCGCCTGCAAGGGGCAGACCTGCACGCGCTGGTTGACCTGTTCGATCCCTTCTGGCGCGAGGCAGACGGCGCGATCTTGCCTGTGAGCCGCTTCTTCCCGCCGGGCAATGTGCCCCCAGACGATCTGTTCAACAGCGGGGTGTACTGGCGCGGCGCGTTGACGCTGCACGCGCTACGCCTGCGTGTGGGTGACGAAGCGTTCTTCGCCATCCTGCGCACGTACTACGAGCGCTTCCAGTATAGCAATGCTACCATTGCCGACTTCGTCGCCGTCGCCGAGGAGATCGCCGGAGAGCCGCTGACCGATCTGTTCGATGCCTGGCTGTACGACCCGGCGCTGCCAGACTTGCCGGAGATGGGACTGAGCGCCGGTCAGTCGCTGCGCCAGGGCACGATTGTGCTGGCAGGCTATCCTCGCGGCTGAGCAGGGGCGCAACCGATACCCTGAGCCAGAAAGAAAATCAGGGGCGTATCACACCATACGCCCCTGAGCGGCGAATTCCCTAGTTCTACTTCATACAAAGCACCGGGCGGATGCGCTCCATGGCCCAGTCAATCTGCTCGCGAGTGATGATCAGCGGCGGGGCGAAGCGGATGATGTGCCGGTGAGTCTCCTTGGCCAGGATGCCGTTTTCCTGCAACGCCTCGCAGAAGCGGCGCGCGCCGCCGGCTTCCGGTTTCAGCTCCACACCGATCATCAGCCCTTTGCCGCGCACTTCCTTGATGTGTGGACTATTGATCTCGGCCAACTGTTCCATGAAATACTCGCCCATGACCGCTGCGTTTTCGATCATGCCTTCCTCGATCAACACGCGCAAGGCCGTCCGTCCCACTGCGGCTGCCAGCGGATTGCCGCCGAAGGTGCTGCCGTGATCGCCGGGCCGGAAGACGCCCAGTATCTCGCGGTCGGAGAGCACCGCTGAGACCGGATAGAAGCCACCAGAGAGCGCCTTGCCGATGGTGATCAGGTCCGGGCGGACGTCTTCGTGATCGCAGGCGAACAGGCGACCGGTGCGCCCCAGGCCTGTCTGGATTTCGTCGGCGATGAACAGCACATTGTGACGCGAGCAGATATCGCGGACGCGGCGCAGATACCCGGCGGGCGGGACAATGACGCCGCCCTCGCCCTGGATCGGCTCGACGATGAAGGCGACTGTGTTGGGCGTGATGGCCGCTTCGAGGGCGTCGGCGTCGCCGTAAGGAATCAGCTTGAAGCCGGGGGTATAGGGGCCGAAGCCGGCGCGGTATTGCGGCTCGGACGAAAAGCTGATGATGGTGATGGTGCGTCCAGCGAAGTTGCCGGTGCAGGCGATGATTTCCGCCTGACCGTCGGGCACGCCTTTGACTTCGTAGCCCCATTTGCGCGCGGCCTTCAGCGCTGTTTCGACCGCTTCCGCGCCGGTGTTCATGGGCAGCACCATCTCGTAGCCGGTCAGTTCGCAGAGTTCGCGATAGAAGAGACCAAGCTGATCGTTGCGGAAGGCGCGGCTGGTGAGGGGTAGGCGAGTGGCCTGTTCAATGAGTGCCTGGCGGATGCGCGGGTGACTGTGCCCCTGGTTGACGGCGCTATACGCGCTGAGACAATCCAGGTAGCGCTTGCCCTCCACATCCCACACCCACACGCCCTCGCCACGGCTGAGTACGACATCAAGGGGGTGATAGTTGTGTGCGCCGTAGCGCTCTTCTAAGGCAATAAGTTCGGCAGAAGAAAGATGCACTAGAGTGTCCATAGAGGCGGTTTTCCTCGGAAGCGTAGCTGCTCGTTCGATAGCGGGAACAGCCAGTACCTAGCCTGAATCTAACGCTTCCGCCCCCTTTTCGCCCAAATTCGGATCACTTTGGAACCTGGTTCAAGTTTTTCGAAGAAGTGCCGCGGGGAAAGCCATGCCGCCCGGATGCTGCCTGCTATCTATCTTACCGCGATGATGTTATTGTGCACTTGCGCCTGTTCGTAGATGAAATACAATCAATGAACAATGGTCTCAAGGTTGGGATGTTCATCTCATTATGAAAATCTATAATATATACATATATTTCTATTAGTGTAAAAATAACTAATCCTGGAGTAATGGATTGAACAAGGGCGGTAGCGTTCTGGGACAGCGAAATTAGGGGGCGCTACCTATTCGGAGCCAGGCGGCACATCCTATAATGCAGGCTGCCCGGCCTAGAAAGGATTAGGTGCATGGATCGCAGGATTGCTGCTATTGCAGGTTTGCTCTATGACATTGGCAGGCTGGCGCAACTGGCGCAGCCATCCGCCCAGGGGACAGACGCGACAGCTCGCAGTGAGGCGTTCATCCGCCAACACGTCCCGGCTGATCTGTTGTCCTCCGGCTGGCAGGACGTACTGCGCACGGCTGTAGGCCTGGCGGATTGGCTCGTGGCTGGTGGGGATGTCGGCCAATCCCAGCCGCAACCGCGTACGCTGCTATCCGTGTTCTGCCAGATTGGGGACGACCCGGCCAAGCGTCCCAAGAGAGCCTATCTGTCCCTGCGTCCGCTGGCGCTCGACGAAGCGACTCTCTTCCCATCTGCTGAGGTTCGGGGAGACGCGGCGGCTTACGCCTCGCTGTGGCAGGGGCTGCAGGACGCGGCAGCGAAGTTGCAAGGACAGGCTGACGCTGAGGCCTACATCGAGAGTCTGTATCACGTGCTGCGTCGCTATACGTGGTGTGTGCCGTCTGCCGCCGAAGGGGTCTCGCTGTTCGATCACAGCCGCGTGCGGGCGGCGCTGGCAGTCTGCCTGGCCGATCTCGGCGAAGCTGAAATCCAGAACCTCCTGCAACGTCCAGACGACGCCAGCCGCCCGCTGGCCTACCTGGTGAAGGGTGACGTTTCCGGCGTGCAGCGCTTCATCTATACGCTCACTTCCAAAGGCGTGGCGAAGGGACTGCGCGGGCGCTCGTTCTACCTGCAACTGCTCAACGAGGCCATTGCCCGCTACATCCTGCGCGAGATGGAGCTGCCCGTCACCAACCTGATCTATGTGGGCGGCGGGCACTTCTATCTGCTTGTCCCGCCTGTGGGGGAGGGGCGGCTGCTCGAAATTCGGCGAGGGCTGGAAGACCTGCTGCTCAAGCATCACGACGGGGCGCTCTATCTGGCGCTGGGCCACGCGGAACTGCGCGCGGCGGACTTCCGGGCGGACAGGTTCAGCGCTAAGTGGCGCGAGGCGGGCGGGTCTGTCGCTGAGGCCAAGCGGCGACGTTTTGCGCACGTGCCCGACCTGTTCGAGCCGCGCGGGCATGGTGGCAACGAGGAGACGGAGTGTCAGGTCTGTCACGCCGAGCGTCGGGATATCGCCAGGGACGAAGAGGTGCGCAAATGCGCCCTGTGCCGTTCGTTTGAAGACCTGGGCGGGGCGCTGGGGCGTTCGCAGGTGTTGGCGCTCGGTCAAATCACTCCTGTGCAGCAGCAGAGAGGGCGCTATGAAGCGCTGCTGGCCGAACTGGGCTTCAAGGTAGCCCTGCTGGACGAAGAGGTCGAAAAGCGGCTGGGCGACTGGGTGGGCGTGACGCGCGTTACGGTGCTAGGCCTGCGCGACTTTCCCGCCGCGCAGTTGTGCGAGCGGGTAGCGCGTGCCTTGCGGTGCCCGGTGGCGGCGGGCGTGCGCTACACTGCGAATGTCACCCCGCGTAAGGGACAGTATGAGGTCGCCACCTTCGAAGACCTGCAGGATGCCTCTACTGGCCTGAAGCGGCTGGGCGTGCTGCGCATGGACGTGGACGACCTGGGTTACCTGTTCGGACATGGGTTTCAGGGCAAGGAAAACGGCAAGGAACGCCATCTGACTACCCTGGCCCGTGTTGCTGGCCTCAGTTCGATGATGGCGCTGTTCTTCGAAGGCTGGGTTGGCGAACTCTGCCGCCGCATCAACGAAGAGAACAGCGACCGCAAGACCGATGTGCTCTACACCATCTATTCTGGTGGCGACGACCTGTTCATCGTGGGGGCATGGGATGTACTGCCCGGCCTGGCGAAGACGATCCGCGACGATCTGGGGCGTTTCGCTGCGGACAATCCCTATGTCCATGTGAGCGCCGGCATCACGCTGCATGGCGGCAAGTATCCGCTGTATCTGGCAGCTGCCGACGCTGCCGAGGCGCTGGAAAGCGCGAAAGACGTGCCGGGCAAGGACGCGCTGACGTTCCTGGGCGAGTCACATCCCTGGCAAGACTGGAAAAAGGTTGACGACTACAAGAACGAACTGCACGGCCTGGTAGAAGTGAGGCAGGTAGGACGCAGTCTGCTGCAGGTCCTGCAGCGCATGTACGCGCAGTACTGTGACGTGCGAGATGCTCTGGCGGAACGGGGTGGGCTACGAGCACGCAACGGACGCGATCAAACGGTGTGGGGGCCGTACATGTGGCAGAGCGCCTACCTGCTCACTCGCCTGGCCGAGCGGGTGAACGGTGAAGTCAAAGAAAGGGTGCGTAACCTGCGCGATCGGTTGAGCGCGGACAACTTCCGCGCCATTGAGACGGTGGGCCTGGCCGCGCGCTGGGCCGAGGCATTGACGAAGAGGGAAAGGACTCGGTAGGAGGGCAAAATGGTACCGCAAGAACCCAAATGGGCCAAGATCATGGATCTTAACGACCCGGTAGGAAGTGCCGAGGAAATCAACCGGGCCGGGGAAGAGTGGGGAAAGTATCTCGCCTCTCAAAAACTTAAGAACACCCAGTTACGAGGCGTGTTTGGTCAGGTTCGGGTTATCGAACTCAACTGGCCAGTTGGGCAGGAAAGCGACGTTGCAAGAGGGAAGTTGATTCTGCTGAAGCCCAAACTGGCTTATCAGGCCAAGCGTATCCCTGAGCTTGAACCGTTGAAGCGCATCCTTGTGCCAGGTATTGACAAAGTCAAAGATCGCGCGACTTTCCAGCGTTTCGTTGAGTTCTTTGAAGCCGTGGTAGCCTATCATCGGGCAGCAGAAGGGAGCGAGAAAAATGGCTGACCTACGACTGATCGGACGGATATTCATCACCGGCGAGGTACGAGCCATCACGGGCTTGCATATCGGTGGTTCCGAAGGGCTCTTCTCCATAGGCGGGGTGGACAATACGGTCATCGTAGACCCGATTACTCAACAACCGTATATCCCTGGCTCTTCATTGCGGGGCAAAATGCGCTCTTTGCTTGAGAAATACGAGGGCAAGGTAACCGGTCAGACTATCCAGGATGCCACAATCCACCAATGTAAGAGTCAGGATGAATATAACAAGTGCCCGATCTGCAATCTGTTCGGCGTCCCGGCGGGAGGAAGCGAAAAGCAATTGAAGAACAAGCCTACCCGTCTGGTCGTTCGCGACATAAGGCTCACTGACGATTCGGTCAAGAGACTGCTTGACGCACGCACCATGCTTCAATACACAGAGGTCAAGACTGAAGTGTCCATTGACCGGGTCACTTCACAGGCAGTGCCTCGCCAGATCGAGCGCGTGCCGGCGGGGGCCATATTTGGCCCGATGACTCTGATTGTCAATGTCTATCAGGAGCAAGATGTCGACTGGGTGAGAGACTTGGTCAAGGCCATGAGTCTGCTCGAGGATGATTATCTTGGTGGAAGCGGATCACGGGGCAGTGGACAGGTACGCTTTGAAGGGCTGAAGGTGACCTTGAAAGCGGGCAGGGACTACAAGGAAATGTACCACTCCGCCGATCTTGCTACCGTGGAGACGGTCACAAACCAGCTTGAGGATATCCTATCGCAGATCAAGCAGCACATCGCGCAGGTCTAGGGGGTAAGCCTATGGCCTACATCGCCTACCGGCTGATTCCGCCCCCTGGAGGAGGCTTTCACCTGGGGCGGGAAGGGCTGGATCAGGAAGAGAGCGCCGAGTCGTTTCCCTCCGACTCGCTCTTCGCAGCGCTGGTAGCGACTCTGCTTGAGCTGGAGGGAGCGCAGGCGGTGGAACAGTTCAGGAGCCGTCCGCCGCGCCTGTCGTCGGTCTTTCCCTGCGCGGGCGACCTGCTGCTGTTCCCGATGCCGCGGCTGAGCGACAGACTGGGCCATTCGGGCCAGCCGGGCTTGATGAAAGCGGTCAAGAAGCTGCAGTACGTCTCGGCTGAGATTCTGGGGCGACTGCTGAAGGGCCAGCCGATGGACGACTGGTTGCCGGGAAACAGCGCGGCTTCGAAGAGCCTCTGGTTGCAGGGCGGCAAGGTGTGGATCAGCAGCCAGGAACGTCAGTTGCTCCCGAAGGACTGGCAGACACTGAGCCCCGAGGTGCTCAAGACGAAGCGCATCTGGAACGTTGACCGTGTGCCGCGCGTGGCCGTGGACCGCGTCACCAACAGCAGCCAGATTTATCACGTGGGCCGCACAACCTTCGCGTCTGGTTGTGGGCTGTGGTTCCTGGCCGATCTGGAGCCAGGACAGGAGGACTGGTTCACACACTTGCTGCAACACCTGGGCGACCGCGGTCTGGGCGGTGAGCGTTCCGCTGGCTATGGCGCGTTCACGGTCGAGCCGGTGCCGGCTCCCTCCCTTCCGCCTGTTGCCGGAGCGCCGCGCGTCGTGACGCTTTCGCGCTACAACCCAACGGAAGAAGAACTGAAAGCCGGTGTCCTCGGTGAGGAAGCCAGCTACGAACTGGTGGATGTGGGGGGCTGGTTGATTTCGCCCGATGGCCCGGCGCAACGCCGCAAGCGCGTGCGTATGATCGAGGCGGGATCGGTGCTGGTGCAGCCGCAGGGGGTGGCCCTCACCGGGCGGATCGTGGATGTGCGACCGGAGTATGAGCAGAACGGCGGCCCGGAACATCCTGTGTATCGCAGCGGCATCGCGTTCACCGTCGGCGTGACAGGAGGGAAGCACTGATGGGCAAGCTGCACACTACCTACAAGTTGACCATCACCACGCTCTCGCCGTTGCATATCGGGACGGGGACGATTCTGCGCCAGGGATACGACTTCGTGACACACGGCGGCAAGACCTGGGTCTTCGACGCCGATGTACTGGCCGAGATGCTGTACGAGGAACGAGAACGCAGCCGCCGCTTTGATGACATGGTTTCTGGTCAGCCAGCGGGGCGGCTGATCCAGCCTGAGGAATATAAGCCGGATAGCCCACTGTTTCGCTATATCCTGCCGGGCGAGGTGCGCTCCAGGGGCGAAGGGGCTGAGCTACAGGAGCAGATCAAAGACCCCTGGGATCGGCCTTACATCCCTGGCTCGTCGCTGAAAGGGGCGCTGCGCACGGCCCTGGCAACGGTTGGCTGGCAACAGCGCAAGCTGGTTTTCGATCCAGACACTCTCGGTGGCAGTGCCAAGACTGCTGCCCAATCGCTGGAACATCAGGTGTTATTCGGCGCTGATCTAGGGCAGAAAACGCCTCACTACGATTTGCTGCGCGCCCTGCAAGTCAGCGACAGCACACCTGGCACGACGCGAGACCTGCGCATACTTAATGTGCAGGTCGTTACCGATGGCGATTTCGCCTCACCGATCGAGCTGGAGGCGGTTCGTCGGGATGTGACCTTCGAGGCTACGCTGACACTCGATGGATTTCTGCTCAAGAATGGCACAGCCATGCAACTTGGCTGGCAGACCGACCAGCGACAATGGCTGAGGAATCTTGCTACTGTGGTCAACGCTTTCACGATTAATCGCATACATGGCGAACGCAACAGGTGGCAGGCGAGCAATCACCCGATCCGATCGTTCTACGAAACGCTTTATCGGGAGATGGCGCGGGTTGTTGAAGCTCAAGACGAGTTCCTGCTGCAACTCGGCTGGGGCGGCGGCTGGGACAGCAAGACGTTTGCCTATGTGTTGACCAAAGACCCTGCTGCTTTCTACAAGGTGGTCAAGAAGTACAAGGAAATGGATCGCCAGAGATCCTACGAACTAGGTGGCCTCTATCCCAAAAGCCGTCGCGTGCACGTGCGGCGGGTCGAGCGGGAAGGGGAGTACATAGAGCAAGCCGTCATGCCCCTCGGCTGGGTGAAGGTGAAGATGGAGCGTGTGTGATGGGTGTATGGTTGCTGATGAAGGTGAGTAATAGCAGGCTGGCGACGCCAGAGTCGTACCGCCGCCGTTTGATCCAGACCCGGCCATGAGCGAACTGGTCTCCCTCGTCGTTACGGTGCGGCCCGCGCAACCCGTGACCCTGCCCGGTTACCTGGGGCGGGCCGCGCATGCCCTGCTATTGCGCTGGCTGGGCCAGGCTGATCCCGCCCTGGCGCGGGCCTGGCACGACGCCGACGGCCCCAAGCCGTTCACCTGCTCGTCGCTGATCGGGGCGGGGCGCATGCAGGGCGATCATCTGCGCGCCCTCTCGCCACAGCACACCTACTGGCTGCGACTGACCTCGCTCGACCCGGCTATCTCGGCGCGACTGCTGGCGCTATGCGACGCGCCGCCGCCGACGGTCGAACTGGACGGCGTGCTCCTGCCCGTCGAAAGCGTCACCGCCGACCCCGCCGCGCATCCCTGGGCGGGCGTGACGACCTACGAGCAGATCGCCGCGCCCTACCTGCTGGCCCGCCAAACCGGCCCGCGCCGCCTGACGCTCTCCTTCGCCTCGCCGACTACCTTCCGGCAGCGCGAGATGAACATGCCGCTACCATTGCCAGAACTGGTCTTCGGCGGGCTGGCCGAGCGCTGGAATGCCTTCAGCACGGTGACGATCAGCCCGGAAGTGCGGCGCTATGCCGCCGAGTGCGTGGCCATCAGTCGCTTCTCGTTACGCTCGCGGTCGGTGCCGCTGAAGAACGGCGGCCTGCAGGTCGGTGTGACCGGGCAGGCCAGCTATGTCGCCGTCACCTACGACCGCTACTGGATGAGTCTGCTCGGCCTGCTGGCGGACTTCGCCTTCTTCGCGGGGGTGGGTCGCCTGACTACGGTGGGCCTGGGGCAGTGTCGTCGCCTGGCGAACTGACGCGCTCCGGCTCGCTCTTTAACAAGTGCATAGAGAAAGGAGTGGGCTATGTGTGGATGGCTCTTGCTGCTGGGGGGCGGGGGCGCGTTGATGATCTGGTTCTTCTATCGGCTGCTGCGACCCGCCGA
>DDBP01000280.1 GCA_002332795.1 Anaerolineales bacterium UBA2029 | reverse complement strand
GCACCTTGCATTATACACTACGCTGGTGACGGTTGCCCTGCTATTGGGCTACGCGCATCAACTTTGAGCCGCAGTGCCGACGAAGACAGCCAGCAGGTCGTTGACGTTGGTATTGGTGGGGCCGGTGATCAGCAGCGCTCCCGCCCGCTCCAGGAAGTGATAAGCGTCGTTGTCGCGCAGGGCGGCAAGGGCGTCTGCGCCGCGCTCCTGACCGCGGGCGATGGTGAGGCCGTCCACCAGACCTCCGGCGGCGTCGGTAGGGCCGTCGGTGCCGTCGGTGGCCAGACTGGCGATCAGCATGCCTGGCAGGCCTTGAATGGCCAGGGCGGCGGAGAGCGCCACTTCCTGGTTGCGCCCGCCCTTCCCATGGCCGCGCACGGTGACCGTCGTCTCGCCACCGGCGATCAGACAGGCAGGCGGCGGCAGGGGGTGCCCGCGCCAGGCGATTTCCCTGGCGAGCGCGGCCAGCACCCGCCCGATCTCGCGCGCTTCTCCTTCCAGATAGGTGGTCAGCAGCAGCGTGTTGAAACCCAGGGCAGTTGCTCTGTCAACGGCAGCGGCGGCGGCATGGGCGTTGTCGGTGACGATGACGTTGTGCACGCGCGTCAGCGCCGGGTCGCCGGGCTTGGGTGTGTCGGGAATTTCGCCAGAAAGGCCGCGTTGCAGGTGCTGGCGAATCGCCGCGGACGTGTATTCCAACACCCCATAGCGCTCCAGCACCTGCCATGCCTGTTCGAAGGTGGACTCATCGGCGACGGTGGGGCCGGAGGCGATCACGTCGAGGGGGCTACCGACCACGTCGGAGACAATCAGCGCTACGACGGTCGCCGGGTAGGCCAGCCGGGCCAGTTGTCCTCCAGCTACCTGCGAGAGGTGCTTGCGGACAGTATTCAGCGCCTGAATGGGAGCGCCGGAGCGCAGCAGGGCCTCGGTAAGCGCCTGCAGATCGCTCAGGGAGACGCCCGGCACGGGCAGGGGCATGAGCGCCGAGCCTCCGCCGGAGATGAGGCACAACACCAGGTCGTCAGCGGTGACGTCACGGAGGAGGTTCACGATGGCCTGTGTAGCGGCTACGCCCGCCTCATCGGGGATGGGGTGACCGGCTTCGCGTACAGCGATCACCCGTGTGGGTGTGGTGTAGCCGTATTTGACAGTGATCGTCCCCGCGGTGAGACGGTCGGCCAGCAGGTCTTCGACGGCGCGCGCCATGGGGGCGGTTGCCTTGCCCGCCCCGACGACCAGAATGCGGCGGAACTGTCGCAGAGTGTATGAACGGTCTCCGACGAACAGGGTGTCCCCGTCACGACGCAACGCGCGGCGGACAGCCTGAGCCGGGTCGGCAGCCTCCAGGGCCGCCTCCAGGACAGCCAGGGCTTGCCGGTGCAAAGGGCCGGTGGTGGAAGGTTCAGGTTGTACGAAACGCATCGTATGTTTTCCCTTGAGATTGGGCAAAGATCAATTGTCAGCCGTGCACGTTCTATGGTATCGTAAAGAGCAAACAGGAGCGCTATTGCCTATGAAACTGATCATCGCTGTGGTGCAGGATCAGGATGCCGACCGCACGATTCAGGCGCTGACGCAGGCGGGCTATCGTGTGACGCGCGTGGCCAGCACGGGCGGGTTCTTCAGTGTGGGGAACACAACGTTGCTGTGCGGCGTGGACGACACGGCAGTCGAGGCGGTCATTGGCATCCTCAAACAGACCTGCGAACGTCGCACGCGCCTGATCCCGGCAGGCCCCAATCTCGTCGAGTCGGCGGCGATGATGGGGGCGTTCGTCGAAGTGGAAGTGGGCGGGGCGACCGTCTTCGTGCTCGACGTGGAGCATTTCGAGCAGACATGAGCACCAAGCTGATCATCGTAGTCGTGCGCAGAGAGCACGATGCCTTGCTGCGCAATCTGCTCGATGCCGGGTTTCACGTCACCGAGTTCAGCAGCCTGGGCGGATTCCTGCGGCGTCGCAGCGATACGTTGCTGATAGGTGTGGATGCGCAGCGGCTTGACGAGGCGCTGCGCATTATCCGTCAAACCTGCGCCACGCCGCCAGGGGCCGACGAACACAGCGCCACCGTGTTTGTCCTCCACGCCGGGCAATGGGTGACCATCTGAGGCGTTCCCCCTCATTCGCCGGGTGCCCACAAAAGCACGCTGGTGTCTTCTTCCTCGATCAGCCAGCGATCGAACCACTGCCGGGCAGGCGGGCAATGATAGCGCGTGCCCGCCTCATGCTCGACGAAGCGTAGACGGTCCGGGCAGCGAAATGACTCATAGAGTGGCCGGGTGCGGTCGAACCACAGGCGGGCCATGCGCGTGGTAGCTCGTCCGCGCGGATAGGCATAGAGCACGGGGCGCGGCGCGATCAGGCGGGCGACATCGCTGAAGTCGGCATAGCGGCGCAGTCCCGGCACGAAGTCGCAGCCATGACCGCGCACGGCCAGCACATCAATGCCGCCGCCCACGTAATTCTGGACCACCGCCGCGCGGATTCGCTCGTCCAGGGCGGCCAGGTAGAGCGCCAACCCGGCTCCCAGGCCAAGGCCGGTCGCTCCCAGGCGGTCGGCGTGCACATCCGGGCGGCTTTGCAGGTAGTCCAGGGCGCGCAGCGCATCTTCCAGGATCATGGTCAGCCAGGTGCGGCCCAGCAATCGCGCGGCGCTGTCCAGTCCCTCGTGATCGACCTGACCGAGTTCGCCGAAACCGCGCTCCTCAAAGGTGAGCGTGACGTAGCCCACCTGAGCCAGAGCCAGCGCGTTGGCCTGGGGGAGGCCAGTCTCCAGGCCCGCCGTCTCGCGGATGGTGCCATGCCCGGCGAAGACCAGCAGGCCAGGCAGGGGGCCGTCGCGGTCGGCGGGAGCGAGCAGATAGGCCGGGATGGGGAGACCGTCGGCGGCGGGCAACAGCAGCTTGGTACGTTCGACACCGCTGACCGTGGTGTGCTCCACGATGTCAATCACCGCGCCATCTGCTGGCACGTAGTTCAGGTTCAACAGCTCGGTGACTTTGGTGCGCAGGGCGCTTCGCCAGGCACGCCAGGCCTCACCCCGTTCGCCACGATAAGTCATCTCCGGCTCTGTCGTCTGCAAGGAGGCGAGCAGCCGTCCCATTGGCTCATCGTCGCGGGGCGGGATGATGAACTCCTCGGCGGCGCTGGGCGGCGGGGCGAGAGTACTCACCAGCGCTTTGACCGAGCGCGTGGTGGTCTGTACGACGCGCTCCCAGAGGGCGGGGCGTCGGCGGCGCTCGGCGATGCGCGCCACTACGTCGCGCAGATGCAGCGTTTCGCCATACTGTTCGGCCAGCTCTTTGCGGTGTCGCGTCACCCAGACGTAGAGATCGGCTTCGGTGCGGCCTGGGAAAATTTCCAGCACGCCGGACTCACGGATGATGTCTACCGCCAGGGTATAGACCATCTCGTACCAGTCCGCTGCGGCCTGCTGATAGGTATGCGGCTCGCCGTCGATCCGCTCCAGATTCTGGCGGTAAAGTTCGATCTCCAGTTCCAGTTCCGGGTACATGCCCGGCTCGGTGAGGACAATGTTCTGTTCCGGGTGACTCAGGTCAAGACGGGTGCGATCCAGGAAAGCGCGGTATTCCGCTTTGACGATGAGATCGTCCAGGACGTCTCCGGCGGTTACGGACAGGCCGCCGACGGGCGTCTCATACTCCCAGACATACGCTTCGATGGTCTTGGCCCCGAATTCGCGGGCCACGGACACGCGATGGTTGCCGTCTTTGACGAAGTAGGCTTCGCCGACCTTGTACAGTTCGATGGGGGGGAGGCCCTGCTCATATTGCAGTTCGGCGATGCGCTGCCAGCGCACGCGGTCGCCCTCGATGAGGGGAAGGAATGTGCGCGTGAAGTCGTGGTAGCGACCGACGCTGCCGACGATTTTGTCCAGTTCGACCTGCTGCAGACCACGATAGGCGCTCTGTGTCAGGCGCAGTTTGTGCTGCACTTCTTCGAAAGACAGCAGGTTGACCGGCTGTTTGCTCAGTCCCAGCGAACTCGAAAGCTTCTGCCAGAACGCCTTGCGGCGGGCCTGGTTCCAGCGCTCGCGCGAAAGGGTCTGGGTGATGCCGCTGACTTCCTGGCTCATAGTCGCGTCCCCCAATTCACCGGTTCGGCGCAGGAATTAGCTTACACGTTTTCGCCCAAAAACCAAAGGTGTAGTTCGCCTTAAGGATGCTGGCAGGAGATGGGGCAAATTCTACAGCATGTGCCGAACCGTTTGGGACGACAGGCCAGGGTGGCTCTGGGCAGCGCCTGGGAACCGGTTATAATCGGCGCGAAACGTCGTAGATGATTATAATGCGCCCGGATTCCGATGACTATAACCCCGACCGCCCCTCATCAGTTGCCCTTGCCAGTGAGCCTGGAACACAGGCCGGATACCCTGATTGCCTGTGCACGTTACCTGATAGAGCACATGCCCGATCGTACAGCGGTCACGCTTATAGAGCCTGACGGGACACAGGCGCTCACCTATCGGGCTTTCTTTGAGCGGGCCGGACAGTATGCGCGGGCGCTGGAGAAGGCGGGCATCCGGCGGGGTGACTTGGTGGTGCTGGTGCTGCAGCACGGCGGCGAAGTGCTGTACGCCTTCTGGGGGGCCATGTTGCTGGGGGCGATCCCCTCGATCATGCCCTTTTTGACTCCCAAGCTCGATCCTGAACACTACTTTCAGAGTGTGCGGCAACTGGTGGCGCTGTCCGAAGTGCGGGCGGTCATCACTTACGGAGAAATGATGTCCGCCCTGAGCGCTCGCCTGGAGGGCATTGCTACCCTGGCGGCCATCCTGAACATTGATGAGTTGCAGCCGGAAGGCGACCTGAGCGCTTACCTGGGGCGCGCGCCGTCCTTGCCCACTGATACGGCGTTCCTGCAGCATTCTTCGGGCAGTACAGGGTTGCAGAAGGGGGTCATGCTGGCGCACGGCGCGGTGCTGAATCAGATCGCGGCGTATAGCGCGGCGATCGGCTTGCGCCCCGACGACGTGGTGGTGAGCTGGTTGCCGCTCTATCACGACATGGGGTTGATCGCTGGCTTCATCATGCCCATCGTGCAGGGCGTACATCTGGTGCTGATGTCGCCGTTTCACTGGGTGCGCGATCCGCTGGTATTGCTGCGCGCCATTCACGAATACCGGGGAACGCTGTGTTGGCTGCCCAACTTCGCCTACAATTTCATGGCGACACGGGTCCGCAAAGCGGCGCTGGACGGGTTCGACCTGTCGAGCGTGCGGGCGTTGATCAACTGCTCCGAACCCGTGCGACACGAAAGTCACATGCTCTTTGGCGACTTCTATGCGCCGTACGGCCTGGAGCGGCGGGCCTTGCAGACCTGCTACGCCATGGCCGAGAATACATTCGCCGTCACGCAGAGTCAGGTAGGTATTCCGCCGCGGCTGGACGTGATCGATCGCAGGACGTTGATGGAGCAGGGTATCGCGCGTCCCTCGGACGGGAGCGATGGCCCGACGGTGGTGATGGTGTCGTGCGGGCGGCCCATCGCGCACACGCAGATTCGCATCGTGGACGCGGAGCGCCGCGACCTGCCGGAGCGTCATGTGGGCGAAGTGGCGCTGCGCAGCAACTGTATGCTCAGCGGCTACTATCGTCGGCCCGACGCGACGGCGCAGGCCCTGCAGGACGGATGGTACTTCACTGGCGACCTGGGCTACCTGGCCGATGGCGAACTGTACATCACCGGTCGCAAGAAAGACCTGATCATCGTCGGTGGCAAGAATATCTATCCCCAAGATATTGAGAATGCCATCAACGACATCAAAGGGGTGCATCCGGGGCGGACAGTGGCCTTCGGTGTGCCCAACGAAGACCTGGGCACTGAAGACATCGCCATCGTCTGCGAAGTGGACACGCAAGACCCGCAGGAACACGGGCGTATCGTCCGCGAGATTCGCGCGCGCGTGGTGCAAACGACGGACACGACGGCGCGCTACGTGCACCTGGTGGGGCCGAAGTGGCTGCTGAAGACTTCTAGCGGGAAGATCGCGCGGGCGGCCAACCGCAAAAAGTTCATGGAGCAGGTGCTCGGACTTTCGGAGGGCGACTGATGGTGAGCCTGGTACGGCGCTGGCTGAAACGACTGTTCAGCCGCGAAAACCTCTTCGCGCTGCTGCTGTGCGCGATCCTGGTGCTGGTCATCATTGTCACGGCGGATAGCGCGCCGCAGTGGATTTACCAGGGATTCTGAAAGGTAGCGCTCTGCGCAAAAGCACCCCTGGCGTCTCACTTTTGTCACCTGGAAGCCCGCTCAGTCCATGCTATGATTTACTTGATGCCGGTTAGAAAAAAAGGCGCGCTGCATTGCACGAACTCTCGGTAACGCAGAACATCCTGGAAATCGCCCTGCGCCATGCGCAGGAAGCGGGCGCGGTGCGCATCCGCGAAATCAACCTGGTGATTGGCGAACTGTCCAGCATTGTAGACGACTCGGTGCAGTTCTACTGGGACATCATCAGCGAAGGCACGATGGCGCAAGGCGCGATACTGCGCTTCGAGCGCATCCCGGCGACGTTGCGCTGTCGCGAGTGTGGTCACGAGTTCGCGCTAAGCCGTGACGACTATGCCTGCCCGGCCTGTGGCAGTTTCGCGGTGGGGGTCGTGGGGGGGGACGAATTCTATCTGGAGAGTATCGAGGTAGACCTGGCCCAACCGCAGCCTGGCCAGGTGGCACCTGGTTGAGGGAGACGATGAGCGACAAGATTCCGGTGGTGGAGAACATTCTGAGCGCTAACGATCAACTGGCCGAGGAAGTGCGACGGCGGTTGAACCAGGCGGGCGTGCTGGCGGTCAACTTCATGGCATCGCCTGGGGGTGGCAAGACCAGCGTGATCGTGCGGACTGTGCGCGCGCTGATGGACGAAGTGCGCATCGGCGTGATGGACGGCGATATCGTAGACATTGACCTGCGCGAGCTGGCAGGGATGGGCATCCCTGTCTCGCTGATCAATACCGGCGGCGAGTGTCACCTGGACGCCAACATGGTCTTCCGCGCCCTGCCGTCCATGAACCTGGACGCGCTGGACCTGCTGATCATCGAGAACGTGGGCAACCTGATCTGCCCGGCGGCCTTCAAGCTGGGAGTGCACCTGAACGTGGTCATCGCCAGCGTGCCGGAAGGTGCAGACAAGCCGTACAAGTACCCGCAGATGTTCCGCGGGGCGGACGTGCTGCTGCTGAACAAGATGGACTTGCAGGAGTACATGGGCTTCGACGTGGCTTACTTCCGGCGGGGCGTGGAAGTGCTCAACCCTGGCGTGGCTTTCTTCCCCATCTCGTGCCGGACAGGCGAAGGCTTCGACGCCTGGCTGGACTGGTTGCGCGCGCGGATCAACAGGCGGGGTGCGGTGAAATAGCGTGAGCGGCGAAGGAATAGCAGCCCGACATGTTCACGTCAGCGGCGTGGTGCAGGGGGTGGGCTTCCGCCCCTTCATCTATACGCTGGCGGTGCGTTACGGGCTATGCGGCTGGGTGCGCAATACCTCGGCGGGGGTGGAGATCGAAGTCGAGGGGGCGAGTGAGGCGCTGGATGCCTTCGTGAGGGCAATCCGCGCCGAAGCGCCGCCGCTCTCGCGCATTGAAGCCGTGACGGTGCAGGAAATACCCGCCAACGGGCACACACGCTTCGAGATTCAGCACAGTCAGGCGGTCGAAGGGGCCTATCAGCCGATCTCGCCGGACGTGGCGACCTGCGACGACTGCCTGGCGGAAGTGTTCGACCCGGCCAACCGTCGCTATCGCTACGCCTTTACCAACTGCACCAACTGCGGGCCGCGCTTCACCATCATTCAGGACATTCCCTACGACCGCCCCAAGACGACCATGGCGGCGTTCACCATGTGCTCGCAGTGCCAGCGCGAGTATGACGATCCGCTGGATCGTCGTTTTCATGCGCAGCCCAACGCCTGCCCGGAATGCGGGCCGCACCTGGAATTGCTGCCCAGCCCGGCGCTGGGCACGCCGGTTGGCTGGGACGATCTGCCTTCTGACCCGATTGCTGCGGCGCGGGCGTTGCTGCGGACGGGTCATATCGTGGCGATCAAAGGGCTGGGGGGCTTTCACCTGGCCTGTGATGCCACCAACGCGCGGGCGGTGCAGACGTTGCGCGCGCGCAAAGGTCGCGCGGCCAAGCCTTTCGCGGTGATGATGCCCGATCTGCAGGCCGTGCGGTCGGTGTGCCAGGTGAGCACGGAAGCTGCCGCAGCGTTGCAGGGAGCGGAGTGCCCGATCGTGCTGTTGCCGCTGCGCCCTGGCGGGCCGATTGCCGCCGAAGTCGCGCCAGGGCTGCGCGAGCTGGGCGTGATGCTGCCGTACACACCGCTGCATCACCTGCTGCTGGAGCGCGCGCCGGACTTCCCGATCGCACTGGTGATGACCAGCGGCAACTACAGCGAGGAGCCGATCGCCACCGACAACGACGACGCCTTGCAACGCCTGGGGCCGCTGGCCGATGCGTTCCTGCTGCACAATCGCGCCATTCACATCCGCTGCGATGATTCGGTGGTGCGGGCGGACGCGAACGGGGTGATGCCACTGCGTCGCTCGCGAGGCTACGCGCCCTATCCGATCCCGCTGCCGTTCGACGCGCCGCCCCTGCTGGCGACGGGGGCCGAACTGAAGAACACTTTCTGTCTGGCGCGCGACCAGTATGCGTTCATGAGCCAGCACATTGGCGACCTGAGCAATTACGAGGCGCTGCGTTCCTACGAACACAGCATCGCTCATCTGGAGCGGCTGTTCCGCGTGCAGCCGGAGGTCGTCGCGCACGACATGCACCCAGATTACCTGGCGACGCGCTATGCGCTGCGCCGCTCGGAGCGTCGTCTGGCGGTGCAACACCATCACGCGCATCTGGCCAGTTGTCTGGCGGAGCACAAGATACCGCCGGGTCAGCCTGCCATCGGGGTGATCTTCGACGGGACGGGGCTGGGGCCAGACGGCGCGATCTGGGGCGGGGAGATTCTCGTCGGCGATTACGGTCAGTACCGCCGCTTTGCGCACCTGCGCTATGTACCGTTGCTGGGGGGCGATGCGGCGACGCTGCGCCCCTATCGTATGGCGCTGGCGCACCTGTGGAGCGCCGGTCTGCCCTGGGACGACGATCTGCCGCCGGTACAGGCGGCTGCGGCGCAGGAAAGGACTATCCTCCGCCAGCAACTGGAGCGCCGCCTGAATGCGCCGCCTACGTCGAGCATGGGGCGACTGTTCGACGCGGTGGCAGCGCTGGTGGGGGTGTTGCAGGAAGTGACCTACGAGGCGCAGGCGGCGATCTGGCTGGAGGCGCGCGCCGACACCGACGAGCGCGGAGCCTATCCCTTTGCCATCGAGCGCGGCGAGAAGGGGGTGTATCGGATCGATCCAGCGCCGCTCTTCGCGGCTCTGGTGCGCGACCTGCGCGCGGGGGTGCCTGTTCCGGTGCTGGCAGCACGTTTCCATCGTGGGGTGGCGCAGGTCATTCGGGAAGTGTGTGCGCTCGCCCGCGCGGAGACGGGTCTGACGACGGTCGCGCTCAGCGGGGGTGTTTTTCAGAACAGCACCCTGTCGCGCATCACCAGGCAGGGCCTGGAGCACGACGGGTTCACTGTGCTGACGCATCGGCTGGTGCCGCCCAACGACGGAGGGCTGGCGCTGGGGCAGGCGGCTGTGGCTGCATACGCGATTCGCTATGGCTGAGAACGGAGACGACGACCATGTGTCTGGGCATTCCTGGGAAGATCATCGAAATCTACGAGCAGAACGGCCTGAAGATGGGCAAAGTGGACTTCGGCGGGGTGGTGCGCGAGACGTGCTTGGCCTATGTGCCCGAAGCGCAGGTGGGCGACTACACCATCGTTCACGTGGGCTTCGCCCTCAACGTGATTGACGAAGCCGAGGCGCAGAAGACCCTCGAACTGTTCAATCAGATTGGTTTGCTGGACGAGGAACTCGGTAACGCAACCGACGGTGGCATGGCCTGAATGGTGGCCAGGGGAGACGGGCGACCATGAAGTACATCACTGAATACCGCGACGCCCGACGTGTGCGCGAGGTGCTCGACGAGATTCACCGCGTGACCACGCGGCCCTGGCGACTGATGGAAGTGTGCGGAGGGCAGACGCATTCGATCATCCGGCATGGAATTGATCAGTTGCTGCCGGAGGAAATCACCATGATTCACGGGCCGGGTTGCCCGGTATGCGTTACCCCGCTGGAGCTGATCGATCAGGCGATCGCCATCGCCAGCCTGCCGGATACGATCATGGTTTCCTTCGGGGATATGCTGCGCGTGCCCGGTTCCGGGCGCGATCTGTTCCAGGTGAAGGCCAATGGCGGCGACGTGCGCGTGGTCTATTCGCCGCTGGAGTGCCTGAACATCGCCCGCCAGAATCCGGACAAAGAAGTTGTCTTCTTCGGCGTCGGTTTCGAGACGACCGCCCCGGCCAACGCCATGGCCATCTATCAGGCGCGGCAACAGGGAATCGTCAATTTCTCGATGCTGGTGTCGCATGTGCGCGTGCCGCCCGTGCTGGAAGCGTTGCTGAGCGCGCCCGACGTTGATGTACAGGGCTTCCTGCTGGCCGGGCACGTATGCGCCGTGATGGGCTACTGGGAATATCACCCGCTGGTCGAAAAGTATCGCGTGCCGATGGTGGTCACGGGTTTCGAACCGCTGGACATCGTCCAGGGTATCTTGATGGCGGTGCGACAGTTGGAGCAGGGGCGCGCGGTGGTCGAGAATGCCTACGCGCGCGCGGTGGTGGAGGACGGCAACCGCCCGGCGATGGAGCTGATCAACGCGGTCTTCGAGCCGTGCGACCGCAACTGGCGCGGGATCGGGTTGATCCCGAATAGCGGCTGGCGTCTGCGCGAGGAGTACGCGGCCTTCGACGCGGCGCGGCGCTTCTCCGTGACGCACATTCAGGCAGCGGAGTCGCCGCTGTGTCACGCGGGCGACGTGCTCAAGGGCGTGTTGAAGCCCAACGAATGCCCGGCTTTTGGGCGCGAGTGCACGCCGCGGCATCCGCTGGGCGCACCGATGGTCTCGGCTGAAGGGGCGTGCGCGGCGTACTACAACTTTGGCCGGTTCGAGCGGGCGGGTTGAGCCGCCTGGGAGGAAGCACAATGCGCACGTTCGTGTTGCGGCTGGTGATCAATGCGGCAGCCCTGGCGGCTACGGCAGCCATCCTGCCAGGGATTCATATCCGCGATGACCGCGTGACGACGCTGCTGGTCATTGCTCTCATCTTCGGGCTGGTCAATGCCGTGCTCAAGCCGGTGGTCTGGGTGCTCAGTTGTCCGCTCATCCTGCTGACCCTGGGACTTTTCGCGCTGGCGATCAACGGCATTCTGCTGCTGATCACCGATGCGCTGGCTGGCACTCGCTTCGAGGTGGACGGCTTCGGGTGGGCGGTGTTGGGCGGTTTGCTGGTCGGGCTGATCGGCATGGTGCTGGAGAACGCGCTCGACCTGGACGAGGAAGAGCAGCGCAAGCACAGCGGAACGGTGGTGATCTTCTCGAAGAAGGATCGCTAGAGGCTGTTATGAACTTTCGCGCCGTATCTGGCCCTCACCCCTGCATCCCCTCTCCCTCGCGACTGCGTCGCGGGGCGAGGGGAAG
>DDBP01000174.1 GCA_002332795.1 Anaerolineales bacterium UBA2029 | reverse complement strand
GGGGGTGAGGTAAAGTTGAGGACAGCCTCCTGTTCACGATACGCTCAATGGCTGTCCGCCTCTGAACCTGGCCTGGGCAAGTGCCAGTTCGGTTTGCTGAGCCGTCCATAGCCGCCAGTAGAGGCCGCGTGCCGCCAGCAGGTCGGCGTGCGTGCCACGCTCGACGATGCGTCCGCGCTGCAAGACCAGGATCGTCTGCGCGCGCTCCAGCCCTACCAGCCGGTGCGTGATCAACAGCGTGGTGCGGCCCGGCAGCGCATTGAAGAGGGTACGCAAAATGGCGCGTTCGGTTGGCGGGTCGAGGTTGGCGGTGGGTTCGTCGAGCAAAAGCAGGGGGGCGTCCTTGAGGACGGCGCGGGCAATCGCCAGCCGCTGACGTTCGCCCCCGCTCAGGCGCAGTCCGCCTTCGCCAACCCAGGTGTGCAGACCGTCTGGCAGCGCCGCGACGAAGCCGTGCAGTTCGGCGGCAGTCAGGGCGGTCAGCGCCTCGCTTTCGGTGAGAGCGGGGCGGGCCAGGCGCAGGTTGTCCAGGATGGTGCCCGCGAACAGATACGTCTGCTGGCTGACCACGCTCATCATGCGGCGTACGTCATCCTGGGCAAAGGCGCGCAGATCGTTTCCGGCCAGACGGATCGTCCCTTCCTGATAGTCCCAGAAGCGCAGCAGCAGCGCGACCAGCGTGGATTTGCCCGCCCCGCTCGGCCCGACCAGGGCGACAACGCTACCGGCGGGCACGCTGAATGACACGTCATCCAATGCGGGCGGGTCGGTGGGGGTGTAGCGGAAGCGCAGATGCTCCACGCGCAGCACGTCACCTGTCGAGAGGTTGTGCGGCAGGGGCAGGGGTGTTGCCGGATCGCGCACAGCGGGGGTGGCATCGGTCAGCGCGAACAGGCGACGGGCGGCGGTCAGGCTGCGGCTGAGGTGTTGGAAAGCGGCGGGCAGGGGTTGCACCGCCTCGAAGCTGGCCAGGGTTGCCAGCACCAGCACGGCCAGCAACACCCCATCCAGATGATCAGCGTGCACCAGCGGAGCCGCCAGGATCAGAATGGTCAGCGCGGTCAGGCCCGCAACCAGACTGGTCAAGGCAGTCTGCAGGGCGCTGAGCGCGGCCATGCGGCGCTGCTGTTGACTGAGAGAGTGTTGCAGCCGATGCAGCGCGGCCAGATGGCGCTCCACGGCATTGAAGGCCAGCAAGTCGGCCAGGCCCTGTACTGTGTCTACGGCGCGCGCGGTCAGCTCCCCGCGTATCATCACACTTTCACGGCCCGCCCGTGCAGAGAGTCCGCGCAGCGTCAAGGGGATGGCGAAACCCGCAGTCAACAGCCCGACGGCCAGGGCGACGCCCAGGCGCCAGTCGTAGGCGGCCAGGAAGCCACTCATGGCAGCGGTGCTCAGCAGGGCGACGACGGGTGGGGCGATGGCCCGCAGGTAGATGTTTTCCAGTGTGTCAATGTCGGCCACCAGACGGGTCAGCAGGTCGCCCGAATGTTCGCCAGCCAGGCGGGCGGGAGCCAGCGGCTCCAGGCGGGAGTAGAACCAGACGCGCAGGCGGGCCAGCAGGCGGAAAGTCGTCTGATGCGAGACCAGGCGTTCCAGGTAGCGCAGCACGCCGCGGGCAATGCCAAAGAAGCGCACGCCGACGACGGCCACGCTCAGCGCCCCGATGGGGGGATGCAGTGCGGCACGGGCAATGATCCAGGCGGCGGTCGCCATCAGCGCCACGCTGCTGCCGATGGTCAGCACGCCGAGCAGCGCGGCCAGCGCCATCCAACCGGCAAAGGGTGCGGCCAGCGCCAGGAGGCGGATCAGGGGCGAGCGGTTCACTGGTTTCCCTCCACTGCCAGCAGCAACTGCCGATACGGGCCGGATTGGGCGCTCAGCGCGGCGGGCGGGCCGTACTCGACAACGCGACCAGTGGCCAGCACAGCGATCTGATCGGCGTTGCGGAGGGTATGCAGACGATGGGCGATCACCAGGACGGTACGTCCCCGGCGCAGCGCTTCCAGCGCCGCCAGGATGGAAGCCTCGGTCTCCGGATCGAGGTTGGCGGTAGCCTCGTCCAGGATGACGAGCGGGGCATCGCGCAGGAAAGCGCGCGCCAGGGCCAGCCGCTGCGCCTGTCCGCCGCTGAGCCGCGCTCCCCGTTCGCCGATGTGCGTATCGTAGCCGTCGGGCAGGGCGCGAATGAACCCGTCGGCGCCCGCCTGCTGTGCGGCCTGGATTACAGCGTCCGGCGAGGCATCCGGGCGGCCCAGGCGGATGTTGTCGGCGACGGTGCCGTCGAACAGATAGGGCCACTGCGGCACCCAGGCGATTTGCCCGCGCCACTGGTCGGCGGGCAGATCGCACAGGTCGCGCCCATTGACGGTGATGCGTCCGGCGGTGGGCGCGAGAAAACGCAGCAGGAGATGAGCGACGGTGCTCTTGCCCGCGCCGCTCGGCCCCACCAGGGCGACCGTCTGCCCGGCGGGGATGTGCAGCGTCAGGCCGTTGAGCGCAGGGCGGTCCCCGTCGTCGTAGGCGTAATGCACGTCTTCGAAGCGCAGGTCGAAGGGAGGGGCGGGTATGGTCTGTGGCGCGGCGGCAGGCGGCGGGGCGCAGTCGGAGGGGCGGGTCTCCAGCACGGCGAAAATCCGCGCCGCTGCTGTCACGCCGGAGACGCCCGCATGGAAGCGCGCGCCGAGTTGACGCAGCGGCAGGTAGTATTCGGGCGCGAGGATGAGGATGAACAGCGCTTTGTCAAAGTCCAGCCGCCCATAGAGCAGGCGCAGCCCGATCTCGACGGCGATGATGGCCGTGCTGATCGTCGCTAGCATTTCCAGCACAAAGGCGGAGAGGAACGCCACACGCAGCACGCTCATGGTGGCGTCGCGGAACTGTTCGCTGACTGCGGCGATGGTCGCGGCCTGTTCGCGGCTCCGCCCGAATATCTTGAGTGTGGGCAGCCCCTGCAACACGTCCAGGAAGTGCGCGCTCATGCGGCTGAGCTGCGTCCACTGACGGCGCGACTGCCAGTTGGCAGCCTTGCCGATCAGGATCATCAGCAGGGGGATCATCGGCGCGGTGAGCAGCAACACGACGCCAGAGAGCAGGTCGAGCGGAAAGACGACGGCGAGCATGGTCAGCGGCAACAGGACAGCCAGCGCCAGTTGGGGCAGGTACTCGCTGACGTAGGCGTGCAGGGCTTCGATGCCCTCAGTGACTGTGTGCGCCAGTTCGCCGCTGCGCTCGTCGCGCGTGTAGGCCGGGCCGAGCGTCACAATATGCGCCAGCAGTCGCTCGCGCAGAGCAGCTTTGACGCGGTCGGCCAGGAGGTGCCCGGCCAGTTCCGCGCCGCCCAGGGCCAGCGCCCGTCCCACAATCACCGCTGCCAGCAGACCCAGCAGGCGGGTGATGTCAGCCAGAGTCGCTCTGCCCAGAAAGACGCGGTTGATCGCCTGACTGAGGAGATATGCCTGCGCGATCAGCAGCAGACCGGCCAGCAGGCCGAAGCCGATGGCGGCGAGCAACAGGCCGCGTGAGCGCGCTACCTGATGCCACAGTCGTCGGTCGAGGTTCATGAGTGCCTGTCCCTGAGCGACTTCTGGAATGGCATTGCTAAGTGATTGCTATAACTTCTTGCCTGTCATCTTACATGCGACCGTTATTGCTGTACAATAGCGCTAACACAGGTGGTGACGGCGGGAGGCATCATGCGTTTCGATCATCTGATCTGGGACTTCGATGGCACGCTTTTCGACACTTACCCCCCTCTGATTAGTTCCATCCAACGCGCCCTGACTGAGTTCGGAGCGAGCGTACCGCGTGAACAGATCATGCACCTGCTCAGCGACACCCTGGCTACCTGTATTCAAGAACTCTCTGCACAGCTTGGCCTGACAGACTCGGCCCTCACAGAGCGGGTCATGTATTATCAACGCCAGGTGACCGCACAGGATCAGCCGCCATTCAGCGGGGTCATTTGCCTGTGTGAGCGTTTCGTCAAAGCGGGCGGGCAGAATTTCCTGTTCACGCACCGCTCGCGCGATTCGGTCAGCTATCTGCTGGGATGGTACCGGGTGCAGGGCCTGTTCGTCGAGTGCCTGAGCGTGGAAGATGGCTTCCCACGCAAGCCTGACCCGGCGGGTTTCAACGCCCTGATCGAGCGCCACCAATTGCCCCGCGAGCGGGTGCTGACTATCGGCGACCGCACGCTGGATGTGATGGCCGGGCGACTAGCGGGGATCAGCACCTGCCTGTTTCGCGGTGAGCCTGATCCGGCGTGCCCGCCCGACTATGTCATTAGTTCCTTCGACGAACTCAAGTCCATCCTGCTGCTGCCCGTATAGCATACCTGCGCCTGCTGTGACATCAGGACATAAGAGGAGCACACCCGGTGGCGTGCTCCTCTCTGTGCGCGTGGAGGCGGGCCGATGGTCAGTATTCCAGGCGCGATTCGGCGGTCACCCGCTTGCGGAAGACCCAGTAACTCCAGCCCTGGTAGATCAACACGATCGGGACGAAGATCAACGCGACCACGGTCATGATTTCCAGCGTCTTCTGGCTGGCGG
>DDBP01000097.1 GCA_002332795.1 Anaerolineales bacterium UBA2029 | reverse complement strand
CTCGATGATGTCCACGCCCAGGCGGGCGAGCTGCCGGGCGATGTCAATCTTTTCGGCGCTGGTCAGGCTGGCGCCGGGCGACTGCTCGCCGTCGCGCAGGGTGGTGTCGAAGATACGTACCCGGTTGTCAGTGTGAACCCCAGACTCGTCCATTGCAGCATCCCTCATCGTTTTCCTGTCATCAGCTTTCAGCCTTCAGCGGTCAGCAAGAGCACCCTGCCCTTACTCGGCTGGCGGGGCCTGCTTGGCGTTCAGGAACGGCATCATCTGGCGCAGTTCGCGCCCCACCTGCTCGATGAGCAGGTTCTGCTCGGCGCGGCGCTGCTTGTTGAACCAGGGCCGCCCGGCGGCGTTTTCGGCCAGCCACTTTTGCGCGTAGGTGCCATCCTGAATTTCGTCCAGGATGCGGCGCATCTCGCCTTTCGTCTCCTCGGTGATGATGCGCTCACCCGCCGTGTAGCCGCCGTGTTCAGCCGTATCGGAGACCGAATACCACATGTAGCTCATGCCACCCTGGTACATCAGGTCTACGATCAGCTTCAGTTCGTGCAGCACCTCGAAATAGGCGATCTCTGGCTGATAACCGGCCTTGACCAGCGTCTCGAAGCCCGCTTTGACCAGCGCGGTGACGCCGCCGCACAGCACTACCTGTTCGCCGAAGAGGTCGGTTTCGGTCTCCTCGGCGAAGGTCGTCTGCAGCACGCCCGCGCGGGTGCAGCCCAACGCCCGCGCATAGGCCAACGCCTGCGGCAACGCCTGGCCGCTGGCATCCTGCGCCACGGCGACCAGGGCCGGCGTGCCCGCGCCCTCGACGTATAGCTCGCGCACGCGGTGACCGGGCGCTTTGGGCGCGACCATGCTCACGTCCACATAGTCCGGCGGGGTAATCTGCCCGTAGCGAATGTTGAAGCCATGCGCAAACATGAGCGTATCGCCCGGCTGCAGGTGTGGCGCGATGCTCTCCGCATACACTTTGGGCTGAGCCGGATCGGGCAGCAGCAGCATGATCACGTCGGCGGCTGCGGCGGCGTCGGCGACCGTCTTCACCGTCAGGCCGTCGGCCTCGGCTTTGGGCCACGACTTGCTGCCCTCGTACAGACCTACGATCACCTGCACGCCGCTGTCGCGTAGATTGAGCGCGTGCGCGTGTCCCTGGCTGCCGTAGCCGATGATGGCCACGGTCTTGCCCGCCAGCAGGGACGGATCGGCATCTTTGTCATAATAGAGCTTCGCCACTGGATTTCTCCCTCGTTGAGCAAACAGAGATCAGCAGAATTCCCAGACTTCGGAAGTCTCGCAGACTTCCGAAGTCTGTCTCCCTTATAGCACGTTCGTCCGATAGCCGTTGCCACTGGGACGCAGCTTGTAGCCGTTGGGCGACAGCACATGGTCGCCGCGTGTCATGGTCACCACGCCGGTGCGCACCATCTCCAGGATGCCGATGGGCCGCAGCAGCTCGACCATGCTGTTGATCTTGTCCTCGTTGCCGGTGATCTCGACGATCACCGCTTCGGGCGTGGCGTCCACGATATGCGCCCGGAAGATGTCGCAGAGCTGCACCACTTCGCCGCGCGTCTTGCTGTCCACGCGCACCTTGATCAGCGCCAGATCGCGGGTCACTTCGGGCAGGTCGGTCACGTCCTCGACCTGAATGACGTTGACCAGCTTGTAGAGCTGCGTGCGAATCTTTTCGGCGTCCGCCTCTACGACGATGGTCATGCGCGAGATAGCAGGGTTCTCTGTGCGGCCTACCGTCAGGCTGTCAATGTTGAAGTTGCGTCGCCGGAACAGGCTGGCCACCCGGTTGAGCACACCGGGCTTGTTTTCCACCAGCGCTACCAGTGTTCGTTTCATCGGTGCTTTCACTCCTCCCAGAACGCGACGTATCGGCGCGACTAGATCGAATCTTCGGACGGCAGCGGGCGGCGGATCATGGCGTGCAGGTCAGCGCCCGCCGGCACCATCGGGTAGACCAGGTCGTGCTTTTCCACGACGAAGTCAATCAGCGTCGGGCGATCGGTGATGCTGTTCGCCCACTCGATGGTGGGGATCACCTCTTCGCGGCGGGTGACGCGCCGCGCGGGGATGCCATACGCTTCCGCCAGCTTGACGAAGTCCGGGTTGTGCATGGGCGTGGCGTTGTAGCGCTCTTCATAGAAGAACTCCTGCCACTGCCGCACCATGCCCAGGAACCCGTTGTTGATGATGGCGATGTGCACGGGGACGCGCTCCTGCATGGCCGTGCCCAGTTCGGTCATGGTCATCTGGAAGCCGCCATCGCCCACGATGGCCCACACAGGTTGGCGCAACCCCAGCGACGCGCCAATGGCCGCGGGCAGGCCAAAGCCCATCGTGCCCAGGCCGCCGGAGGTGATCAACGTGTGCGGGCGCTCGTGCAGGTAGTATTGCGCTTCCCACATCTGATGCTGCCCCACATCGGTGACGACGGTGGCGTCGCCGCCGGTGGCTTTCCACATGTCGTGAATGACGTGGGCAGCGAAGAGCCGGTCGCCTACGTCGCGATGCACGATGTCGCGCTCGTCGGCGTCTTCCATCCAGTCGCGAATCTGCGCCAGCCAGGCTTTGTGTTCCATCGGCTTGACGTGCGGCAACAGTTGGGTCAGCACGGCCTTCAGGTCGCCCACGATGGGCACGTCTACGCGCACGTTCTTGTGAATCTCCGACGAGTCAATGTCAATGTGTATCTTCTTGGCGTTGGGCGCGTAAGTCTTCAGGTTGCCGGTCACGCGATCGTCGAAGCGCATCCCAAAGGCCAGCAGCAGATCGGCGTTCTGGATGGCCAGGTTGGCGTAACCGGTACCGTGCATGCCCATCATGCCCAGCGAGAGCGGGTGCGTCTCCGGCAGGCCGCCCTTGCCCAGCAGGGTGAGCGCGAAGGGCGTCTGTGTGCGCTCGGCGAATTCCAGCACCTCGCGCCCCGCGCCAGACATGACGATGCCGTGTCCGGCCAGGATCAGCGGGCGCTCGGCCTTCTCGATCAGCGCCAGGGCCGCGGCGATATCTTCTTCGGAGGCATATTGCGGCGGCTGATAGCCCGGCAATTCGATCGGCTCTTCCGGGTAGACGAACTCGGTGACGGCGTTCTGCACGTCCTTGGGCACATCAATCAGCACCGGCCCTGGCCGCCCGGTGCGGGCGATGTGGAACGCCTCGCGGATGGTGTAGGCCAGCTCGCGCACGTCGTAGACCAGGTAGTTGTGCTTGGTGATGGGCAGGGTGATGCCGGTGATGTCCGTCTCCTGAAAGGCGTCGGAGCCAATGGCCGTCGTGGGCACCTGACCGGTGATGCACACGATCGGCGAGGAGTCCATCATGGCCGTGGCAATGCCAGTCACCAGGTTGGTCGAGCCGGGGCCAGAGGTGGCAATCGCCACGCCGACTTTGCCCGTGGCCCGCGCGTAGCCGTCGGCCATGTGCGCTGCGCCCTGTTCGTGCCGCACCAGCACATGGCGCAGTTGGGGGTACTTGGTCATGGCGTCGTAGGTGGGCAGGATCGCGCCGCCGGGATAGCCGAACATGATCTCTACCCCTTCGCGCAGCAGACATTCCAGGATGATTTCAGCGCCAGTGAGTTTCACCTTGTTTTCTCCTTGTCTCGCCTCGAAACGTGTTGGGTGTGCGTGTCTTGTCGTCGGTCGGGGCTGCCTGTTCCCGTAGGGGGCGTATGGCAATACACCCCTGCAGACTTCACCCCGCCCCTCAGTCCAGGAAAACTGCGCCGGTGCTGGCGCTGCTCACCAGCCGCGCATAGCGCCGCAGCCAGCGGCTGGGAATCTCCGGCTCATAGGGGGGCAGGGCGGCCAGCCGCCGCTGCACCTCCGCCGGTTCGACCAGCAGGTCGAGCCGCCGCGCGTCCAGATCGATCTCGATCAGATCGCCTTCCTGCACTGCTGCCAGCGGGCCACCCGCTGCCGCCTCCGGGCTGACATGCCCGATGGAGACCCCGCGGCTGCCGCCGGAGAAGCGCCCGTCGGTGACCAGGGCCACGCTGTCGCCCAGGCCCATGCCCTGTAACTGCGCCGTCGGCCCCAGCATTTCCTGCATGCCCGGCCCCCCGCGCGGCCCTTCGTAGCGGATGACCACCACGTCGCCCGGCTTCACCTTGCCGTTGAGAATGCCCGCCGAAGCCGCTTCCTCGCTTTCGAAGATGCGCGCCGGCCCGCGGAAATGACGCATATGCGGGGGCACCGCGCCCGTCTTGATCACCGCGCCATCGGGGGCCAGGCTGCCGAAAAGGATCGCCAGGCCGCCGGTCGGGCTGTAGGGATCGCTGACCGGACGGATCACCTCGTAATCGGTGATGCGGGCGTCGGCGATGTTCTCGCCCAGGGTCTTGCCGGTCACCGTGAGGCAGTCCAGATGCAGCACACCGTCCTTCTTGGCGATCTCGTTGAGGATGGCGGGCACGCCGCCCGCACGATGCACGTCTTCCATGTGCCAGTGCGAGGCCGGGCTGACCTTGCAGATGTGTGGCACGCGAGCCGCGACCTGATTGATGCGCTCCAGCGGATAGTCCACGCCCGCTTCATAGGCGATGGCCAGCGTGTGCAGCACGGTGTTGGTGCTGCCGCCCATGGCCATGTCCAGCGCGAAGGCGTTGTCTATGGCCTCGCGGGTAACGATGCGGCGCGGCGTCAGGTCTTTTTCGATCAAGACCATGAGCTGCCGCGCCGCGCGCCTCGCCAGTTCGATCCGCTCCGGAGTTTCGGCCAGTGCCGAGCCATTGAAGGGCAGGGCCAACCCCAGAGCTTCCATCAGGCAGTTCATCGAGTTGGCGGTGAACATGCCCGAACATGATCCACACGAAGGGCACCCGTAATCTTCCAGGGTTTTCAGTTCGGCATCGTCAATCTTGCCCGCCTTGTACGCGCCCACGCCCTCGAAGACGCTGATCAGGTCTACCACGCGCCCGTCGGGAGTGCGGCCTGCTGCCATCGGCCCACCGCTGACGAAGATGGTGGGGATGTCCAGGCGCATGGCCGCCATCAACATGCCCGGCACGATCTTGTCGCAATTGGGGATGCAGATCATGCCGTCGAAGGCGTGCGCGGCGATCATCGTCTCCACCGAGTCGGCGATCAGTTCGCGGCTGGGCAGCGAGTAGTTCATGCCGATGTGCCCCATGGCGATCCCGTCGTCTACGCCGATGGTGTTGAACTCGAAGGGCACGCCGCCCGCCTCGCGGATCGCCTCTTTGATCACCTTTGCAAAGCCCTGCAGGTGCACATGCCCCGGAATGATGTCCACATAGGAATTGACGACGGCGATGAACGGCTTGCCCATGTCGGCGTCGGTGACGCCAGTGGCCTTCAGCAGGCTGCGGTGTGGAGCGCGTTCGAAACCTTTCTTGATCCGGTCGGAGCGCATGATTTCTGTCTACCTCTCGTGAGATCGTCCGTCCCATCCAAACGCACAGGGCCGCTCCTGGTTGGGGCGGCCCTGCCTGTGTTTGCGTCGGTCTCCGGTGTTACCGTTCACAATGCACCGGAACCGCCCCAACCTGTTTCGCCTCCTTCTCAAGGACGAGAAGGAGGCCGCCAATAATGACCACAAGCAACAGGCTGAAGCTGGTACCGGCCATCATCGCTCGCTGCGCCTCCTGGCGCGCTGCACGGCTCAACGAAAAAGCCTCCCGGCGTTGGGAGGCTTTCGTTCACATCTCAGGCTGGGGTGCGCCCTACGTCCTCCCAACGCCAAATGCCCCGCCAAGAATGACGAGGACAATGACGATAAGGACGAGGACCAGACGACGGAACATGGTTGGGGTTATCCCTTGCGCACCCGGTGATGCTACACTGTTGCCATAGACTGTAAACCAGCCGGGGCGTGTCTGTCAAGCACCTGGCCGCACAAATCCGGTTTTCAAGTTTAGTGATTGTGTACAAAAAAGAGCCTTGCGCTGGGTGAGTGCTCTGTTCTTTTGGGGCCGCGCCCGTTAGGATTGAGGGTCAATCAACACGCGGTCTGTCCCCGGCAAGAAAGGATACCCCCATGGAACGCATCAATAAGGTAGTGCTGGCCTACAGTGGTGGCCTGGACACCTCGATCATCGTGCCCTGGCTGCGCAACAACTACGGCTGCGAAGTGATCTGCTTCACCGCCGACCTGGGCCAGGGCGAGGAACTCGACGGCCTGGAAGAAAAGGCGCTCAAGACGGGTGCCAGCAAGCTGATCATCCGCGACCTGCGCGAAGAGTTCCTGACGGATTTCGTCTTCCCCACCATGCAGGCAGGCGCGGTCTACGAGCGCATGTACCTGTTGGGCACGTCGTTCGCCCGCCCGCTCATCGCCAAGCATCTGGTGGAGATCGCCGAGGCCGAAGGCGCAGACGCCATCGCGCACGGCTGCACCGGCAAGGGCAACGATCAGGTGCGCTTCGAACTGACGGCGATGGCGCTCAACCCCAAGCTGAAGGTGATCGCCCCCTGGCGCGAGTGGAACATCCGCAGCCGCGAAGACGCGCTGGAATACGCCGCCGAATACAACGTGCCCGTCAGTTCCACGCTCAAGAGCATCTACAGCCGCGACCGCAACCTGTTCCACATGAGTCACGAGGGCGGCCCGCTGGAAGACCCCTGGAACGAGCCATACGAAGACATGTACGTGCTCACCCGCAGCCCGCTGGAAGCTCCCGACGAGCCGACCTATGTGGAGATTGGCTTCGAACAGGGCGTGCCGGTGAGCCTTGACGGGCAACGGCTGTCTCCAGTGCCGCTGTTCGAACGGCTCAACGAACTGGGCGGGGTCAACGGCATCGGGCGCGTGGACATGGTCGAAAACCGGCTGGTGGGCATGAAGAGTCGCGGCGTCTACGAGACTCCCGGCGGGACGATCCTGCGCGTGGCCCATCAGGCGCTGGAAAGCCTGTGCCTGGACAAGCAGACGATGCACTTCAAAGACTTCGTGGCTGTCAAGTACGCCGAGCTGGTCTACAACGGCATGTGGTATACCCGTCTGCGCGAGGCGCTCGACGCTTTCGTGCAGGTCACGCAGCAGACGGTCACCGGCACGGTGCGCCTGAAGCTCTACAAAGGCAACGTGATCATCGCCGGGCGCAAGAGTCCCTACAGCCTGTACCGCGAGGACTACGCCTCGTTCGGCCATATGGACATCTACGATCAGCAGGACGCCAAGGGTTTCATCAACATGATCGGCCTGCCCATGAAGGTCGAGGCCATGCTCAACATCGAGGGCACCGGGCACAGCCGCTACCGTCAGCCGGACTACACCCGCTTCAAGCGCGACTGACGCGGGATGCTCCGAGCCTGCCGCCGAGACGCAGAGGGCGCAGAGGAAAAGAAGAACAGGAGGGAGACTCTGCGTTCTTCTCTGCGCTCTCCGCGTACTCTGCGGTGAAACCCTGTCCTGCCATCGCAGCGGCAACTTGCGCCCCGGCGCGGGCAGGCTATGATCGCAGGGCAGGAGGAATTGACGAATGGGCGTCGTCTTTCTGGCGTTGTTCGCCATCACGCTGTTCGTCCTGTACATTGCCATCCGCCGTGGCTGGGGCGACACGCTCACTACGGGTGGCATCGGTGCCATTCTCAGCCTGTTGTGGGTGGTGCTCTACGCCCTGCTGGTCGAGGAAACCTCAGTGGCGCAGGCGCTGTTCGCCGGTGTGGTGGTGGGAGTGGGCTTCGCGGTCTTCGTCATCATCATTGCCCGCTTCTTCCGCGCCAATCAGCCTCCCCCAGGCGTCACCCTGGTTTCGCATACGCAGCCCTTAGCCCAGGAGACTCACGATGAACGACGAGATGCTGATCGTCAAGAGACAGAGTAAGCGTCACCCGCAGTTCTGGTTGAAGGCTATTTTCACCCTGGGACTCTGGTTGCTGTGGTGGCGCAACAACTACCTGGCCCTGACTCGTCGCTCGATTGTGCGGCGTACCGGTGTCTTCACCAAGGAAGAACGCGCCGTGCCGCTGAATCAGGTGCAGGATATATCCATCAGCTATGGCATCATTCGGCGGCTACTCGGTCACGGAGACATCCGTATCGAGACGGCGGGGAGTTCCAATACCGAGATCGTCATGAAGAACGTGGACAAGCCGGAGGAATTCCGCGCCCGCGTCTTCGAGATGATTGATAAGTTCTACGAAGACGAATCCGCCAAGCCCAAGACCGATCAGGCTTGAGAGGCCGTTTGAAAACCTCACCCCCCGGCCCCCTCTCCATACATGGTTCAGAGGCGGACGGGGCTAGAGCAGGCGTTAAGGTTTGCTTGGTTTACCTCACCCCCAGCCTCGCTTCG
>DDBP01000411.1 GCA_002332795.1 Anaerolineales bacterium UBA2029 | reverse complement strand
GCGCGTCAGCGCCGAGTGGGGGTGAGGTCAACCGGGGCAGCGCAAGCTGTCTCCCCAATGCTTTACCTGAGATCGCTTCTGCGGTAAGTCTCTTTTCCACCAGCCCCACCGCCTGTCACGCTTTCGCCCCGCCGCCGTTGAGCACCACCAGGCGGTGAATGGCCCGCACGCCCTTTTCGGTGTCCTGGGAGCGCACCACCATCGAAACGCAATAGTCGCTGGCCCCGTGCGCAATCGCCAGGATGTTCACGCCTGCCTCACCCAGCGCCCCAAAGACGCGCGCCGCCACACCGTGCTTGCGCAACATGCCCACGCCCACCACGGTGATGATCTCCACGTCGTCGTCGGCCCAGGCGCGGTCAATGTCCTGCCGACCGAATTCGGCTTCCAGCTCGGATTGGATCGCCGCCACCACTTCGCGACTCTTGGCCTCCGGCACCACGAAGCAAATGCTCTGCTCGCTGGACGACTGCGCGATCATCAACACGTTGGCCTGGCGCTTGGCGACGGCGGAAAACGTCCGTGCGGCGATACCCGGCACGCCGATCATGCCGCGCCCGGCCACAGTGACCAGGCTCACGTCGCGGATGGCAGTGACCGCCTTGACCGTGCCCGGCGTTTCGCGCTCGTCGCGCACGATCAGCGTACCCTCGGCCTGGGGGTTGAAAGTGTTCTTGACGCGCACGGGGATATTGCGCTCCACCAGCGGCTGCACCGTTTTGGAATGCAGGACCTTCGCGCCGAAGTAGGCCATCTCGCCCACTTCGCCATAGGACAGCACCGGAATGACGCGGGCATCGGGCACCAGGCGCGGATCGGCGGTCATCACACCGTCCACGTCCGTCCAAATCCAGACCTCGTCGCTATCCACATACGCGCCCAGCAGGGCCGCGCTGTAATCGCTGCCGCCGCGCCCCAGGGTCGTCACCACGCCGTCGCGCGTGGCCCCGATGAAGCCGGTCACCACGGGCACCAGTCCCTGGTCGAGCAGTGGCAGCAGTTCGCGGCGGACGTTCGCCTCCGACTCCTCGAAGAGCACGCCCGCGTTCTGAAACTGATCGTCGGTGACGATCAGGCGGCTGGCGCTCACCGTGCAACTGGGGATGCCGCGTTGCCGCAACAGCGCCGAGACAATGGGGACGCTCATGCGCTCGCCCAGCGAGGCGACTTTGTCCATGGCCTTGGGCGACGCCTCGCGCAGCACGTAAATGCCGTAGCATAGCGTCTCGAACTCGTCAATCAGCGCCTCGACCTCGTCGTGAATGGCGATACGCTCCACGTCGGAAGTCAGCAGGGCGCGGATGGCCGCCTCGTGCTTCTGCCGTAGTTCCTGGGCGATGACCTGGTAACGGGCCGAATCCCCGGCGGCGGCGCGTTGGGCAGCCTCGATGAGCAGGTTGGTCACGCCGCTCATGGCCGAACACACCACCAGGACGCGGTGCTCGCGCGCCGCTTCCTGGACGATATCCGCGACGCGAGCGATAGCCTCGGCGTTGCCCACCGAAGTCCCGCCGAATTTCATAGTCAGGGTTGCCATGGCCTCCCTCCTGTCTGCGCTGTGGCCCGAAATAAAAAGCGCGGGGCCGGTCTGCTCCGCGCTTGAGGGTTCCTGGGGTAGTCTGCTACGCTCTACCGTGACCTCGCTCCGGAAGCAGCCGGCAACGCCCGCCCGGTAGTCATGGTACCCATGCCGGTGGTCATCATCATGGTCGCCATGGTGATGCTGGCGAACATAGCCGCTGCTCCTGCTGAGGCCAATCTGTGCCCAAGGGTAACATGGCCGGCGCGCTTCGTCAATCGGTCAGGCGGGCGTTTTGGTGATCTCGCACAAAGAACAGGACAGCATGCCGTACCAAGAGATCGGGGCGGCTCCAGAGCCACCCCGATCTCATAGCGTGCCCCCCTTCACAGACGCACTGTGCGCTGCTTCATTCGAGGCTTTCTGGCGCGCCGTCGGCGATCCACTGTCGCAGCCAGGCCATCTGCTCGTCGGTCAGTTTGGCGAAGTGCCCGCCTTCCAGCACGGCGATGATCTTGCTCTCCTCCGGCGACCCCGGCACGATCACCGGCCCGTTCTCGCTGCCCGCCATCAGGCCCTCATAGGTGGTCACGCGCAGCCCCTTGATCGGCGCGGCCCCGTGACACTGCGAGCAGGCCGCTTCGAGCACCGGCTGCAACTGCTGATAGGTGATCGTCTCGCCTTCCGGCACTTCAACCGCCACCGGCGGCGTCTCCGGCCCCTGGTCCAGCCCCAGCGCCGCCGCCAGGGCGGGCGCGTCGAAACCGGCGTAGCGCCAGTCCACGCCATGGCAACCGCTGTTGGAGCAGAAGCTGGTGTCCGTCGTGCCGCCAGCGTTTTCCATGGTGTGGCAGTTGGCGCAGGTACCGTCAATCGCCAGGTGATGTTGAGCAATCCAGGTTGTATCGAAATGCGAAGCCGGTTGCAGGCCGGTCGTCAGGGGCATGAGCGGCTCGATCACCCCTGGCCGCACGATCTGTGGGATGGAGTGGCACAGGTTGCACTCCAGGCGAATCGCCTCGCCCTCGGTATTGAAGTGCTTGCCGTCGTGACAGCGGAAACACCCCGGCGAATCGCGGTGACCGATGTTGTTGGGGTGCGTCTGCCAGTTCAGTTCCTGTTCCGGATAGGTGTTGTTCTCGTAGATTTGCCCGATCAGCTCGATCGCACTCTCGACCTTTTCCTGATTCTGAGCGTAGAAATCCGGATATTCTTCCTGATAATATGCCCGCAGATCGGTCAGCGCCTGTTGCACGGCGTCTTCTTCGGTCAGCGAGAGAATTTCCACCGCGCGGGCGCGGATGTAGGGGATGTCTGCGGGCAGGTCACCGCGGAAGAGCGCCGTATCCACCAGCGTGCGCGGCGGCGGGATGAGGTGCGAGATGCGGTTGTGACAGGTGATGCAGTCCATCTCCTTCAGGTCGTACTGATCGAGATTGGACGTATCAATGGTGGCGTCTAACGAGACGAACACGTCAGTACTGCCATCGGCGTACTGCACCCGCACCCAGGGGATATCCTGCTGCTCCGGATCGGTGGCGATGAACTCGATCTTGTTCTCGATATGCCAGTGAATGCCGCGTCCCAGCCCCTCGCGCTGACTGCCGCCACCCGTATGCATCAGCAGATAAATCTGATAGGGCAGGTTCTCTTCGCTGTCGTCGTAGCGGTAGATGACGCGCAGGCTGTCGTCGGAGAATTTCTGCGGGTAGTGGCAACGCTCGCAGGTCTCGCGGGCCGGGCGCATGCTGCCGACCCGGATGGGATATTCATAGTCACCGGTGATCGTCTTATAGATCAGCGTCACGTGTTCGGACTTGCGGATGGCCTGCCTGGCGATCCAGTCACGCCCGATGTGGCAATCCACGCAGGGCACGCGGGCATGGGGCGAGACCAAGTAAGTGTTGTATTCGGGCGGCATGGTATGACAGGTGGTGCCGCAGAAACTGGCGGTATTGCTGTATTCCCAGGCGGGCGGGATGGCCAGCAGCAAGAACACCGGCACGGCCATCACCATGGCCCATGGCCCATAACGGCGTATTTTGGAAGGATTGCCCGTCGGGAACAGAAAACGGCGAAGACGTCCGATCATGGCTGCTCGCTCCTGCGCCTGCCTGTGCCACAATGCATTCGACTTGCGGGCAGACGCCGCTACATCCCGACCCGACCCTGAGACACAATCCGCAGGCGCGGCGGCAACCTGCGGGAACAGGGGCTGAGGCAGGCTCGCACCTGCCCCAGCCACAGTATATCACGAACGATCAGACTTAAGGACGGGTCATGCCCGCGACAGCCGCGTCACCACCGATGTCCTGCAGGCTGTCGTAGAGCACTTCCGCCACGTACTTGGCGTTGTGCGCGAACGCGCCGGGGTCCTTGACCGCGTACTGGTAGTTGTAGGCGGCGCGCAGCAGGCGCGGCGTCCAGGTGGCATAGCCGTCGGCCTCGTCGGCGTCAACTACGCCGTTGCCGTTGGCGTCCACGAACCAGTACGGGTACGCAGCGGCGTTGTAGGCGATGGGCGTGCCCACCGTATTGGCGGCATACGCCTGGATCGCGGCCAGCAACGCTTCGCGCATGGTCTCCAGTTCGCCCGCAACGCCTTCCTGAGCGCCGTCACCGTCGAGGTCGCCGGTCATCATGCGGATGTCTTCCACGTCCTCGAACTCGCCGTGACAGGCCGTGCACGCCTGCACCTGCACTGTCAACTGATGGACGTTGTGGCAGTTCTGGCAGGTGTCGAAGCCCGGCACGTGCGCGAAGCGCCCGACATACTCCTTGCCCTCGTACTCATACACCCCCTGCGCCTCGTGACCAAACAGCGTGGCACCGGCAGCAAAGTAGTGAATGTTACGGAAGCGCAGCTTGTCGGACACTTCGTCGTCGCCCACGCCGGCGTTGGCGATGTGCTGGTTGACCGACACCGTGGATTCACGCCCCTGATGGCAGTTCAGGCACAGGTTCGAGTCCACCCCTTCGCCGAAGGTCAGCTTGGCCCCATTGGGGAAGGTCACTTCGTTGGACTGATAGAGCGCGAAGTCCTGGAAGTTGGTGTGGCAGGTCGAGCAGGCCAGCGACGTAGACGGCGGGAAGGCGATGCTCACGCCCTGGTCGAGGTAGAAGGGCAGGCCCTCGGAAGTGTGGCACTTGGTGCAGGTGCCGGGCACTTCGCCCTCCGCATCCCAGTGACGGAAGGCCTCTGCCGTGCCGTCGAAGTGACCGGGCGGGTTGCGATGCGCCTGCGCCAGGCTCACCGGCTGCGACAGCACCTCGTTCAGCGAGGCGATCGAGTCGTAGAGCACCTGGGCATGATACTTGCCGTTGTGCGCGAACGCGCCGGGGTCTTTCTCGTAGGCCTGGAAGTTGTAGGCGGCGCGCAGCAGGCGCGGGGTGAAGGCGTTGTAACGATTGGGGAAGGCCGCCTCGCCCTCGTCCACAGTGCCGTTGGCGTTGGTGTCAATGAAGAAGTACGGATAGGTATGGCCCTCGTAGACGATGGGTGTGCCCGCTACCTCGCTGGCATAAGCCTGGATGGCCTGGTAGAGCAACGCCTGCATACCTTCCAGCTCGTCGAAGAGGCTCTCTTCGACACTGCCGTCCCCGTCGTAGTCCACCATAGACCCCGGCATGCGGATCGCCTTCAGGTCTTCGGCACTGGCGACGTTGGTGTGGCAGGCCGAGCACTCGTTGACCTTCAGTTCCAGCGTGTGCGGGTTGTGGCAGCCCACGCAGCTATCGTAGCCCGGCACATGCTCGAACTTGGTCTGGTAGCGCATCCCGTCGTACTCGTAGCTGCCGTGCACCTCAGACCCATACAGGCTGGACGCCGCAGCGAAGTAGTGAATGTTGCGGAAGCCCAGGTCTGGGCTGGAATCGTCCGGGCCGAGGCCGGAAGCCGCGATGGCTTCGTCCACGCTGACCTTCGACTCGCGGCCCTGATGGCACTCCATGCAGCGAGCCGAGGCGTCGAGACCGGTGATCTCCACCCCAGAGGGGAAGACGACGCTGGTCTTGCTGACGGCGCTGGGGCTGTGGCAGGCCGAGCAGCTCACCACCGTGCCGATGGGCGCTGCTGCGTCCACCACACCGGCAGCGGAGCCGTCGTCGCCCAGGAAGTCAATGTAGCCGGTCTCGCTGTGACACTTGGCACAGTCAACCGGGATTTCCTGGGGATCGGCGTTGTCCCAGTGCCGGAAGGCTTCGGCGGTGGAGTCAGCGTGACCGGAACCAGCCCAGGCCTCGACGATCCAGGCCGGGCACGGTTCACCCTTGCATTCTCCCTCGCCGCCCTGGGCCTGCACTCGCCCCGGTGCGTCGTGTTGCCACACGGCGAAGGCCGCCGCCAGCAACAGCACTCCTGCAATCAACAACACTTTTCGCGTCATACAATGCTCCTTTCTTTTTGAGCTTCGCTCATCGGAGAGTCTGCACTCACCTCCACACAACCACTCCAACACGGTGCACAAAAAAGAAGATTGCACGCCCAGGGAGCGGCAATCTTCTTCAGTGCCGAATCCAGAATCGCGACCAGCGCCACGGCGGGCGGGCCACGACGCGAGATCGCCTGCGTCACCAGCGAGGGGACAGGCGCAATCTCCGAGCCAGGGTTTCCAGCCAGGGGGCGAATTTCAGTCAGGATCAACGCGCTGACGACGAGCAACGCCATCAGCGGCGCGGGACTGCTCAGCAGCGCCACGAGCGACAGGTGATCGGGCTGCGCCGGAGAGGGCGCGCCCCAGAAAGTCGTCGCAGCGGACGCGGCCTGCAAATCGCGCAATACCCCTTCAAGCTGCATCAGCCGCTGCAACGCGCTCGCCTGATGCGGCGCATCAGGGCTGTCGCCCAGCGTCCGCGTCACCGCCAGGAACTCTTCGGCGGCGCGTTCTACCTGCGGATCGCCCGACGGCAGCAGGCCGAGCAGACGCTGACCCACTTCCACCACCTGACTGTTGAGGGCAGCAGCAGGGGGCGTGTGCCCCCGCTGAGACGGTGCGGCGGGCCATTCGACGGGCCGATGCACGAGCGTGAGGGTCGTCTGTTCCACAAGGGGAGTGTTGCCCGCTACGGTGTGACAGGTGGGACAGCTTCCCCACTGCCGCACCACGCCCAACACCTGAGCGTACAGGTCGTTGCGCTCTGCTTCGGCTCCGCGCCAGGGGGAGACGTGCACCAAGAGCACCAGGGCTGTCAGCAGGGTGAACAGCCCGGCAGCGAAAAGCCAGCAAGGGGCTTTTTCGGCAAATGGCACTCTACGACACGTCATGAATCTTCCGGCCCATTTCTGGGTGATGCAACGCTGCCCCTCATCATATAGGACCAGCGATTCACATCACCAGTGATAATACTCATACCACAAGATGGCGTTGATCACAAACCACAGCAAAGAGCGTTGCACTAATTTCTGTTGACGCTCTCGCAGAATCCAGTATAGGACGAATCAGCATAGAGCACAACCGCGTGATTCGTGAGGGGTGCGGGCAAAGGTTGGCCGTGACTTTGGTGCGCCAGATGG
>DDBP01000410.1 GCA_002332795.1 Anaerolineales bacterium UBA2029 | reverse complement strand
CACTTCCAGGCGGGCCAGGTTTTCGGCGATGTTACGGGCCACTCCGCCCACACTGTTGCGCACCACCCCGCCATTGGAGGTGCCCATCTGCAGCGGCTGATTGGGGCGTCCCTTGATATCTATTCCCGCAGCCCCGATGACCAGGACTGGCCCATCGCGTCTCATGTTCGCGCTCCTTGCGCCGCCAGCTACTGACCAGGCAGTGCTGAGGGGTGGTGTACGGTTCCACTGCACATTGTGCCGCAGGGTGCACGCGGCGTCAATGTGTGAGAGAGTGTTCGCTTCAGCCCGCGCGAGCCTTTGACATCTCTCAGGCGGGATGTTAGGATTGTGGTGGCGCGCAGGATAGAGCAACGTGTCTACCGGGGGGACAAGCACTCGCCGGTTTTTTCTTGCACCGGACGGTTCGACACTGGCTCTGAAGCCTGGCGCAGGCAAGGAGAAGCGGCGATGTACATTCGGCGCGACAAATCGAATCTGCATTTTGGCCGCCAGGCCCGGCGGCGTGGCAGCAATTTCGTCCTCATTCTGTGGCTGGTGACGATGGTGTTGCTGGCTGGTGTCATCTGGCAGTTCAACACGGTGCAAGACTGGGTGCTGGCCAGCGTCGGCGTGCAGCCGACGGCCACGCTGGACGCGATCACACAGGCGCAGTTGGGCGAGCGCGCTTATCTGGCAGGCGACATCGAACGCGCCATCTATCACTATGGTGAGGCGGTGCGCCTGCGCCCTACCGATATTGATCTGCTTTTCGAGTACGGGCGGATGTTGATCTATCGCAGTTATGCGGGGCGGGCCTATCGCTACCGGGCACAGGAGGCGCTGGAAGTGGCACAGCGCGCTGTCGAACTGGCCCCGGACAATGCGCGGGCGCAGGCGTTGCTGTGCCTGGCATTGCTGGAGAATGGGCGTCCGGAGGAGGCGATCGCCGTGGGCCTGCGGGCCGAGCAGCTCGATCCGACCTCTGCCGAGGCGCGCGCCTATCTTTCGATGGCCTATCGCGGGGCCGGACGCCCCAACCAGGCTTTCCAGAAGGCGGATGAGGCGGTGCAGCTCGATCCCAACAGCCTGGATGCGCGGCGTGCTCTGGCGTTGGGGCTGGCCTTCGTGGGGCGTTTCGATGCGGCGATCCAGCAATATGAACAGGCGATTCAGATTCACCCGCGTTTCGATGCACTCTACTTCGAACTGGCCGTCTACTACAAGGCTCAGGAGAACTACGATGCGGCCATCGCCGCCTACGATCAGGTGCTGGCGATGGAACCGGACAACGTGAAGGCCTACACGCGCAAGTGCGAGACATACTTCACCATGCGCGAAGATGCGCTGGCACAGGAAGCGTGCGAACAGGCCATTCAGCTAGACCCGACCTATCCAGAAGCGCACCGGCAACTGGGGATGGTGCGCTATACTCGCCGGAACTATGAGGGGGCCATCGAGTCGTTCGAGGAATGCGCCCGCCTGCAGGAAGAGCAGGGTGTGCCGCTGCAAGAGCGCGAGATCGAGTGCTACTACCTGCGCGGGCTGGCCTGGGCATTGCTGGCGCGTTGCGACCAGGCATGGCCGGTCTTGCAGGATGCTCTGCTGATGAATCCCAGCGAGCAAACCAAGGCGCACATCAACGAAGGGTTGATGTTGTGCGTCAACTACGATGAAGACTACGACATCAGCGACATCCCAACGCCGGTCCCGCCGACTCCGATTCCGCCTGAACCGATCGGTATCTTCTGAGAGGTGATGTAGATGTACCTGCGCACACCGAAGCGGTATCGGCCAGGGCGGCAACGCCATCTGCGGCTGATATCGGGGCGCGTGGTGTTGCGCCTGATGTTGATTGTCATCCTGGCGGGCGCGGGCTGGTTGATCTGGCAGAATCGCGAGCGCGTGCGCAGCTCGGTCTTGCCGGGCCTGGAGGAACTGGCCATCGCCGTACAGACACAGGTAGCCCCCGCTCCTACGCCGACGGCGACGCCGGATGTGATGCTGGCGCAGGTGGAATGTCTCAATTCCTACCGGCAGGGCGATCTGGAGAAGGCTATCGAGCAGTGTACGGTGCTGGCGCACGCCAATCCGAATGACGTGGGGTTGCACTATCAGATCGCGCACGCGCTCATCATTACGTCCAACTTTGGGCAGAACAAGGCGCGCCTGCAGCAGGCGCTGGACTTTGCCGAGCGCACTATCAACGCTAACCCGACTGCGCCCGACGGCTGGGCCATTCGCGCGCGGGTGCTCGACTGGATGGGCAAATACGGCGAAGCGTTGGCTTCGGCCCTGCACGCGCGAGCGCTCGACGAGACCTATGCTCCCACCTACGCCTTTCTGGGAGAAATCTACCAGGACCTGGGTCAGTACGACACGGCTCAGATGTACCTGGAACGGGCACTGGAACTGGATACCGAAGGGATCGCTGTCGCGGATGCCTTTCGAAACCTGGGGCTGCTCTATTCCAATCAGGGGCGCTGGGAAGAAGCGTTGCAACCCTACCTGGCTGCATTGCAGCGCGCGCCCAATCAACCCTATATTGCCGTAGAGCTGGCGAACAATTACATTGCGCTGGGCGAGATCGATCAGGCCATCGCTGTGCTGTCGTCCATCGTCGAGCGTAATCCGCGCGACACGACGGTGCTGTTTTCGCTGGGGAATGCTTATACGCGCAACGGGGACTTCGACCGCGCGTTTGAGTATTACCGGCGCTGCCTGGACGTTGACCCCAACAACATCCCCTGTCTTTCCTACCTGGGCGGGCTGCAATGGAGCGATGGTGATTTCGTGACGGCGGCGGTCAACCTGCAGCGGGCGATTGAACTTGGCTCGCAAGACCCCGACGACTACTACCAGTTGGGACACTCCCAGGCGTCGCTGGGGCGGTGCGACCTGGCCATTCCTTACCTGCAGCAGGGCTATCAGATCGCGGTGCAGCGCGAAGATGCACGTCGCCAGGCCAGCTTCATTGCCGCGCTGCAGTCATGTGGGGTGCGCACTCCCGCCGAAAATGCGCCGGGTGCCGAACAGTGATCGCTCGCTGCGAATTTTATATGCATTTCTAACGCGAAAAGTTAGCACACAGCGGCATTGAGTGCTAAATTGAGCTTGACAGCGCGCGAGCGCGTTGCTAAGATCAGGCTCGGTTTAGCACTCTGGGCTTGAGAGTGCTAATGCGAACCTGTTTGAGAGGCAGCACAACAGTTTACGGAGCACCAGCGAGGAGAGGGAGCATAACTCGTACCGAGCCTTTCCAACTGTGTCGTCCTGTTTATGCCCTGTGCGAATTGCTGGATGCCTGTAAGAACTAAGGAGAGCGAGCAATGCCCAAGCAGTTGATCTTCGATCAGGAAGCCCGCGGTAGCCTGAAGAACGGTATTGACATGCTGGCCCGCGCGGTCATGACGACGCTGGGTCCGAAGGGGCGCAACGTGGCGCTGGACAAGAAATGGGGTGCGCCGACCATCACGCACGACGGCGTGTCGGTCGCCAAGGAAATCGAGCTGAAGGACCCCTTTGAGAACATGGGCGCCCAACTGCTGAAGGAAGCGGCGACCAAGACCAATGACATCGCCGGCGACGGTACCACCACTGCGACGGTGCTGGCCTACTACATGGTCACCGAGGGCCTGCGCAACCTGGCTGCGGGTGCCAACCCCATGCTGCTGAAGCGCGGTATCGAGGCGGCGGCGCAGGCAGTCTCCAAGCGCCTGAGCGAGATGGCCATCCCGATCACTACCAAGGAAGAGATCGCGTCGGTGGCGGCGATCAGCGCGCAGGATCGCGAAATCGGTGACCTGATCGCGGACGTGATGGACAAGGTCGGCAAAGACGGCGTGATCACGGTCGAGGAGAGCAAGGGTCTGGAGTTCGAGACCGAATACGTCGAGGGTATGCAGTTCGACCGTGGGTTCATCTCGCCCTACTTCATCACCAATCCTGAGACGCAGGAATGCGTGATCGAGGATGCCTATATCCTGATCCACGACAAGAAGATCTCCGCGGCGGCAGACCTGGTGCCGATCCTGGAGAAGCTGCTGCAGATCGGCAAGCGCGAGCTGGTGGTCATCGCCGAGGATGTGGACGGCGAAGCGCTGGCGACGCTGGTGCTGAACAAGCTGCGTGGCATGCTGAACGTGGTGGCGGTGAAGGCCCCCGGCTTCGGCGATCGGCGCAAGGCTATGCTGCAGGACATCGCCATCCTGACTGGCGGTCAGGTGATCACCGAGGAAATGGGCCGCAAGCTCGAAACCGCGACCATTGACGACCTGGGGCGTGCGGGCAAGGTGGTGGTGACCAAGAACGAGACCACCATCGTAGACGGCGCGGGCGACGAGCGTAAGATCAAGGGCCGCATTGAGGAGATCCGCGTCGAGATCGAGAACTCGACCTCCGACTACGACCGCGAGAAGCTGCAGGAACGTCTGGCCAAGCTGAGCGGCGGC
>DDBP01000392.1 GCA_002332795.1 Anaerolineales bacterium UBA2029 | reverse complement strand
CCTTAACGCTTGCTCCAGCCCCGTCCGCCCATGAACCCCTGCGGAGCCGCGGGCCAGGCAGCCCCTAGAACGAACACAGAGGCACCCGGAGAAGGCCCTTTCTGCGCCCTTCTCCGCGTCCTCTGTGTTCTCTGCGGCGGTGAAAGGTAGCTCAGGCGCGCACCTGTGCGCCCACCTGCCGCTCCACGGCCTTCATGATCCGCGCGTGAATCTTGGCGACCTCGGCATCGTTGAGCGTGCGATCCGGCGCACGGTAAGTCAGCGCATAGGCCAGCGACTTCTTGCCGGGCGGGATGGGGTCGCCGCGATAGACATCGAACAGGCGCGCTTCTTCCAGCAACTCGCCGCCCGCCCGCAGGATCACCGCGTGCACCTCGGCGGCGGGCACCGCCTCGTCCACCACCAGGGCGATATCCTGGTAGACGGCAGGATGCGCGGGCACAGGCCGGATGGTGCGCACGCTTTGCACATCGGCCAGCAGGGCTGCCAGGTCTAGCTCGGCGGCCACAACGGGACGCTCCAGGTCAAAGCCCAGGCCGAACGCCTGCCGCACCAGCGGGTGCAATTCGCCCAGCACGCCGACTTCGCGCCCGTTGATGTGCAGCATGGCGGCACGCCCAGGGTGAAATGTGCTGTGCTGCACGGGGGCAAAGCTCACTTCGCCAGCGATGCGCAGCTCGCGCACCACCGTTTCGATCACCCCCTTGAGGTCGAAGAAGTCTATGCGCCCCGCGTCGCCGTCTTTCTGCCACTGCGGCACGCCGCGCGGCCCGGTCATGACGATGCCCAGCCGCCCCGGTTCGTCCGGCAGGGGGGCATCCTCGCGCGGCAGGTACACCGGGCCGATCTCGAACAGCAGTTGCCGCTCGGTATGGCGGGCGTTGGCCGCTACGATGTCCAGCATCCCCGCCAGCAAGGTATGGCGCATGGCAGTTTTGTCCGCCGCGATGGGATTCGCCAGGGTCACATAGGGTACCTGCGGCCAGCTCGACTCTGCGCCGGGCGGGGTGAGCAGCGCCTCGCGTTCCGGCGTCGTCAGGCGATAGGTCACGATCTCGCGCAGACCGGCGCGCACCAGGGCGTCGCGCAACGCCTCTTCGCGCTCCAGGGCCACGTTGGCGCGCTGCATGGGCAATTCGTCGGCAATGAGCGTGTTCGGCAGACGGTCGTAGCCGTAAACGCGGGCGATCTCCTCGATCAGGTCGGCGCGACCCGTCAGCCCCGTGCCGATGTCCAGCCGGTGATCGGGCGCCGTCACCTGCAACACGTCGCCCTGCTCGACGACGGCGAATTCCAGCGAGCGCAGGATGCGCACGATCTCCGCCTGCGGGATGGCGAAGCCCAGGTGTCGCTCGACCTCGCGCACGGGCAGGTCTACCGTGATCACCGGCGCAGGCCGCGGGTACTCATCCACCACGCCCTGCGCCACCACACCCCCGCTGATCTGCCGCATCAACTCGATGCAGCGCAGCAGGCCGCGCAGGGCCATCGCCGGGTGCACCCCCCGGCTGAAGCGCAGGCCCGCCTCGCTATTCATTTTCTGGCTCTGCATGGTGCGGCGAATGTTGATGAAGTTCCACGACGCGGCTTCCAGCAACACATTGCGCGTCGCAGGTCGATCGGTGAAGAGCGCCTTCTGCGCGTCGGAGAGCGACTCTTCTACCGACATGCTCGACGGATCCCAGATTTCGCTCTCCAGGCCGCCCATGATCCCGCCCAGGCTCAACGCGCCGGCGGTATCGGCGACCAGGATGTTGAATTCGTCTAGCGCGTGATCCACGCCGTCCAGCGTCACCAGGTGCTCGCCCGGCTCCGGCAGACGGGTGATGATCCTCGGCGCTTTGCCGCCCGCGCGCCGCCGCAACACATCCCAGTCGAAGGCATGGAGCGGCTCGCCCAGTTCCAGCATCACGTAGTTGGTGGCATCTACGATGTTGTTGATGGGGCGCATCCCGGCCAGGCGCAAGCGCCGCTGCATCCATTGCGGCGACGGCCCAAGCTGCACATCGCGGATGAGCGCCAGCGTGAAGCGCGGGTTGAGGTCTGGCTCGCGGATTTCAATCGAGACTTCGCCAGCAATGGGCGGCCCTTCGGCGATCACCTCCAGCGAGGGCAGGCGCAGCGTCGCGCCGGTCAGCGCGGCGACCTCGCGGGCCACGCCGACGATGCTGTAGGCGCGGGCCATGTTGGGCAGCAGATCGATCTCCAGCACCGCGTCGCCCAACACGTCCTGTAATGGCGTGCCAGGCGGGAAGTGACCGAATTCCTCCCAGTCCAGCAAAAGGATGCCCTCGTGCGAATCCGACAGGCCCAGTTCCTTTTCCGAGCAGACCATGCTACGGTTGGGAATGCCACGCAGCACGCGCTCTTTGAGGATCATGCGGCTGCCGTCGTCCTTGTGCCCGTCTATGACCTCTGCCCCCTCGTGAGCAAAGGGGGACAGCAGCGGCGGGTCGAGCGGCCCCTGATCCTTGTAGGGGAACAGGTTGGGCGCGCCGGTGACGCACTGTTCCAGCTCGCTCCCCCCGTAATCTACCAGCGCCAGCACCAACCGGTCGGCGGCGGGGTGCGAGCGCACCTCGCGGATCGCGCCCAGCACGATCTTCTGACGATCCCAAACCAGATGATTCGAGCGGGGCTGCTTGCTGCCGGGCGGCGGCGGACCTTGCGGAATGCCGAAATACTGAATGCTGCTGACTTCCAGCCCGGCCAGCGTCAGGCGCTCGGCCAGTTCTTCGACCGGGATGGTGATATCCACATATTCTTTGAGCCAGGAAAGCGGAACCTTCATAGACACCGGGCGCAGGTTTGTCCCATCCTCAGCCGGATTGCGGATTGCGAAGTGCGCAGTGCGGAATATCAAATCCGCCATTCGCCATTCACATGCCGCACTTCTCATTCAGAGGGGATCAACGCGCCCTCCTCCTTTCTGCTGTGTGTCCCCTGTGTTCGCCAATGCAGACTGCTACGGCGCGTGTGTCGCGCCGGTCATGACACTTCCGTGACCAGGATCGGGCCGTCGGCGGTGACGACGACCGTGTGCTCGTATTGTGCGCTCAGGCCGTGATCGACCGTGCGCAATGTCCAGCCGTCCTGATCGGTGTAGATGTGCCCGCTGCCCGTGCTGAAGAACGGCTCGATGGTGATCACCAGCCCTTCGTGCATCAGGGTGCGGTCACCGCGACGGTAGAAATTGAAGACGCTCGGCTTCTCGTGAATGTGCCGCCCGACGCCGTGCCCTGGCAACTCGCGGATGATCGCGTAGCCGCCTTTGCGGGCCACGCGCTCCACCGTCTTGCCGATCAGGTTGAGCGGGCGACCGGCCCGCACCACCTTGATCGCTTCGGTGAGCGCCTGCCGGGTGAAGC
>DDBP01000087.1 GCA_002332795.1 Anaerolineales bacterium UBA2029 | reverse complement strand
GGTCAACCAGGCGAGCCAACCCCTGCTCCCAGCCTGCTTCTGTCACCCTGCCGCTGTCCGGTTTTGATGCGATTACCCTGTGGGGCAGGCCGGGTGCGCCTCAGCAGAAGAGTTTCACTGCCGAGACGCAGAGAGCGCAGAGAGAGGCGAGGAGGCCCCTCCCTGCGTTCTTCTGGCGGCGGTTCGGTCGGCGCGTTGAGCGGCAAAATCAGGCTGATGCGGCTCAGCCCTGGAAGAGCAGCGGTGTCACGTCGCGATCAAGCATGGCGCGGGTGATCGCGCCAGGTCGCCACGCCTTGACCAGCGTGCCATCCGGCCCGATGAGGAAAGACGAGGGCAGGCCATCGCCGCCGTAGCGGTTGTAGACGGCCCCCGTGAGGTCGAGCGCCACCGGAAAGTCGAAGCCGTAGGCGGCCAGGAATGCCTGCACCGTGTTCGCGTCCTCGCCAACGTTCACCCCCAGCAGGGTGAAGCCCTGTGCCTGATACTGGCGATGATAGGCATAAAGATCGGGCATTTCGGCCTTGCACGGCGGACACCACGACGCCCAGAAATTGACCAGCACGTACTTACCCCGGAAGTCCGCCAGCGAAACCTCACCGGACAGGCCCGGCAGGGTGAAGTCCGCAGCAGTCTGACCGGCGTTGGCGGTGCGGGTGCTGCTGTCGTCGGCGGTCAGCACGATGACGGCGAAGGCGACGGCGACGATCAGCACCGAACCGGCGACGATCAGGCGGGGGTTGTACGTATGCTCATGGGCGCGGCGCTTACGACGGGTAGTCCTGGTCATGGGGTTGTCCTTGTGCAGAACGTTATGTCTCCTCAAACGATACTATCTCATTGGATGCACAAGCCGGGGCCTGGGTCGCAGGGGGTGCCTTCGGATTGGGAGACGGAATGCACCGCCGAGTCGCAGAGGAAAACCCCTGAGAAAGACGCTGTACCTTTCTCTGTGATCTCTGCGCCCAGGCAAGTCCTCTCGCCCCGTGACGCAAGTCGCGAGGGTTCATGGGCGGACAGCCATTGAGCGCCTCTCGAACAGGAGGCCGTCCTCAACTTACCTCACTCCCGCCCGGCGCTGACGCGCCTCATTGCCACGTGTGGAGAGGAGGCGAGCCGAGCGCAGCGAGGCTGAGGGTGAGGTAGACCGGAGCGCGGCATATTTTGCACGCACCCAACCCACTTGACACCGGGGCCAAAATCCTGTTTAATGAGAGTGAGGCGAACGTTCGCCTAAACGCCCTCAGGGAAATATTCTTTAGCTGGTCAGGTCTTTGACATGGCCAACAAGGTCACCCTTAAAGATGTTGCCCGCCGCGCCGGGGTCAGTTACCAGACCGTTTCCAAAATCCTCCGCAACCAGATTCAGGTGACGCCCGAAGTCCGCGCCCGCGTGCAGCAGGCCGTCGAAGAACTGGGCTACCGCCCCAACATCACTGCCCGCAGCCTGCGCCTGCAGACCAGTCACCTGATCGGCTACTCCTGGAAGCCCGCGCACGAACGCTATATCAACCCTATCCTGGAAGAGTTCGAGCAGAGCATTGTGAATGCCGCCGAGCGACTCGGCTATCACATCCTGCTCTTTCCCTATCACCAGGGGCCAGACCTGTACCGCCCCTACGAAGAGCTGGTGCGCAGCGGGCGCGTAGATGGCTTCATCCTCTCCGACCTGGAATTCGACGATCCGCGCATCGCGGTACTGGAGCGGTTGCAGGTGCCGCTGGTGGCCTTTGGCCGGACGCACAGCGACGGTTCGCCGTTCCCCTATGTGGACGTGGACGGGCGGGCGGGCATCCGCCAGGCGGTGGAGCACTTGCTGGAGCAGGGCCATCAGCGCATCGCTTTCCTGGGCTGGCCGGAACAATCGCGCGTGGGCACGGATCGTCTGTCCGGCTACTGGGAAGCGATGGAGGCGGCAGGTCTGCCTGTTGATCCGGCCTGGGTCAGGCGAGGCGCGGGGCAATATGACTACGGCTATGCTGCGACTCACACGCTGCTCGACCTGCCCGCCGAACGTCGCCCCTCGGCCATCGTCACCGTCTACGACCTGATCGCCGTCGGCGCGGTGCAGGCGGTGCAGGAACGCGGCTTGCAGGTGGGGCGCGATGTGGCCGTCACCGGCTTCGACGATACGCCGTTGCTGTCGTACCTGCTGCCCGGCCTGACCACGCTGCGTCAGCCGGTATGGGAGATCGGGCAGCGGGTGGTGCAGTTGTTGGTACGACTTTTCGAGGGGGACAGGCCCAGCGAGAGCGAGTTGCATGTGCTGGTGCCTCCCGAACTGGTTATCCGTGACTCCAGCCGGGGATACCGGCCCAGGTAGCGTTCATCATGGCCGACACGATCAAAGCTCTCATCTTCGATCTGGACGGTGTGATCACCGACACCGCCGAATACCATTACCAGGCGTGGAAGCGCCTGGCCGATGAAGAAGGCGTGCCTTTCACCCGCGCCGACAACGAGCATCTGCGCGGGGTGTCGCGGCGCGAGTCGCTGTTGCGGCTGCTGAAGGGGCGTCCGGTAGACGAAGCGCGTCTGGAAGAGATGATGGCGCGCAAGAACCGTTACTATCAGGAGTTGCTGGAGAAAGTAACACCCGCCGATTTGCTGCCAGGGGTGGCGGACCTCTTCAATGCGCTTGATAAAGCGAACGTTCGCATTGCCATCGCCTCCGCCAGCCGTAACGCCCGCACCGTCGTCGAACGGCTGGGCATCGCACACCGGCTGGCCGCCCTGGCCGACGGCAGCAGCGTCACTCGCCAGAAGCCCGCGCCCGACCTGTTTCGCTACGCCGCTGCGCGCCTGGGTCTGCGCCCCGCCGAGTGTCTGGTCGTCGAGGACGCGGCGGCGGGCATCGAGGCCGCGCTCAATGCGGGGATGCCCTGTCTGGCGCTGGGGCCTGCCGAACGCTTCGCCGAGATCGAAGCGCGGTTCGGGCCGGTGCCGCGCCGCGAAAGCCTGGTGGGGCTGACGCTGGCCGATCTGCACGCTGCCGCCCGCCGCGACCCGGTCTGGACGGTGAGTCAGGACGGCTTCGACGCCGGGCGTCAGCATCACCTGGAGACGGTCTTCACCATCGGCAACGGCTATTTCTGCACGCGCGGCAGCCTGGAAGAGGGCTATCCCGGCGATCACCCCCTCACCCTGGCCCATGGCGTATTCGACGACGTGCCGATCTTCTTCACCGAGCTGGCCAATCTACCGGCCTGGCTCGATCTGAGCCTCACCGTAGATGGACAGGCTTTCCGGCTGGATCAGGGGATATGTCTGCACAGTGAGCGCTGGCTCGATCTGCGCCAGGGCATCCTGTGCCGCGCGGTGCGCTGGCAGGCTCCCTCTGGCGCGCTGCTCGACCTGACCTTCGAGCGCTTCGCCAGCTATGAGCATCAGCATGTGGGGGCGTTGCGGGTGCTGATCACCGCCGTCAATCAGCCCTGTCAGATTACCGTGGCGACCGGCCTGAACGGTCATGTGACCAACGAAGACATCGTGCACTGGGATCATCTGGCGCAGGGGCAGGCGCATAGCGGCGCGATCTGGTTGCACAGCCGCACCCGCCATAGCGGGCTGGAGCTGGCCGCCGCCGGCACGCTGAGCGTCTCGACCGGCGCTGTGGCGCAGTGTCAGCTTTGCCCCGGTCATCCGCGCCTGATCGTCAGCGAGCGCCTGGAGGCCGGGCAGACGCTACAACTGGACAAGCTGATCAGCTACACCGTCAGCCGCGACGCCGTGCCAGATGCTGCCGATGTGGTCGGGCGGGCGCTGGCCGCGCTGGATGGCCTATCGTACGAGGCGCTGCGGGCCGCTCAGGTGCGCGCCTGGCGCGATCTGTGGGGCGAGGCGGACGTGCTGATCGAAGGCGACGACGAAGCACAACTGGCCCTGCGTTTCTACCTGTTTCAATTGCTCGTCGCCGCGCCACAACATGACGAACGAGTGAGCATTGGAGCCAAGACGCTCAGTGGGCTGGGGTATCGGGGACACGTCTTCTGGGATACGGACATCTTCATCCTGCCCTTCTTCACCTACACCCTGCCGCGCATCGCCCGCAACATGCTGATGTATCGCTACCACACGCTGCCCGGCGCGCGCCGCAAGGCCGCCGCCAATGGCTTCAGCGGGGCGCAGTATGCCTGGGAGAGCGCCGCGACCGGCGACGAGGTGACGCCTACCTGGGTGCCGCGACCGGACGGCAAAGACCCGATTCGCATCTGGACGGGCGACATCGAGATTCACATTTCGGCGGACGTGACTTATGCCGTGATGCAATACTGGCGCGTCACGGGCGACGATGCCTTCCTGCGCGACTACGGCGCGGAAATCGTGCTGGATACGGCCCGTTTCTGGGGCGAACGGGCGGAACTGGAGGAAGTGAACGGGGAGCGGCGCTATGTGCTGCGCGACGTGATCGGTCCCGACGAGTATCACGATCACATAGACAACAACGCCTACACCAACCGCATGGCCCAATGGCACCTGCAGACAGCCCTGGAGGTGCTGGAATGGCTGCGGGTGCACTATCCGGATCGTTACCAGGCCCTGCGCGCGCAGCTTGATCTGAGCGACGCTCGTCTGGCGCACTGGCGCGACGTGATCGCGCATATGGTCATCCTTCGCGATCCGCACACAGGGCTGATCGAGCAGTTCGAGGGCTTCTTCGACCTGGAGCCGGTCGCGCCGGAGGTCATCGCCGCCGCCGACCGTTCCATGCAGGTCATCCTGGGGATCGAAGGGGCCAACCGCAGCCAGGTGATCAAGCAGCCGGACGTGCTCATGCTGCTGTGTCTGCTGCGCGACGAAGTAGACGCCCGCACCTGGCAGGTCAACTGGGACACCTACGTCCCGCTGACCGATCACCGCTACGGATCGTCGCTGGGGCCGAGCTTTCACGCCTGGGCGGCGTGCGAACGGGGCCGCCCCGACGAAGGCTACGACTACTTCATGCTGGCCGCACGGGCCGATCTGCACGACGTACGCGGCAATGCCGACGACGGCATTCACGCGGCGTCGGCGGGCGGGCTGTGGCAGGCGGCTGTCTTCGGCTTTGCCGGGCTGCGGCTGGGGCAGGACGGGCCGACGCTGACGCCCCGCCTGCCCGCGCACTGGCAACGACTGAGTTTCCGCATTCGCTATCGCGGCGAGTCCTATCGCATTGACATCAGGCAAGGAGGTGAAGCGCGCATCAGCAAAGAAGCAGCGAACAGTCAGTCCATCATCGTTGGTCAAGGTTAGCGTTCGATCAGTTTTCTGAGGAGAAAGTGCCATGCGTAAAGTCCATCTCTTGACTCTGCTGGTCGTGCTGGCGCTGGTGATCTCCGGCGCGGGCGCGGCCCTGGCTCGCCAGGAAGTGACGCTCACGCTGATGGGGTGGTCGTCGTCTACGGAGGAGAACGACGCGCTGATGGCGCAGGTCGAGGCGTTCATGGCGGCCAACCCCGGCATCAAGGTCAACGTGAACCTGGTGCCCGAATACGACACCACCATTCAGGCGGCCTTCGCTGCGGGCGATCCTCCGAACGTCTTCTATGTAGACAGCTCCAGGCTGCCCGACTGGGCCGAGGCCGGTGTGCTGGCTTCTGGAGAAGGAAAGATCGAGAACCTTGAGGAGCATTACGAGTCGCTGTTGGAGGCCTTCACCTATAACGGCACGCTCTACTGCCCACCCAAGGACTTCTCGATCATGGCCCTGCAGTATAACAAAGATATGTTCGATGCGGCAGGGTTGGAATATCCTACGCCGGACTGGACCTGGGACGACCTGCGCGCTGCGGCTGAGAAGCTGACCGGCACCAACGCCGAAGGCAAGTCCGTGCTCGGCCTGGTGACCCCGCCCAACTTCGAGCGCTGGCTGCCCTTCCTCTATCAGGCGGGTGGCTCGGTGCTGAACGAGGACTGGACGGAAGTCACGCTCGACAGCGACGAAGCGCGCGAGGCGCTGGAGTTCTACGTGGGCATGGTGCGCGACGGCATCGCCGGCCCGCCTTCGGCAGTAGATGCTGGCTGGGGCGGTGAGGCGTTCGGCCAGGGCCGCGTGGCGATGGCCATGGAAGGCAACTGGGTGATCAAGTACCTGCTCGATCAGTTCCCCGATCTGCGCTGGGGCGTGACCGAGCTGCCCAGGCACCCCAGCGGTGGCCAGGCGACCATGGTCTTCACCGTGTGCTATGGCGTGGCGGCGGACAACGACCATCCTGACGAGTCCTGGAAGCTGGTCAACTTCCTGACTGGCCCCGAAGGCTCGAAGATGGTCGCCGAGCAGGGCTTTGGCGTCATCCCGCCCGCCAAGAGCGCCGCGGATACCTGGCTGCAGGCGATCGGTGAGGAGTACGGCGCGGGCTTCCTGGCCGGTGCTCCCTATGCGCACAAGTGGCAGTTCCCAGTGGGCTTTGGCGAAGTCTTCGATACCTTCAACTCCGGCCTGCAACTGGCCTTCGAGGGGCAAGCACTGCCTGAGGACGTGATTGCCGACACGGCAGCCGTCGCCGAAGAAGTGCTGGCCCGCTAATCCCCGTTCGACAGCAGGGGGCGCCTGTGCACTGCACACCGCGCCCCCTGCGCTTAGTGGCACAAGGAAGTCCGCCCATGAGCGAGGCAACCACGGTGATGCCCAAGAAGCGGATCACCACCATGGCCGCCAAGAAGCGCCAGGAGGCCATCGCGGGCTACCTGTTCATGACTCCCGCGCTGATCATCTTCCTGGTCTTCCTGATCATCCCCATCGGGGCGGCGGTCTATCTGAGCCTGACGGACTGGAACGGGATCACGCCGGTCTTCGACAAGGGAGCGTTCAAATTCGTCGGGCTGGACAACTACAGCGACCTGCTGCGGGGCTATCACGACGAGGCCGGCGAGGTGGTCAAGGCCACGACGCGCCAGAAAGACTTCTTCATTGCCCTGAAGAACACCACCTATTACGTGCTGGGGGTGGTGCCCACGCAAACCCTTCTGGCCCTGATCCTGGCGGTGATCCTCAATCAGCGCTGGCTGAAGGCCAGGGGCTTCTTCCGCACGGCGTTCTATTTTCCTTCGATCACCTCGTCCGTCGTGATTTCGATCATTTTCATGTGGATGTTCACCCGTGGCGGCCTGGTGAACACCACCATTCAGGCGCTCTTTCGCGGCTATGAGAACAGTCAGTTCATCAACTGGCTGGATGACCCGCGCGGCGTGCTGCACATCCTGCTGGAACAGTTTGGCGTCACCCGCACCAGCGTGGGCGACTGGGCCAGCAACCGCCTCTTTGGTCTGACGCTGTGGGAGTGGATCAGCGGCCCCAGCATCACCATGTCCACCATCATGATCCTCAACACGTGGACGACGATCGGCACGATGATGGTCATCTTCCTGGCGGCGCTGCAGAACATCCCCGGTTCGGTCTATGAAGCGGCGGCCATTGACGGAGCCAATGCCTGGCAGATTTTCCGTCATATCACCGTCCCGCTGCTGCGCCCGACGACGTTCTTTGTGGTCACCCTGGGGCTGATTGGTTGCTTCCAGATCTTCGATCAGGTCTATGTAATCTCCAGCGGCGGCCCGGCCAAGACCACCTACACCATCGCCTACATGGTCTATCTCAACGGCTTCGACCGCTCGGCCATGGGCCTGGCCGCAGCGACGGCGATCTTGCTGTTCATCATCATCTTCACCTTCACGCTGCTGCAGCGGATCGTCGTCAAAGAGCGCGCGAACATCTAGGCGGCAGGAGAGGAGACAACCGATGGCAACTGCTCAACCCCTCAAGGCTCCCGTGAGTGCAGAACGCCGCTCACCGCTGGCTGTGGCTTTCACTGCGCTGGGCTGGACCGTGTTGATTCTGTTCGCGGCGCTGGAAATCTTTCCCTTCGTGTTCACGGTGGCCAATTCGTTCAAATGTCTGCCCGCCGTGCAGAGCTACCCGCGCTCGCTCATCCCGACCCCGCCCTTTGGCGTTGAATGTACCTACCAGGAAGGAGATCGGGTTGGGGCAAGCCGTTCTGCCAGCGAGACTTCGGGAGCGCTGACGTTCAATCCCACGCTGGAGGGCTATCAGGAGATTTTCGACGAGAACCTGCCGCGCTGGCTGGTCAACACGGCCTTCTTCGCCGTGGCAGTGACCATCCTGCGCCTGGGGTTCGATTCGCTGGCTGGCTATGCCCTGGCTCGCCTGAAGTTCCCTGGCAACCGGCTGCTCTTTTTCACCATCCTGGGCACGATGATGGTGCCGCCCATCGTGCTGCTCATCCCGCGTTTCATCATCCTCAAGCAATTGAGCATGCTCAACACCTACCAGGGCCTGATCGTGCCGCTGGCGGTTGATGCATTTGGCATCTTCCTGATGAAGCAGTTTTTTGAGTCCATTCCAGGGGAGATCGAAGAGGCGGCGCTGGTGGACGGGGCCAACCGCTTTGTGCTGTTCTGGCGAGTGGTGTTGCCCATGGCCACGCCCGCGTTGACGGCCCTGGCCATCTTCAGTTTCCAGGGCACGTGGAACGATTTCCTGATGCCGCTGATCATCCTTTCTGGCAACAAAGACCTGTGGACATTGCCGCTGGGCCTCAGCTACCTGCGCGGGGCCTATGGCGAGACGCTGCGCTGGCATGCTTTTCTGGCCGGCTCGGTGATCACCACGCTGCCGCTGGCGCTGATCTTCTTCTATTTCCAGCGCTACTTTGTGGAGGGAATCAGCTACAGCGGGTTGAAGGGATAGCCGCCCCATGTGGGACGGACTGCGCGCGGCGTGGCGCGGGCTGAACAACTTCCGGCTGGCCGGGTACGCTTATATCTGGACGAACCTGGTTTTTGTGGCCCTGTGCCTGCCGGTGATCACCGCGCCCGCCGCCTATAGCGCCCTCATGCGGGTGGGGCATCTGGCCCATACCAACCCGTCCGAGGCAGACCTGGCCGCCTTCTGGGAGACGTTCCGCGCCAACCTGCGCCGGGCGTTGCCCTGGGGCGTCGGCAATGCGCTCTTCGCGGTCGTCAATTTCAACAATCTGTTTGCCTACGCTCCCCTGGATACGCCCCTGGTGCTGGCCCTGGAGACGGTATGGATCGTCGCCGGGGTGATCTGGCTGGGAATGTTGCTCTACACCTGGCCGATCTACTACGAGATGGAGGAACCGACCGTCGGCGGGGCGATGCGCAATGCGCTGGTGATGGTCCTGCAGAATCCGCTCTTCACGCTGGCGCTGCTGACGGTGATCGCCGTGCTGGCAGTTCTCAGTACGCTGCTGGTGGCGGCCTGGTTGCTGCTCACCTGGGGGGCGATCGCTGCCATGGCCAACGCCGCCGTGCTCGACCGGCTGGAGCGGTACCGCGCTCGCCGGTGACAGCGGCTACCAGCGAGCGCCGCAGCGAACCCACAGAGCAAGATGTGTCCCCCAGAAGCCACCGGCCTGCGG
>DDBP01000094.1 GCA_002332795.1 Anaerolineales bacterium UBA2029 | reverse complement strand
CCCTGTCCGCCCATGAACCACGTCGGAGAGGGGGCGAACTGAGCGCAGCGAGGCTGGGGGTGAGGTGAACGCTCCCGTTTCAAGTAGGTCGTTGACAACCTTTGCATGCGCCCCTTCTCTCATCCCGGCATCACCACCGCCGTCAGTCGATCTGCCTCCAAATCCAGCAGGTAGGCGGAGCCGTCGGCCATCTCGATCAGCGCCGCGTCGCCCATGCCGAAGACCTGCACCCGGCGCGGCGCGATCCCCGTCGAGGCCAGCTCGCTCTGCAGGCGCTGCCAGTGCCCGGTGCGCACGTCCTGCACCACGAATTCTCCGCGAATGGTCGTCCACAGCAGGGCGGTTTCGCCGCGCACCAGGTGCACCGCCAGACGGTTGGGCTGCGGCATCAGGTCGGGCACAGCGATGGGCGGCGTGAAGGCGCGGTCGGCCACGTTCAGCAGCATCACTTCGCCCAGACCGGCGTTCCCCACCATCACCCGTGTGCCGCTGACGTTCCAGGGGAAGCCGAAGTCGCGCCGCTCTTCGGAAGTGTACACCGCGCCGCCCGGCAACCACACTTCCTGGCGGGCCGATCCGTCGGGGCGGGCGGCGAACAGGTGCGCGCGGGACTGTCCGACGCTGTCGCGCGTCAGGCGGAAGAAGACGATGCCCTCCCCGCCGTTCGTCCAGCCCAGGTGACGCCCTTCGCCCACGATGTAGAGCTGTCCGCTCTCCAGGTTGGCGACGTAAATGTGGAAGCGGTAGCAGTCTCCGCCCGCGCAACGGTCACGGTAGGCGGCGACGAAGGCGATGTACTTCTCCTGCGGTGACCAGATCACCTCGTCCAGCGTCACCGTCCAGCTATCCGGCTCGGACGGAGCGTAGGCGTCCTCGGAAGTGGGCACGGAGCCATGTTGCGGGTAGGGGAAAAGGGGCGTCTCCGATCCGTCGGCGGCCAGCACGCTGACCGTGCTGATGCCCACCCGTTCGGGGATCACCGTGTCGCAGCGCGGGACGAGCAGGTGCAGATGTCGTATCAGCACCAATCGTTCGCCCGACGGAGCCGGGTAAAAGTCGTAGTCGAGCGCAGGCAGGGGCAACGCCAGTGCCTCTTCGAGCGAGGTCACGCCTTCCAACGGCGTGCCGCGCAACCGCTGCGGACAGCGCGTCTGTGCGTCGTCGAGCAGGGCCGCCAGCCGATCGATCTCCACCTGTTGCCAGGCGGTGCCGGGCGTGCCCTGCGCCGGAGTGATGGGGATCGCCCCGCGCCAGGTCGCCTGTCCCTGGCGGGTCACGACGAAGTGATCCAGCGCCGCGCCGTCCTCGCGCGGGCGGAAGATATGCAGCGCTTCGGTATGCGGCTGCAGGAAATACTCGTCCGCGTCACCCTCGGCGGCCCAGCCGGTGAGGCCATCCGGTAGCTGCACCTGCCACCACACATAGCCCAGGTTGCAGGAGTAGCCGTCCAGCACACGCAACACCGTCCCGAAGGGCAGCAGCGCCCGCTCGACCGCTCCCGCAGCGCCCGTGCGCGGGCTGTCCTTCAGGCTCAGCCCATACGGTGACGTCACCCGCGCTGTCTCGCCGACCTGCAGGCGCGGCGCGATCAGCCCGTCGCAGGGATTCTGCGCCTCGCCAGAGGTCAGCGGCCAGAGCAGCGACAGCACCATCAGCGCGAAAAGGAAGGAGCTTCCGCGAAGCAACCTGGACATCCCTCAACTCCTGCTGCGGACACAAACCGCCGCCGATCATAGCACAGCGCATCGTCCGGCTGAAGGGTCGCTGCCTGTCTGCCCGGCTACGCCCGTCCTACGCGCGGGGAATGGGGGACTGCGGATGGCGGATGGTGGATTGGCGGTCGGTCTTGCCACTGGTACTGCGGCGGGCTTTTCCGCACCCTGCCCGATACGCTACACTCAGAACGCAGACAATGCGCCGCAGCCAGCGTGCGAAAGGATGCGCCATGCCCGAACTGCCCGAAGTCGAAACCGTCGTGCGCGGCCTGCGCCCCCTGTTGACCGGGCGCACCATCCTCAGTGCCCGCTACGACTGGCCTGCCTGCCTGGTCACGCCGGACGGGCCGCGCTTCGTGGCACGTATTGCCGGGCAACCGGTGCGCGGTCTGTCACGGCGCGGCAAGTACATCCTGATCGTGCTCGATCCGGACACGCTGATCATTCACCTGAAGATGACCGGTCGGCTGTACGTGGTGCCGGACGAGGCCGTGCACGACGCCGATCGCTGGGTGCACTTCAGCTTTCAACTCGACAATGGGCATCAACTGCGCTTCTCCGATGCGCGCAAGTTCGGGCGTGTCTATCTGGTCGAGGACCCGCAAACGGTGTTGGGTAGCCTGGGGCCAGAGCCGCTCGACGAGTCGTTTTCGCTGGAGGAATTCCGCGAACGGTTGCGCGGACGCTCTGGACGGCTCAAACCCTTGCTGACCGATCAGACGTTCCTGGCCGGAGTGGGCAACATCTACGCGGACGAGGCGCTGTGGGTCAGTCAGCTACATCCCCTGCGTCCTGCGCATACCCTGGGCGACGACGACGTGACCCGCCTATATCACGCCATCCGTCATGTGCTGCGCGAGGGCATCATCCGTGAGGGGGCCAGCGTCAACTGGTACCGCAAACCGGATGGCACCAAAGGCACGGTGCAGGAAACACTGAACGTCTACGGGCGGGCCGGGCAACCGTGCCCGCGCTGCGGTCATCCGATCGAGCGCATCGTCGTTGCGGGACGCGGTACGCACCTCTGCCCGGTTTGCCAGGTCTGGCAACTGGCATGATACTGAGGGTGTCACTATCCGCTGAGTTTTGCTGCGAGGATTTCTATGCTGCCCGCTCTCTTCCTTCTACACCCGCTGCTGGCGCTGAGCGATTCATCGGGGACGGGCGATTTCCTGCGCCAGGTGAGCGGCCTGATCGCCATCACCTGCGTGGCTGGAATCCTGTGGCTGGGGCTGATGGCGCTGGTGCTGCAACGCGCCGCCGAACGCAGACGGCGGGCCGCGCAGGGACTGGAGCCGTTGCCGAGCCTGCCGGTGGCCATCTATCGCCGCCTGGTGGGGAGTGGCAGTGCGTCCGGAGGGAAGGTCTCAGTCGCCCCGCCGTCATCCAAGGTGACGGTGCCTCTGCCCGACCTGACCATGCTCACCGGCGATCTGGGCGCTCAGCCTGCCCCGCCGCCCTCGTCGCCCGTCCAACCCGCTGCCCCGTCTGACCCGACCGACTCCGGGCAACCTGCCGCGGTCTCGCAGTCTGCGCCTGAGTCACCGCCCCTGCCGCCCGCGCGGGATACCGTCGAACTGTTGCGCGTCTATCGCGACCTGGCCGATGGCGGCCTGATCCTGGTCATTGGCGATCAGCAGTTTCGCTCGCTGGACGAGTTGCGCAATGCCGACCTGGAGCGCCGTTTTCAGCTCATCCTGCGCGACCTGGAGGCGCTGGCGCAGATAGCGCAGCCCGCCGCGTCACCAGTCAGCGCCGCGCCGGAAGCTCCCGCGGACGACGTGCCCACCCAACCGCCCTCATTTCTGCGGCAGATGAGACGGGTCGCCATGGGGCAGACGCCCGAACCTCTGGTGCCCCCGACGCCGCAGCGCTCCATTGCCGAGGAAATCGAAGACCTGCTGCAGGAACGGTTGCGCGGCCTGCCCGAATTCGGCGGGCGCGAGATTCACGTGCGGCCCGCGCTGAGCGGCGGCGTGAGCATCGAAGTGGACGGGGCGTTCTATCAGGAGGTAGGCGAAGTGCCCGACGAGGCCGTGCGCGCTCTGTTGATGGAGGTGGTGCGCACCTGGGAAAAAGGACGCTAGAGCGCGTTCTGCACTTTTTGCCCTCATCCCCTGGCCCCTTCTCCCGCGCGGCGGGTGAAGGGGTGACTTTCCCTCGCCCCGCGACGC
>DDBP01000216.1 GCA_002332795.1 Anaerolineales bacterium UBA2029 | reverse complement strand
CGGCGGCGGCTTTCGGCGCGGGCGCAGCAGCCCCAGGGACGACTTCGTCCGGCGCGCCGACGTAGCCGATGGGTGAGCCGACGGCCATCACGTCGCCTGGCTGTGCCAGCAGTTGCAGCACCGTGCCTTCGACCGTGGACTCGATCTCGATGGTGGCCTTGTCCGTCTCGATCTCGGCGATCACGTCGCCTTTCTTGATCGTCTGGCCGATCTCCACCGTCCACCGGACCAGCGTGCCCTCGGCCATGTCGAAGCCGAGCTTGGGCATGATGATAGGTTCGGCCATCACAGCACCTCCTTCACGGCCCGGATGATCTTGTCCGGGCTGGGCAGGGCCATCTGCTCGATCTCGCGGGCGTAGGGCAGCGGCACATCCATCGCCGAGACGCGCTTGACCGGCGCATCCATCCAGTCGAAACACTGCTCGGTGATCTGCGCCGCGACCTCCGCGCCCACATTGAACATGGGCAGGCTCTCTTCCACCACCACGCAGCGGTTGGTCTTCTTGAAGCTTTCGAAGACCGGCTCCAGGTCGAGCGGGCGCAGCCAGCGCAGGTCAATGATCTCGACCTCGATGCCTTCTTTGGCCAGTTCTTCGGCGGCGATCAGCGAGTATTCCAGGCCCTTCTGATAGGTGACGATGGTCACGTCGCGACCCTGGCGCTTGATGTCGCTCTTGCCGATGGGCAGCACGAAGTCCGGATCGTCGGGGACAGGGCTGCGGCGCTGCAACATGGTGCTGTGCTCGACGAAGAGCACGGGGTTGTCGTCGCGGATGGCAGCTTTCAGCATGCCCTTGGCGTCGTAGGCGGTGCCGGGCACAGCCACATAGTAGCCGGGGAAGTGCGCAAAGATCACTTCGGGCGCGTGTGAGTGTGTCGCGCCGAGTTGCTTGCCGCCGCCGGTCGTGGTGCGCACCACCATCGGCACCGTGAACTGCCCGTTGAACATATAGCGCACCTTGGCCATGTGATTGACGATGGCGTCCATGGCCACGAAGGCGAAGTTGATGGTCATGATCTCAGCGATGGGGCGCAGGCCAGCCATCGCCGCGCCAACCGCCGCGCCGACGATGACCATCTCCGAAATCGGTGTGTCGCGCACGCGCCTTTCGCCGAACTCGTCCAGGAAGCCGCGCGTGACGGCGTAGGTGCCGCCCCACACGCCCACTTCTTCGCCCATGATGAAGACGCGCTCGTCGCGCTGCATTTCCTCGCGCAGGGCGGCGCTGAGCGCTTCGCGGTAGGTGATGGGTCTATCTGCCATGTTGCCCCCTAGTCAGCGTACACGTGGCTGATCAGGTCTTCGTAGGTCGGGTCTTCGCTGTTGCGGGCGAACTCGACCGCTTCGTCAATGGTGCGCAGGACATCGGCGTCAATCTTGTCCAGCGTCTTCTCGATGCCCTGATACGTCTCGGTCAGGTATTTGCGGAAGCGCCCGATGGGGCCGCTTGCCACGTAGGCTTCCACTTCTTCCTTGGTGCGGTAGCGCTGCGGGTCGCCCATGCTGTGCCCTTCCAGGCGATAGGTCAGCGATTCGAGCAGGATCGGGCCGTTGTGACGGGCGTATTCGACGGCCTCGCTGACCGCTTCGTACACAGCCAGCACGTCCATGCCGTCTATGCGCGGCCCCATCTTCATGCCGCTGCCATCCTCACTGCTGTAGGCCAATGCCCGGCGCACCAGTTCCTTGGCCCCACTGGCGCGGTGTACGGCGGTGCCCATGCCATACTGGTTGTTCTCGATCAGCCAGACGACGGGCAACTTCCACACCGCGCTGAGGTTGAGCGCCTCATGAAAGTAGCCGATGTTGGTCGCGCCATCGCCCATCAGGGCCAGCACCACGCTGTCTTCGCCCATGTACTGAATTTTCAGGGCAATGCCCGCCGCCAGGGGCAGATGCCCGCCCACGATGCCGTAGCCGCCCCACATGCGCAGGTCACGGTCGGCCAGATGCATCGAACCGCCCTTGCCACCGCTGACGCCGGTGCGTTTGCCCAGCATCTCGGCCATGACGCGGTTGACGTCCAGTCCGCGCGCCAGCGCGATCCCGTGATCGCGGTAGGCAGTGATGACGTGATCGTCGGGACGCAGCGCCGCAACTGCTCCCACGCCGGTCGCCTCCTGCCCGATATACAGGTGCAGGAAGCCCCCGATCAGCCCCTCCTGGTACAGCTCGGCACAGCGCTCCTCAAAGCGCCGGATCAGCACCATCTGCCGGTACCAGTCAAGCAGTGTCTCTTTGTTCGGTTTTGCCATGTGCCGTTCCCTCAAGCAGCATGAAAATGGGCGTCGCAGAAGATAACGCCCAGGGAGTCCATGAAGTTGCGCAGTGGCTACAGGCAGATTGTACAGGATCGCACGACCGCATGGCAAGCGCGATTTACAAGAAATCTATCTTACATTTTGCATCAATTCTTACCAGGCCGTGCTCCCGATTCGCCGTGCCATGGCACAGGCACGCCAACCCCAAATGAAACGGCGGAATGGCCTGCGTCGCCACTCCGCCGCTGCGCGCCCCGATACGCCGGACAGGGCCTCAGCCCGTGATCTCTCTGCTGGGCTGCCACACCTGCCACACTTTGCCCACCAGGTCGGGGCCGGGCTTGAGCGTGGTCTTGCCCGGCTCCCAGCCGGCGGGTGTCACTTCGCCGGTAGCCCGCACATGCTGATACGCCTGGACCTGCCGGATCAGTTCCTTGATATTGCGCCCCACCGGCGGGGTCATCACTTCCATAGCCTGGATGACGCCGTCTGGATCGATCAGGAAGCGGCCCCGAATGTCTACCCCGGCCTGCTCGTCATACACGCCGTAAATCTGACCAATGCGCCCACCCGGATCGGACAGCATCGGCCAGGGGACGCCGCCGTCAACCATCTTGGAGAGTTCTTCTTCTTGCCAGATTTTGTGGGTGAAATGGCTGTCGGTGCTGACGGAGAGAACCTGTACACCGAGCGCCTGAAGCTGATCATAGTGGACGGCAACTGCCGCCAGTTCGGTCGGTCAAACGAAGGTGAAATCGCCGGGGTAGAAGCACAGCAGAGTCCACTGCCCCTTCAGTTCAGACAGCCGGACGAGTTTGAAACCACCCTGATGATAGGCCATGGCCTCGAAATCGGGGGCGGGTTTGCCCACACGTGCGATCATGCGTACCTCCTCCTTCGATGGTGCTGCGGAAACAGATGCCTCAGGAGCAGACGGCCCTGCGCTCAGCGGGCCGCGTGCCGACGACGTACACGAAACAGGCTGTCCGGTCATGACGTGCTCCTTTCCCCAGACCTTTTCCGGTCGGTGTTGTGCTTCCGGCGCATCAGGTACGGCGCAGAGCCAGGTTGACATTCCCTGCCTCTCAGTATAGCCGAGATAAGCCGTCTCTGTAGTATCGTCTCTCACAGCGGATGCATGATTTTGTCCAGGTCGCGATGTTGTGCGGCATAATGGCAGGGTATCGTGGAAGCAACCAGGGAGAAAAATCTATGGGACGTGTGGCAGGCAAAGTGGCCGTGGTCACTGGCGGAGCCAAAGGCATTGGGCGGGCTATCTGCGAGTTACTGGCACAGGAAGGCGCGCAGGTCGCCGTCACCGATGTGGCGGACCAGGCAGGCCAGGCGCTGGCCGAACAGATTCGCACGCGCGGCGGGCAGGCCCGCTACTGGCATATGGACGTTTCGCGCGAAGATAGTGTGCGTCAGACCCTGGCGGACATTCACGCAACCTGGGGGCGTCTGGACATCCTGGTCAACAACGCGGGCGTGGCCGGTGCCGACAAACCGCCGCACGAGATCAGCGAGGCAGAGTGGGACGCGGTGTTCGCCGTAGATGTGAAGGGCGTGTTCTTCTGCACCAAGCACGCCGTGCCCTATATGCGCGCGCAGGGCGGCGGCAGCATCGTCAACCTGTCGTCCATCTACGGGCTGGTCGGCGCGCCCGACATCCCGCCCTATCATGCCGCCAAGGGCGCGGTGCGCCTGATGACCAAGACCGACGCCATTTTCTACGCCAGGGACAACATCCGCGTCAATTCGGTGCACCCCGGCACCATCATCACCGAGCTGGTCGAGGAGATGGCCCGCAACAGCCCGGAAGGCTACGAAGCCTATATGCGGGGACGGGCCGCCATTCACCCCATCGGTCATCCGGGCGAACCGCTGGACGTGGCTTACGGCGTGCTCTACCTGGCCTCGGACGAAGCGAAGTTCGTCACCGGCGCGGAGCTGGTCATTGACGGCGGTTACACAGCGCAGTGAGGGCAACGCACGCTTTCGCCCCTCTGGCAGGGGTTCAGGGGCGGACAGGGCCAAAGCAAGCGTTAAGGCTGGCTTGCTTGATTCACCTCCCCCCAGCCTCGCTGCGCTCGGCTCGCCCCCCTCTCCAGCCTAGATGTATAGACTGGAGAGGGGGCAGGGAGGCGCGCCAG
>DDBP01000091.1 GCA_002332795.1 Anaerolineales bacterium UBA2029 | reverse complement strand
GCTGTTGTTAAGGTGCGCTGTTTTCCGTACCAGTGTCTGGCATTCTAACAAAAGCTGCCGCCCCTGACAAGGGTGAATTTGCTCCGTTTTCGGGCTTTTTTTCGAACCCTTCCCCTGCATCAGAAAAAAACAACGGCGTACCATTCCGGCACGCCGTTCGTCATCGAGCAGCACTCGTCCGCGCTAACCGATGGGCAGGATGTCACCCAGCAGGCGGTTATAGGACGGATCCTCTGGCACGCGCTCAAGCCAGTCACCGCGCCGCTTGATCTGCGCCGCCGCCTTGCGCTCGTCCAGCCATTCCTGGAACTTCTGCTGACGGCGCGTGCTCAGTTCGCCAGCCGACAGCGGGCGCACTTCGCGGGCGTGTACCTGGATGATGTGGTAACCGTACTCCGTCTCGATGGGGCCGACAATCTCACCGATCGTGGCATTCAACACCGCATCCTTGAAAGCCGCCACGTACTTATCGGGGCTGGCCCACCCCAACTCACCACCATGCGTGGCGCTGCTATCGTTCGACACCGCCTTCGCCAGGTCAGCGAACGGCTCGCCGTCCTGCAACGCCTTCATCACTTCCTCGGCACGCGCCAGCGCGGCAGCCTTCTGCTCCTCGGTGGGCGGCGGGGCCTGACCGACCGGCAAGTCCGGATTGAACGAGATCAGGATATGGCGGGCATTGACCTGCAACTCTTCCTGCGGCAAGTCCTTGGTCAGTTCCTCCAGAAGAGCCGTGCGCAAGGCGTCATAGTAGAAAAGCTCCCGCACGGCGCTGCGGCTGACTTCTACCGCATCCTGGGCGTTTTTGTAGAAGTTGTTCGCCTCGCTCTGCAACGTTGCCACCACCACTGCCGGCTCCAGAGTAGCCGTAGGCGACGGGATGGGCGTCTCCGTGGGGGGCACAGTAGGCGTCGGCGAAGGACCAGGCGTAGCGGTATTGGCAGGCGTAGCCGTCGGCACCGGTGTCGGCGTCTCAGTAGGCGCAGGCGTATTGCTGGGCGTCGGGGAAACCAACGGCGTCGGGGTGATCGTCGGGGTCAGCGTCGGGGTAGGCGTCTCGTCCGAGGGAACGGTCAACCCCAGGCGCTGAGCCATATAGCGATTCACCTGCTCATCTACGGCGGCCTCATCCACGGTCACGCCCAGTTCCCTGGCCGCCTGACGGAGGATCGCTTCCTCCTCCATGTCGTCCAGCACCTGGCTACCGATGATCTGCGGACGGCGCAGATCGGTGATCTGCTGGCCGGCGTACTGCTGGATCGTGTCAACGTTGCCGCCCGTCAGATAGTACAACTCGCGGATTTGCTCTGCCGTCAGCCAGCGGATCAGGCGCACGCGATCCTGAAAATCCCGCGTGGCGATCTCTTCGCCATTGACCGTCGAGATCGCCTCTCTGGGCCGGATGACCTGTTCGTAGAACAAAGCCGCAATCAATACCAGCACGCTGATCGCCACCAACCCCACTGTGGCGTACAAGACGCGCCGCTGCCACAACCGGTCACGCTCGGCCCGCGACTTGTATTCCCGACGGCGTTTGATATCTGCCTCGGTGATACGGCGAGGACGGGGGCCGCCAGTGGTGCCTTTCTTGGCCATAAAGACTATTCTCCTCCAATGACGAGTACCTTCGGCAAAGCCATCTGGCACATAGTGGCCTGGCGCGCATCACGGGCAGACGCGCAGCCAGGCCAATACTACCAAGCCATCAAGGGCGCACAGGGCGCTCGTTGTCGGGCAGGCCCCTACCGACGTGTCTGCTCATCGGTGAAGGGCAGCAGCGCTAGATGGCGTGCACGCTTGATCTGGCGCGCAAGCAACCGCTGATTCTTGGAACTCAGACCAGTCTGGCGGCGCGGGCGAATCTTGGCGCGTTCTGTCAGGAAACGCTTGAGCGTTTCCACATCTTTATAGTCCGGCACTGTGTTGCTGGCAGCGAAGATGTCTTCCTTGCGCCGCATCCCGCGACGACGCGGGCCTTGCTCGGATACGACCCCTTCTTCCGCCTGGTCGAGTTCTACCGCTTCTTCCTCTTCGATGCCGTTATCCAGGTCCTCAATGTCGCTCACCTGAATGTCTCCTTCGTCTGGTCGTGATTCACAGCGGACAGGTGTTTCTTCCGTCCGCTTAGAACGGGAAATTATCCTTGTCTTCGTCTTCTTCAGCGTCACCGTCGTGCATTTCCTGCGCCGGGTGACGGTCGCCCAACAGGATCATCTCGCTGGCAACCAGCTCGGTGCGAAAGTGACGGGTGCCGTGTTCGTCTTCCCAACCGCGCGTCTGCAGTCGCCCTTCGACATAGACCTGCTGCCCCTTGCTCAGGTGCGTCTTGCAGATCTCCGCCAGGTTGCCCCAGGCAACTACATTGAACCACTCGGTTTCTTCACGGCGATCGCCTTCCGCCGATGTCCAGGTGCGACTGGTGGCCACGCTGAAACTGGCCACGGGGCGGCCACTGGGGGTATAGCGCAATTCAGGATCGCGGCCCAGGTAACCGATGATCATCACTTTGTTCAATCCGCGGCCCATGTCCCCCTCTTTTCCTCCAGCCATTGCTCACACGGCACCTGGCACAGCGGTTGCCCTCAGCGGAGGAGGCTCAGTCGTCCAGCCGCACCACCAGGTGCCGGATGATCTTGTCGCTGAGCAACAGATTGCGCTCCAGTTCGCTCACCTTGTTCGGCGGCATGTCCATGCGCAAGAAGACGTAGTACCCTTCGCGATAGTCGTCAATGGGATACGCCAGCCGACGCCGTCCCCACTTGTCCGTATCGGTGACTACGCCGCCGAAACCTTCGATCCATCCTTTGACCGTCTCGATGACAGAATCCGTGTCGGCTTCCGTCACGTTGCTGGGGATGATGAATCCCAACTCGTACGCACGATTCATGTGTGGAAGTGTCTCCTTTCCCTGGGATTGCCCCCTGCTCACGACGGGCGTCGTGCCAGCGAGCGGAAAGCTTCCCCCTGTCGGTGAGGGGGAGCGAGTAAGCGACCAGAATAGTACCGCAGCCAAACTTATTTGACAAGGCCGGAATCAGCCCCCAAAACCCGCCTCTTGCTTGGCCGTCAAACGCTCAGGTATAATCGGTGTTAGCTGCACAGAGTATCCCCGCAGGTTACCTGCTCATTTGTTCACGAATACCCACCATGTGAAATGGGAAAGGTCTGAGAATGTCCGGGCACAGCAAGTGGTCTACCATCAAGCGGAAGAAGAGCGCCGAAGACGCGAAGCGCGGCAAGATATTCACCAAGATCGCGCGCGAAATCACCATGGCAGCCAAACGCGGCGGGCCAGACCCAGAGGCCAACCCCCTGCTCCGTCTGGCCATTGACAAGGCACGCGCGGCCAACATGCCCAAAGACAACATCGAGCGGGCCATCAACCGTGGCGCAGGCATTGGCGACGACACCGACGCCATGGAGGAGATCGTCTACGAGGGTTACGGTCCGCATGGCGTGGCCCTGATCATTGACGTGCTCACCGACAACCGTAACCGCACCCTGGCCGATCTCAAGTATGTGCTCAGCCGCAACAACGGCAGCCTGGCCACCTCTGGCTCGGTGACCTGGCAATTCAACCAGAAGGGTTATGTGGCGGTAGATGCGGAAGGGGCTGACTTCGAGGAAGTCTTCATGATCGCTGCCGACGCCGGTGCCGACGACGTGCAGCAGGAAGACGACATTTTTGCCATCTATACCCCCCGCGAGGCCCTGGGCGCGGTGGCCAATGCCCTGGAAAAGGCGGGGTACAAGGTTCAGGAACGCGAGCTGATCTGGATGCCGCAGAACGAAGTCGAGCTGCCCACCGAAGAGGCGCTCCAGGTCATGAACCTGATCGAGAAACTCGAAGACCTGGACGACGTGCAGCGCGTTGCCTCGAACCTGAGCATCACCGACGCCGTGGCCGAGGCGCTCAGCGCAGCCTG
>DDBP01000043.1 GCA_002332795.1 Anaerolineales bacterium UBA2029 | reverse complement strand
GTAGCCTGGCTGGGCGCGCGCCGCGCCGGACGTGATCTGCTGCCGTCTGCCCTGGCGGCGCGGCTGTGGGACTGGCTGCGTCCGGGCCGCGCCCGCGACCTGCGCCTGGCCCTGTTGGTGGTGCCGCTGGCGCTGGCGGCGCGCATTGCCTTCTATGCCGTACAGCGCCTCCGCGCCAGTCAGCAGGTCGAGCGCGGCCTGCGCCCCGGCGAAATGCCCATCGTCCCCAGCCTGAGCGTCGGCAGCGCCCTGGTGTGGGCAGGGGCGGCGCTGGCGGTGGTGGTGGTGCTGTACGTCCTGGTGCTGATCATGGCGCAGACGCGGCTCAACCGCCGCCTGTTGTGGGACTGGGTGGGCCGGGTGGCCCTGTTCGTCGCGCTGACGTTCGCCGTGGCCTGGCCGTTCACCAGCACTTTTGCCACCGCCTACAACTCGGTCAAGCCCTGGGAAGACGAGACGACGCCGCTGTGGGCCTACCTGTACATACACGGCACGTTCATCTTCCTGGTGATCTCCTTCCTGGTGTGGCAGACGGCGCGGCTGCTGCGGACGGTGCGCGTGCGCTCCCTGGAGGGACTGGCTGTGCCGGTGATCGTCGTGGGGGCGGGGCTGCTGGCGGTGACGCTGGGCGGCATCGTCTACGGCGTGCGCGAGGCGGCGGTCGCCCAACTGGTCGTGCCGCTGATGGCCTGGGCGACGCTACTGTTCTTCCTGCCGCGGCAGAGCGCCCTGTTGCGGGCGGTCTACGCGCTGATCGTGCTGGCACTGGCGATTTCGCTGGGCGTCGAAGTGGTGGTGCTCGATGGCGACATTGGCCGTCAGAACACCGTCTTCAAGTTCTATTTGCAGGTCTGGTTCATGTTGAGTATTGTCGGCGGGATCAGCCTGGCCTGGATGCTGCGCAGCGCCTGGCGCTGGCACCCGGCCCTGCGCGGACTGTGGCAGGGTGGCCTGGCCGTGTTGCTGGCGGTGGCGGCGCTCTACCCGATCCTGGCGACACAGGCGCGCGCGCTGGATCGCTTCAACAAGGACGAGACGCCCCTGACGCTGGACGGCATGGAATATATGAAATACGCCGTGCACGGCGAGTCCGGGTTGACCTTCCGGCTGGACGGCGATTACGACATGATCCGCTGGTTCCAGGATCACGTAGACGGCACGCCAGTGGTGATGGAGGCGCATCTGTTCCCGTCGGAGTATCACTGGGGCGGGCGCATCAGCATCTACACCGGTCTGCCGACGATGCTCGGCTGGCGCTTCCATCAGATTCAGCAGCACAGCCTGCCGGACATGAGCCTGCTGGTGCAGGCCCGCGAGAACAACTCCGCCGCGTTCTACTCCCTGGGCGGGATGGAGGGCATCCGCGCGGCGCTGCGCCTGATCGATCACTACGACATCGAGTACATCGTCGTCGGGACGCTAGAGCGCGCTTTCTACGGCGACATTCAGCGCGATCTGAATACCGGTGTGCCGTCGGCGGGGCATTCCGAAGGGCTGGCGAAGTTCGACACGATGGTGGCGATGGGCCTGCTGACGCTGGAATACAGCGCCGACCGTTGCCTGGATGTGGCCATCCGCGACGTGGCCGAGTGCCCCGTCGAGCAGCGCTACGCGGACAAGATTTACCGTGTGGTGCCCGGCGCGACGCTCGGTGCGCCGGTAGCAGCGGCGCGATGAGGGCAGGCGCACCGCTTACCTCATCCCCACTCGGCGCAGCGAGGCTGGGGGTGAGGTAAACCAGGGCATGGGGGCAGGGATCATCGAGCGAGAGAGTCATGGACATTGGGCTGATCGCTGACTGGTTGGGCCGCGAAGGCGGGTACGTGCTGCGCTGGTGGCTGCTGGTGACGCTGGCGGGAGCGGTGGCGTGGCCGTTGCTGTTCCGGCTGGCGGGCGCGCTGCCCGATCGCGGCTACACGCTGGCGCGCGCGGCGGGCCTGATGCTGACCGGTTTCCTGTTCTGGTTCCTGGGCAGCCTGGGGCTGCTGCGCAATACGCCGGGCAGCATGACGCTGGCCTGGTTGCTGGTGCTGGCGCTGAGCGCCGTCGCCATCTGGCGTTGGGAGGAGCGTCCGTCGCCCCGCGCCTGGCTGCGCGAACACTGGCCGCTGGTCGTGGTGACAGAGGCGCTTTTCCTGGGGCTGCTCTTTGGCTGGGCCATCGTGCGGGCGCACAATCCGGAGATGTACAGCACCGAGAAGCCGATGGAGATCATGTTCGTCAACTCCATCCGCGCCAGCGAGACCTTTCCCCCGCGCGATGCCTGGCTGAGCGGTTACGCCATCAGCTACTACTACTTCGGCTATGTGCTGATCGCCATGCTGGCCGACCTGAGCGGCGTGAGCAGCGGCGTGGCTTTCAACATCACCATCGCGCTGATCTTCGCGCTGACGGGGGTTGGCGCGTTCGGAGTCGTGTACAACCTGGTGCGGGCGGATGGCGCACGGCGGCGTGTGCACGCGCTGACGGCGGGCGTCCTGGCGACGTGCTTCCTGATTCTGATGGGCAACCTGGGCACGGCGCTGATCGAGTTCCCCTGGCGGGGGTACACGCCGTCCCTGGTCAGCGCAGCTTACTTCGACTTCTGGGACGTGGAGGGGCGCGCGGGCACGACAGAGGTGATGACGGACGAGGGCCTGCGCCTCGTCCCGACAGACGACGACGGCGACGGCGTCCCCAATTGGGAAGAAGCGCGTCTGCCGCTGAATCGCTTCGAGTTCACCTATGGCATGGGCTGGCGCTATAGCCGCGTGGTACACGACCGCGACCTGAACGGCGCACCGCATCCCATTCAGCCGATCACCGAGTTCCCCAACTTCAGCTTCGTGCTGGCCGACCTGCATCCGCATGTGCTGGCATTGCCTTTCGCCGTGCTGGCGGTGGGGCTGGCGCTGGCGCTCGTCCTGGGCGGGCGCGGGCTGCCCTGGTGGGGCTACCCGCTCTACGCGATCTGGGTGGGCGGCATGGTCTTCGTCAACTCGTGGGATGCGATCTACCTGCCGCTGCTGGTCGGCGCGGAAGTGCTGCGGCGACTGCTGCGCAATGGGGCGGGGATACTGTCCCGCCGCGATGTGCTGGAGATCGCCCGCTTCGTCGTCATCGTCGGCGCGCTGACGCTGATCTTCTACCTGCCCTGGCTGGTTTCCTTCACCTCGCAGGCGGGCGGCGTGCTGCCCAACGTGATCTACCCGACGCGCTGGTCGCAATTCTTCCTGCAATTCGGGCCATTCCTGATCCTGTTGACCGGCTTCCTGCTGCTGGAATGGCGGCGGGCCGGGCGGCGTTTTCATTGGGAAGCGGGGCTGCTGGCGGTGACGGCGCTGGCCTCGATCTTCCTGCTGGCAGTAGTCGGGCTGGGCAAGGCCGCCTGGAGCAGCGACCTGCGCGGGGCGGTGTTCGGCAGCGTGCCGCCGGATGCCAGCCTGGGCGATCTGCTGCCAGACATCCTGGCCCGCCGCCTGATCGGTCTGCCTACGGAACTGTGGTGCCTGTTGCTGGTCTTTCTGGTCGTCGGGCGACTGTTCGCCCGTCCGCAGGCGGGGCGATCGTCAGCGGCCTACTCACCGGCGACGGGCTTCGCGCTGTTGCTGGCCGGAGCCGGAGCCGTGCTGACCGTCGCGCCGGACTTCATGTATCTGCGCGACAACTTCGCGGTGCGCATCAATACCGTCTTCAAGCTCTACTATCAGGGCTGGATTCTGTTCAGCCTGGCGACGGCGTTCGCGGTGTGGTCGGTGTTGGGACGGTGGGCGGTCGCAGAGCGCCCGCGCGGCTGGGCTATCGCGCTGCGCGCGGTCTACGCGGGGGCGTTCGTGCTGCTGTTCGCGGCGGGCATGGCCTATCCCGTCCTGGCGGCGCAGGCGCGGGCGCTGGTGGATACCGGTCGGCTGGCGACGAAGGAGCGCGCGGCAGAGTGTGAGCGAACCAACCGCGAGGTGGGCCTGACGGGGGACTGTCCGCGGCTGGCTGCGCTGGCGCTGGACGGCACGCCGACGATGGTGCCCGCCGACGAATACGCGGCCATACAGTGTCTGGCCGCGCTGGAATCGGGGGGCGGGGCGGTGTTGGCCGAAGCGCCGGGCGGGGCCTACGAGCCGCACAAGAGCCGTTTCAGCGGGCTGACGGGCATTCCCACGCTGATCGGCTGGCAGAATCACGAGCGGCAGTGGCGCGGCGACACGTACCCGCGCGTGACCGATTTTCGCGTCGAGAACGGGCAGCGGCGCGACCGGGCCGATGACATGGAGGAGCTATACTCTACGCAGGACTGGGCGCGCGCCTGGCAGATTATCGATCGCTACAGCATTGACTATATCGTGGTCGGCGGGGCGGAACGCACGATGATCCGGCAGATGGCGGGCGACGACGCGGGCCGCCTGAACGAATATGAGCAGGGCCTGGCCAAGTTCGAACAGATGCTCACGCCCGTCTGTCAGTCCGGCGACGTGGCCGTGTATCGTGTGGCTCCACAGTGAATGAGGGGTGCAGAGTCAGGAGTTGAGAGTACAGAGTGAAGGGCGCAGAAGCACAACGGGACACGGACTCAGGACTCCGTACTCACGGCTCTGAACTCTCCGCTCCCGACTCCAAACTGACGAGGGTGCGATGGATGCACAGGTAGACGGTGCGGCCCTGCCTTTGGGCGAGCCGCTACGGGACGACACCGACACACAGCCGATCCTGGTCGGCGCGTGGCCGGGCGTGCGCGTCACGCCGGAGGCGCTGATCTACGTGGCGCTGGCAATCCTGGCGCTGATCCTGCGCATGGCGGCGCTGGATCATGCGCCGCTGGACGACGCTCAGGCGCGGCAGGCGCTGGCGGCATTGCGCACGGTGGACGGGCGCGTCCCTGGCCCGATCCCGCAGGCGGACAGCCCGCTGACCTTTGCCCTCAACGCGATCACGTTCAGTATGGCGAACGCGAACGAAGTCACGGCGCGACTGCCGGTGGCGCTGGCGGGCGTACTGCTGGCGCTCGTCCCGGCGCTGTGGCGGCGTTACCTGGGGCCGCTGCCCCCGTTGATCATCAGCCTGCTGCTGACGATCTCGCCGGTGATGACGCTGGCGGCGCGGACGATGAGCGGGGTCACCTGGACGATGCTGCTGGCTTTGCTGGGGCCGTGGCTGGTGCTGCGCTTCGTGGAGACGCGGGCGGAGCGCCCGGCCATCCTGGCGACGGCCTGCTTCGCCGCCATGATCTTCCTGGCCGAACCCGCCGGTTTTCTCACCGCCATTGCCTTGGGCTTTGGCGTGCTCTTCGCCTGGCTGACGGGCGACGAAAGCGACAGCAGTCTGCTGAGCACGGCGCGGCGACTGCTGCGGGCCTGGCCGTGGACGACCGGTGCCCTGGCGGCAGGCGTGACCGTCGTGGCGGTGGCAACCGTCCTCTTCTGGGTGCCGTCGGGATTGACCGTGGTGGGCAATGCCATCTGGACGGGCGTGCGCGGCTTTGTGGAGCGACCGACAGGCACGCCGAGGGCGTTCCCGCTGTGGATCGCGTTGCGCTATGAGACGGGCATCGTGCTCTTCGGCCTGCTGGCGCTCTATCACGCGGTGCGCGAGGGCGGGTTCTTCGAGCGGGCGCTGGCAGGCTGGGCGCTGGCGGGCATTGTCTGGGCGGTGGGGTACGCCGGCGCAGGCGCGGCGCACGCCCTGTGGATCACCCTGCCGCTGACCCTCCTGGTCGCCCTGCGCGTCACCGACTGGCTGACCGAGCGCCCCGGCATCTTGTGGCGCGTGCCATCGTGGGGCGTGCCGCTGCACGCGCTGATCACGCTGGGCCTGTGGCTGGCGGTGGGCCTCAGCGTGGTGCTGCTGGGCAAGCGCCTGCTCTTCGACCTGCCCGGCGGCGTGACCGATCTGTCGGCGCTGGTCGAGCGGCTGGTCGAAGGCATTTACAGCCGTGCGTCCGATTTCCAGTATCAGCAGATACAGTCGGTGGAAGTGCAGCCGGGCGTCTTCGTCTACGCCTATGTGCTGGGCTTCATTCAGTTGCGGCTGCTGATCACCGTGCTGGTGACGCTGCTCAACGGCGTGCTCTATTTCCTGGTCGGCAGCCTGTGGGGCGCGCGGGCTGCCTGGCGCGGTCTGGCCCTGGGCACACTGGCGGCGGTGTTGCTGTTCAGCCTGGGGCCGGGCGGGCGGGCTGCCTTTGGGCCGGCGGGCGATCCGCGCCGACTGTGGGTCACCGATCCGGTGAC
>DDBP01000170.1 GCA_002332795.1 Anaerolineales bacterium UBA2029 | reverse complement strand
ATCTAACCGTGAAGTGACGAGGGAGAGGCGATAGAGGGATGAGGCCAGGCCCGGCGAACGTGTTTGATGCAATCGCTCCAGGGTGATTCTCTGCGTAGCGGGTGCATACTGAAATGCTCCTCTTTCTGGCAGGTACTTGAATTTGTTCCCTTATTCAGCATATACTGAGAACGGAACTCCCCATCCTATTCTTAGTTTTATGAAACGGAGATATGCTATGAAGCGGCTTTCAGTCTTGTTAACCGTCCTCGCGCTCATCGTGGCCTCGCTGGCTTCTACGGGGGTTTCCTACTCCCAGGACAAGCCATTCGAAGGCGTCACCATCAATCTGCTGACCTTCACTGGCCCGCAGATCGCCGAGCCGCTGCAGCGGCACGCGCCGGAGTTTAAAGAACTGACGGGCGCGGAGGTGAACGTCATCACGGTGCCTTTCGCCGACCTCTATCAGACCATCCTCACCGATCAGGCCACCGGCACCAACAGCTATGACGCTTTCGTCTTTGCCCCTCAGTGGATGGTAGACCTGGTCAACTACCTGGAAGACCTGACGCCCTATGTGGAGAACGATCCGGCCATTCAGTGGGACGACATCGCGCCGTTCTTCCGCAACTTCAGCGCCATGTATCAGGGGCGTATCTACCTGATCCCGCTGGACGGTGACTTCCACATGGTCTACTACCGCACCGACGTGCTGGAGGAAGCGGGTCTGCAACCGCCCCGGACCTGGGACGAATACCTCGAAGTCGCGGCGGCGGTGCATGGCAAGGACATGAACGGCGACGGTGAGGGGGACTACGGCTCGTGCATCTCCAAGGCCCGCAGCGCGCAGGCTTACTGGTGGATCACCTCCATCGCCGGCCCCTACATCCAGAGCCTGGGCACTGCACAGGGGGTGTGGTTCGACACGGAGACCATGAAGCCCCTCATTGACAACGAAGGTTTCATCCGCGCTCTGGAAATCTACAAGGAGACCAGCAAGTACGGTCCGCCCGACGAAGCCACGCTCGACGTGGGCGATACTCGCTCGCTGTTCGTGGGTGGGCGCTGCGCGCTGAGCCTGGACTGGGGCGACATCGGCACACTGGCCATTGACCCGGCCATCTCGGTGGTGCAGGACAAGGTCGGCGCGGTGATCACCCCTGGCGCGAAGGAAGTGGTGGATCGCGCCACGGGCAAGCTGGTGCCCTGCGACGAGACCATTTGCCCCTATGCGGTAGACGGGATCAACTACGCGCCGTTCGCGTCCTATGGTGGCTGGTCGGGCGGGGTGAGCGCGGGCATCTCCCAGGAGAAGAAGGATGCCGCCTATGCCTACTTCTCCTATGTATCGCAGCCCGCGCAGTCGAACATTGACGTGACCATCGGCAAGACCGGTTTCAACCCCTACCGCATCTCGCAGTTCGAGAACCTGGAACCCTGGCTCCAGGCGGGCATGAGCGAACAGGCGGCGCGAAACTACCTGGGCGCGATCCAGGACAGCCTCAACAGCCCCAACATGATCCTCGACCTGCGCATCCCGCAGAATCAGCGTTACCAGCAGGTGGTGCTGGACACGGTGTTGAGTCAGTTCCTGGCCGGTGAATACACCGCCGAGGAAGCCGCCAAGGAAATCAGCGCTCAGTGGGAAGAGATCACCGACGAACTGGGGCGCGAGGCTCAGCGCGAAGCCTATCTGGGCACGCTGGGTATCCAGAAGTAGCCGGAGAGAGAAGTTGACTCGCGGTGTCTCGGAGGCACGTTGCCTCCGAGACATTTTCTATCCGCCGGGCGCGCAACGCGACGAGTGAGTGACCTATGGAAGAGCGGCCTTCTTATGCAAACGAGCCAGCCCGGTATGTGCTGTTGCTACCGGCTGTGCTCGTGGTGATGTTCCTGTCGATCTTTCCCCTGTTGCTATCCATCTTCACCTCGCTGTCGAACATCAAGTTTGTCAAAGGGGGCTTCGAAGTCAACTACGTCGGCCTGCGGAACTATGAAAAGCTGCTGCAGGGCAGTCAGCAGCGGCGCTTCCTGGGCCGTTTCGATGACCCCAGCACGCTGGGGTGGGTGATCCTGGCTCTCTTTGCGGCGTTCATGGCCTATTGGCTGTTCCGCTACGTCACCAGCCCGCGCCGCCGGGTCTTTGGCCTGATCATGCGCGTGCTCACCGTGATCATCTCTGGTGGCTTGCTATGGCTGCTGATCCGCACGTCGAGCGGCAGGGGGCTGCCGGGCACGCTGGTTGTGACGCTGATCTTCGTCTTCAGCGGCGTGGCGGCGCAGTACACGCTGGGGTTGCTGCTGGCGCTGCTGGTGACGCAAGACCTGCCAGGCAAACGCTTCTTCCGCGTGGTTTTCCTGTTGCCGATGATGCTGACGCCCGTAGGGATCGGCTTCCTGTTCCGGATGCTGTCCGATACGCTCATCGGGCCGGTCGCGCCGCTGTGGAAAGCGGTCGGCCTTTACAACTTCTCCTGGGTGAACAATCCAGCTACTGCGCGCCTGGCCATTGTGATCGGCGACACCTGGCAGTGGACGCCGTTCGTGTTCATCATCCTGCTGGCCGCGCTGGAAGGGCTGCCCGCCGAGACGGTCGAAGCGGCCCTGGTGGACGGGGCCAACCGCTGGCAGATGTTCCGCTACATCATCCTGCCGCAGATCATCCCGGTCAGCACGACGGTGATCCTGGTGCGCATGATCGAAGCCTTCAAGATCATTGACATGCCGCAGGCCATGACGCGCGGCGGCCCCGGCACAGCGACCGAGTCGGTAACGCTGCACGCCTATAACCTGTGGCGCGCGCTCGACCTGGGCACGTCGTCGGCGCTGGCCTACTGCCTGTTGTTCGTGGTGACCTTCGTGGCGTTGGTCTTCGTCAACTTCATTCGTCAGCGCCTGTTGGAGATGATTTAGCCATGGTGACGATCCGGAAGTTCTTCCAGTCTTCCAGGCCGCTCAAACCCTCTCCGGCGACGATGGCGGTGTCGTATGTGTTGCTGGGCTTGTGGACGTTCTTCGTGTTGTTCCCCATCTACTGGCTGTTCGTCACCGCCTTCAAGCTGCCCGTAGATGTCAATACCGGCCCTAAGTACCTTATGTACGTGGACTTTCAGCCGTCCACGCACGCCTGGCGGGAACTGCTCATCGAGAGCGGCAACCTGGTCACCCGTCCTTACCGCAACACGGTCATTGTGGGTCTGAGCAGCGCCGTGCTGGCGCTCACGCTGGGCGCGATGGCGTCCTATGCGCTCACCCGTTTCAGCTACCGGCCCAAGCCCGGCCTGATCGCCACCTTCATCCTCTGCGTGGTGATCGCCGTCGTGGCGATCAACGTGGAGGTGCCCTGGCAACTGGCAGTCACCGCGGCTATTGGCATTTTTCTGCTGATTGCGCTGACCATTGGTCGCCGTTTCAAGGGCACCATGTCCAACGACGACATCGCCTTCTGGCTCATCTCGCAGCGCATGTTGCCGCCCGTGGCGGTCATCGTCCCCATTTACATCCTTTTCCAGCAGTTCAGCCTGCTGAACACCTATTACGCGCTGATCATCACCTATACGGCGGTGAATCTGCCGCTGGTGATCTGGTTCATGCGCGACTATTTCAAGAGCATCCCTCTTGAGTTGGAGGAAAGCGCCTTCATTGATGGAGCCTCGCGCTATCAGGTGCTCTACAAGGTGGTCTTGCCCCTCTCGGCCCCTGGCCTGGTGGCGACGTTCCTGATCGTGCTGATCTTCGCCTGGAACGAGTACACGCTGGGGCTGTTCCTCTCCGGCGCAGATACGCAAACGCTGCCGGTGCTGGTCGTCGCGCAGAACGCCACGCGCGGGCCGCAGTGGTGGAATATCTCCGTGCTGGTGTTGCTGATGATCGCGCCGGTGTTCGTGCTGGCGATCGTGCTGGAGCGCTACATTGCCAGGGGCATCCTGATCGGCGCAGTGAAGGGCTAAAGTGTGTTGTGCGCTTTTCGCCCTCATCCCCCTCCC
>DDBP01000150.1 GCA_002332795.1 Anaerolineales bacterium UBA2029 | reverse complement strand
TAGGGGTGAGGGGAAGATACCGCGCAAAAGTTCATAACAGCCTCTAGAGCACTTGGCCGGGCCGCAGTTCGCGTTATCATAGCAGGGGCGGCTGCAACCGAAGCGGGCCGCTCCACGTAATCACCTGTGGGCATCCATCATGGAGATGACGTTCGATGCGCACACGCGAATTCCTGGCGCTGCTGGTTCTGCTCGTGCTGGTGATCTCTGCGTGCGGTTCTGGAGACTCGGATTCCGAACCTACGCCTGACCCGCAGACGTTGCTGCGCGATGGCGTGACTCAACTGCAGAACGCCTCGTCGTTCAAGTACGAGATTGATGTCAGCGGTTACCGGGTTGATGTGCCCATTGAGGGCCTCGATGTACCGGAAGATGCCGGTGTATCGTTCAAGTATGCCAGCGGCGAGTTCAAAGTCCCTGACCGCCTCAGCGCCCGCATTCAGTTCCGGCTGGGGGTGCTCAGTACCACTGCCGACCTGATCATGGTGGACGACGAGCAGTATTTCCGGGGGGAACTGCTGACGGGCAACCGCTGGCTGAAGGCGGAGTTGATCCCCGGTTTCTCCCCTGCGGTGCTCATGGCTCAGCCGGGCGGGATTGCTCATACCCTCTCGACCCTGACCGACCTGGTGCTGGTCGGTCGCCGCGACCTGGACGGCCAGAGCGCCTATCAGTTGCGTGGACGGGTAGACGCGGGGCGCGTCTTCTCGTTGACGCTCGGCCTGAGCCGGACGAGCAGCGGTCTGCTGGACATCGAGGTCTATGTGGGGGTGCGCGACCGGCGTGTGGCGCGCATCACCCTGGTGGAGCCGCCGCCGGAGTGGGCCGCGGATGCCGAACCGACGACGTGGCTCATCAACATTTCCGACTACAACGCGCCGTTGAACATCGAAGCCCCCGTAGTCGGTGAGGGCGGCTGATGGCCCGTTCTCGCTCGCCTCATGCCTCCTGGCTGATTCTGGCCATTGTCAGCCTGCCGGTGTTCGTCGGAGCGCTCGATCTCACCATCATCTCCGCCGTCCTGCCCGAAGTGATCGTCAGCCTCGACCTGCCGGTGAAGGAATACCTGGATCAGGCGTCGTGGGCGGTCAGCGGCTACCTGCTCGCCTATGCCATCAGTATGACGTTCGCCGGTCGGCTGTCGGATCAGTTCGGGCGACGGACTGTTTACATCGTCTGCCTGCTGATCTTCATGGGCGGTTCCTATCTGGTCACGGTCTACGATAGCCCTGTGCTCAATAGCTGGTTGAGCCGCTTCTATCGCGAGGGGCTGGGGCAGACGCCGCCGCGGGCTGAAGAGCGCTATCTGTATCTGGTGATCGTCGGGCGTGTGGTGCAGGCTCTTGGGGCAGGGGCCATGGTGCCGGTGACCATCGCGCTGGTAGGCGACCTGTTCCCTCCCGACCGGCGGGCCAGACCGCTCGGCGTGGTCGGCGCGGTGGACACGCTGGGTTGGGTGCTGGGTCACCTCTACGGCGGGGTGATGGTGCGCCTGTTCGGTGAGCACGGGCAGACCATCGTAGACGCTTTCGCCCGCCTTGGTTTGGCAGTCGCCAGACCGTCCTGGGAGACGCTGTTCGTCGTCAACATTCCTCTGAGCGCCGTGGCCTTGGGTGGGGCTTGGTGGGTACTGCGTGATGTGCAACGCCCGCGCCGTGCGGAGCGCTTCGATGTGCCGGGCACGGTATTGCTGGTGCTGGCGCTGGTCGGGCTGAACGTCGGCCTGGGGGCCAGCCCGGAAGCTGCCAGTACCGCCGGAAGTTTTGAGGAACTGCAGCAAGGGGGCAGTGCCTATCGCGGCTGGCTATTGGCAGGGGCAGGGGTGGCTTTTGCCTTGTTCCTGGTGGTGGAAGCGCGCGCCCGCCATCCACTCATCCGCCTGAGCATGTTTCGCCGCCGCAATGTCTTGATCTCATCGCTGACCAACTTCCTGGTGGGCTTTTGCCTGGCGATCGGGCTGGTCAGCGCGCCGCTGCTGGTCAACTTCCGTATGGAGAGTCCCACCAGCCAGGAAGTACAACACGCCGCCTATATTGCTGGGGTGCTGCTTTCTGGCCTCACGATTCCGATGGCTTTGGCTGCCATTCCTGGTGGATGGCTCAGCGAACGGCGCGGCTATCGGCTGCCGACGGCGACTGGCGTCTTGCTGGCGGCGGTGGGGTTTGTGCTGGCTGGCGCGTCGTGGCGGAGCGACACGCCATACTGGCTGATGGGGGTGCAGATGGCCGTGATCGGTATTGGGCTGGGCCTGACTATCTCGCCGGTGGGCACCGCTGTGCTCAACGAAGTGGCCGAGGACGAGAGAGGGATCGCCGCAGCACTGATCCTGGTCCTGCGCCTGATCGGCATGACAGTGGCGATTTCGTCGCTGACCATCTTTGCCCTGGAACGCTTCGACGTGCTGCTGGCGGACTACATGGCGAGTGGCAGTCTCAGCGTTGAGGAAACCCTGCTGGCCTCGCAGACGGCGAGCCTTGAGGCAGCGGTAGATGTCATCAAGGAACTGCAGTTCATCGGAGCGGCAGTCAGCCTGATGGCCGTCCTGGCTGCGCTGCTAATGCGCGGCGGACGTCAGCGGCCAGAGACGGTGAGGGCTGCCTGAGACCTGCCCTGGCGGGCGCATTGCCTCTCCCCGCGATGGCTGATCCAGCCCGGTTGTGACCTGATGGCATTCTCCCTATAATTAGGCGTGCCAGCCATACTCTGGCCTGTCACCAGACTGGACTTCGCCGATGAGTCAACTGCCGCCTATTCACGTCCTGGCTGCCGTCCCCCAAGAGGCGCTCTCCCGCTACCGCGAGCATCTGGGACGCGATCCTCAACTGGTGCTGACCCTGGTCACCGGGCAAGAAGAAGCGGTCGGGCAACTGAGCGATCCGCGGGCGCATCATGAGGTGCTGGTCTTGGATAGCGGGCTGGGGGACATGTACGGTTTCGTCAAGGAGTTGCGGCAAACCCATGCTGGCCTGCTGATCGTGCTGGTGGACGAAGGGGCGGATTTTGGCCTGCCCGGACAGGCGGATGAGCTTTCTGTCGCGCCGTTTGAAGACAACGATCTGCTGCGGCGTATCAAGCGCCTGACCGAGGAGCGTCGTCTGCAGACCCTGCGCACCGACATTGCGCCCGCCGTGCGGACACTGGCCAAGAAACTGACGCGGGCGCGTTCCACCAGGGCTATGTTGCAGGCCGCCGTCGAAGCCATTTGCGAACTGGGATACGACTATGCCGCTTTCTATGCGCCCGACGAACGCTCGCCCGATAGCCTGGTGGTGCGCAGTCAGGCTGGCTCAGCGGAACTGATAGCCGCGGCACCGTCGCAGCAGAACGGCGAAGAGTCGCTGGTGGGCTGGGTAGCCCGCAACGGACAGAGCCGCGCCATTGGCCCGGCGGATGCCCTGTCGCATCCCTTTGTACAGCAACAAAGGATGAACCGGGCGGTATGTGTGCCGGTGGGTATGGCGTTGCGCTATGGCGTGTTGCTGGCCTGCCGGGCGCAGCCTGAGGCTATTGCCCAGAAGCAAGTCATGATGCTGGAATTGATCGGCGCTCATCTGGCCAACGCGCTGGCCAGACGTGATCGCCCTTGAACGTCGAACGGAATCGCCCCCAGGAGCGCCACCCCATGAGCTTGCAGATCGGTAATGCGACCGCTGTGCCAGGGCAGATTGTCTATGGTGTTTTTGAGGCGCTCCCGCTACCTACGGGCGGCACTGAGTTCTTTCCGGTGATTGTGGCGCAGGGCAGGCGCGAAGCGCAGCCAGTGCTGTGGTTGACAGCGAATATTCACGGCAGCGAATACGACGGCATTGCGGTCATTCATCGCCTGATCACCGAAAGCCTGGTGCGCGAGCTGCGCGGCACGATCGTCGCTATTCCCACCCTCAGCCCGGCGGGGTTGCGCACGGGCGCGCGCAGTCCCTACTATCTCAACGGCAGGGACCCCAACCGCCTGTTCCCTGGCCTGCCGGCGGTCTACGACGACCAGACCAATCACTTTGCGCCGGCCCTGGAGCAGGCTTACGCGCGTCTGTTCGATAGCATTCAGTCCACGGCCAGTTACCTGATCGATCTGCATGACTTCGGCATCCGCTCTATTCCATTTGCCTTTCGCGATCCGGTGTTCTTTCACAGTCAGGCGGACAAGCCGGTCGCCATGAAGCTGCAGCAGACCATCGGCGGGATGCTCGATGCGCTGGGGCTGACGGTGATCAACGAGTTTGCCTCCAATCGCTATATGGACATGGACCTGCACCGCTCGGTGAGCGGGGCGACGCTCAACCGCGCGCGCATCCCCGCCATCACCATCGAGATCGGCGGGCAGCAGACGGTACACGAGCTGCACGTGCAGGCCGTGGTCGTGGGCATCCGCAATGTGATGCGCTGGGCAGGGATGTTGCCGGGATCGCCTGAACCCTTGCCGCCGGTGCCTGTCATCCGGCCAGGGTATCCGGTGCGGCGCACCATTCACCCGCGCGTGCCGTATGCCTGCATCGTCCATCACCTGGTGCAGCCGGGCGACTTCCTGAAAGCTGGCGATCCGGTGGCGCGCATGGTGGACATCTACGGGCGACCGGTGGGGCCGGAGGACGGGTTGCTGCGCACTCGCTTCGAGGGCTTTGTCATTGGCCTGTTCCCTGGCATCGCGTTCTATCCCAACGACGCGATCATGGGGCTGGCCGTGCGCGATCACAACGAACTGGTCGTGCCCGCGCCGCCCCTGTAGCGGGCGCGATGACAAAAAATCGCCAGCCGGGCGGCTGGCGAAGCAAACGCGATCGCGCGAGGGCTACGGCTGGCTCTGTGCCAGCCGTTCGGCATACTGGCGCTTGTAGTATTCCAGGTATTCCCCGGTCTTGATCTTGCGCCACCACCACTCGTTTTGCTGATACCAGCGGATGGTCTCGGTCATGGCCTGCTCGAAACTGTGTTGAGGAGACCAGCCGAGTTCGGCCCGAATCTTGTCGTTGGTCAGGGCATAGCGGCGATCGTGGCCGGGGCGGTCGGCCACGAAGCGGATCAGGCTTTCTGGCTTGCCCAGGGTCTTCAAGATGAAGCGGGTGACCTCGATGTTGTGTAGTTCGTGCTCTCCGCCCACGTTGTAGATGGCCCCCGGTGCGCCGTGATGCAGCACAGTGTCAATGGCATCGCAGTGATCGTCTACATAGAGCCAGTCGCGCACCTGCATCCCGTCGCCATAGAGCGGCAACGGGCGGTCGTCTATGGCCTCGGTGATGAAGAATGGCGCGAGCTTCTCCGGATACTGGTAGGGACCAAAGGTATTGCTGCCGCGCGTGACCGTGGTATGCAGGCCGTAGGTCACATGATAGGCGCGCACCATCATCTCACCGCCCGCCTTGCTGGCAGCGTAGGGGCTGTTGGGCAGCAGGGGATCGCCCTCGCGGAAAAACCCTTCCGAGATTGAGCCGTAGACTTCGTCGGTGCTGACGTGATGCATGCGCGCCACTCCCAGTTGGCGGGCCACGTCGAGCAGGGTGTACACGCCGACCACGTCGGTTTGGATGAAGGCGTCGGGGTCGAGGATGGAGCGATCCACATGCGTTTCGGCGGCGAAGTTGACGATGGCATCCACGCCGTATTGCTCAATCACGCGCTGCACCGTCGGGCGGTGCGCGATGTCGCCCCGCTCGAAGTGATAGTTGGGCGCATCCTGCACGGGGATCAGATTGTCCAGGTTGCCCGCGTAAGTCAGTTTGTCCAGCACGACGATCGTGTAGTGCGGATAGCGCGTCACCATGCGGCGCACGAAGGCGCTGCCGATGAAACCCGCTCCACCGGTGACCAGTATTGTCTTCATCAGTCGGTGCTCCTTGTCGCAGTCTGCGGCACGGGCTGCACATCCTGCCCGGAGAGAACGAAGCGCCAGATGGCGTGACCTACGCCGTCTTCGTCGTTGGTGCCGGTGACGTAATCCGCGGCCCGGCGGACTTCTTCGGGCGCATGGGCCATCGCCACGCCAATGCCCGCCCGCTGAATCATATCCAGATCGTTGCAGTTGTCGCCAAAGCACATGGTCTGCTGCGGCTCCAGGCCCAGGTGATCCAGGATATGAAGCAGCGCCGTACCCTTGGTCACGCCGGCGGGCATCACTTCGACGACCGAAAGCAGGCCCGACCGCACAATCTCCGCCCGCCCATCGAAGACCTGGCGGAGTTCGTCGGCAAAGCGGTTGACGGCTTCGTGGTCCTGATTCATCAGCACCATCTTGAAGGGGCGGTACTGTTCGCGCAGTGCCTGTGGCAGGTCGTGTACCAGCACAGGCTCAGGCTCGTGGTGAGCGACCAGCTCGGCCACGTTGTCGTCATGCACGGTGGTGAGCAGTCCCATCTCGGTGTAAACGACGGGCAGAAAACCACGCTGCTGCGCCAGTTCGATGGCTTCCAGCGCGTAGTCGAGCGGGATGGGGTCAGCGTAGAGCAGGGTGCCATCCGGCGCGAAGACCTGCGTGCCGTTGCCGCAGATCAGCGGGATGGTGATCCCGAAACGCTCAATCAGCGCTACCGTGGAGGGAAACGTTTTGCCCGTAGCGACGGTGAACAACACGCCGCGTTCCTGTGCGGCGCGGATGGCGGCTTCGGTGAAGGGCGGCACCTCGTGTTGCGAATTGAGCAGGGTGCCATCCAGGTCGGCGACGATGAGACGAATGGGCATCATGGCTCGCTTCTTGAAGGGGGCTAGAGCAACGCTAGCTGACTGTAGTCGCCCAGATACATCTTCAGGGCTTTGGGCCGCAGCATGTTGACGGTCACTTCGGCGTGACGACCGATCAGACTATCCTGGATGCGCGTCGGAATGTCGCGGATGACGCTGTGCTCCAGCACGATACTGCGCTCGATCTCGCTGTTTTCGATGACCACATGGTGATAGATGCTGGAGAACGGCCCGACGTAACTGTTGACGATGCGCGTATGTCGCCCGATGATCGTCGGGCCGCGCACCACGCTATTGATGATCTCCGCGCCCTCCTCGACGGTCACGCGCGAGTCCACTTCGGAGGCGCTATCCACACTACCGCGGATTTCGGGCGTCAGTTCTTCCAGCACTAGGCTGTTGGCGTTGAGCATGTCACCGGGGCGCCCCGTGTCGATCCACCAGCCACGGTGAATGTGCGGATAGACGACGTAGCCGTGTTCCACCAGCCATTGAATGGCGTCGGTGATTTCCAGTTCGCCCCGCCAGGACGGTTTGATCGCCTCGGTGGCCTCGAAGATATGGTGATCGAACATGTAGATGCCCACCAGGGCCAGGTTAGAAGGCGGATTCTTGGGCTTCTCGATGAGTTCCACCACGCGCCCTTCACCGTTCAGGCGGGCCACGCCATACTGTTCGGGGAATTCCACCTCAGTGAGCACGATCTGACTGTTCCACTCGTGATGATGGGCGAACTCGGCGATCAGCGGGCTGATGCCGCCCTGGATCACGTTGTCGCCCAGGAACACCACGAAGCGCTCGTCCCCCAGGAAGTCGCGCGAGATCTTGACGGCATGAGCCAGTCCCAGGGGCGCTTCCTGTTGAATATAGGTCACCCGCACGCCGAATTGCGAACCGTCCTGCACGGCCTCCTTGATCTCCGGCCCGGTGTCGCCGATGACGATGCCGATCTCGGTGATGCCCGCATCGCGGATGGCTTCGATGACGCGGAAGAGCACCGGCTTGTTGGCGACCGGGATCAACTGTTTGGCGCGGGTGTACGTCAGGGGGTAAAGGCGCGTGCCTTTGCCTCCGCTCAGGATCAATCCCTTCATGCCCACCTCTCCACGTGTTCGAACGATTATGCCTGGCTGTAGTAACGGCTCAGGGCGCTGTCGCGCGGTGCGTTGACCAGCACCACGCCCAGCACCGGTACGTTGACTCGCTCCAGTTCCTCTCTGGCGCGAGCGGCATGGTCGCGGCGCGCAGTCCCCGCCCGCAAGACCAGGATTAGCCCGTCGAGCTTGTGCCCCAGCACTGCCGCATCACTGACGGCCAGCACTGGCGGCGCATCGAAGAGCACATAATCGGCCCGCTGCCGCAGGGCGGCGATCACGTCGTCCATGCGTTTGGAGCCGACTAGGTCGGCGGGATTGGGGGGCAGCGGACCGCTGGTCAGCACGCGCAGGCGTTCCACCCCTACGTCTTGCAGAGGCGGATCGGCCAGAGCCGCATTGTCCAGCAACATGGTGGTCAGACCGTGCTCATTGGGCAGCCCCCACAGGGTATGCTGGACGGGGCGGCGCAGATCGCTATCAATCACCAGAGTTTCGTGTCCGCCTTGGGCCAGAGAGACGGCCAGATTGGCCAGGGCCGTGCTCGCACCCTGGCCAGGCACTGGGGAAGTGAACACCAGTGCCCTGGTCTGACGGTCAACGCCATAGAACATCAGGTTGGTGCGCAG
>DDBP01000206.1 GCA_002332795.1 Anaerolineales bacterium UBA2029 | reverse complement strand
CCCCCAGCCTCGCTGCGCCCGGCTCGCCCCCTCTCCATGCATGGAGAGAGGGCCACGAGGCGCGCCAGCGCCGAGGCGGGGGTGAGGTAAAGTTAAGGACAGCCTCCTGTCTGAGAGGCGCTCAATCGCTGTCCGCCCCTGAGCCTTCGAACCTCAGCGCAACAACTCTTCTTCGGCCAGGCCGATGGCGTGCTCCAGAATGACCATCGCCTCGTCAATGATCTCGCGCTCGACGTTGAGCGCCGGAATGACGCGGATGGTGTTCGGGCCGCAGCCCAGCAGCAGCAGCCGGTTTTCGAAGGCATGCGTCACCACCGCATCGCGAATCTCCGGCGCGCGCTCGCGCGTTTGCCGGTCGCGCACAAATTCCACGCCCACCATCAGGCCGCGCCCGCGCACGTCGCCGATGCTGGGATGGCGCGTCGCAATCTCGCGCAGCCTGTTCATCATGTATTCGCCCATCCGTGCCGCGTTAGCAATGTAGCCGTCCTTCAGCAGGTCGAAGGTGGCAATGCCCGCCGCACAACTGACCGGGTTGCCGCCGAACGTGCTGGCGTGCGCCCCCGGCTGCCATTCGCGCATGATCTCTTTGCGGGCGATGGTCGCGCCCAGCGGCATGCCACTGGCAATGCCCTTGGCTGCGCAGACAATATCGGGCTTGACGTTCCAGTGATCCACCGCCCACCATTTGCCGGTGCGGCCCATGCCTGTCTGCACTTCGTCCACGATCAGCAGAATGCCGTAGCGATCGCATAGCTCGCGCAGCCCCGGCAGGAAGCTATCCGGCGGCACCACGTAGCCGCCCTCGCCCTGGATCGGCTCGACCAGGATGCCCGCCACTTCGTCCGGCGGGACCAGAGTCTTGAACAGCAGGTCTTCGATGTAGTGCAGCACCGCCTCGCCCTGATCGGCGTAACCGTCTTCGCGCAGCAGGGGATGATAGGGATCGGGATACGGCACGTGCGTCACGCCGGAAACGAGCGGTGAGAATCCCTGGCGCTGCACATACTTGCTGGCGGTGAAGCTCAGCGCGCCCAGCGTGCGCCCGTGAAAGCTGCGCAGAAAGCCGATGAACAACTGCCGCCCGGTGTAGAAACGCGCCAGTTTGATGGCCGCTTCGACCGCTTCTGCACCGCTGTTGCCGAAGAAGACCATCGCCTCGTCGTCGAAGGGGGCCACCGAAGCCAGGCGCTCGGCCAGCTCGATCTGCGGCAGGTAGTAGAAATCCGTGCCCGACATATGGATGAACTTCTCGGCCTGCTCCTGGATGGCCTTGACCACTGCCGGGTGAGCGTGACCGGTCGCGGTGACGGCAATGCCGGTCGTGAAGTCCAGGTAGCGCTCGCCGTCCACGTCCCACACCCACGATCCCTGCCCTCGCTCGATGACGAAGGGATAGCCGCGAGTGTACGACGGCGACATCACCGCCGAGTCGCGTTCGATGAGGGCTTGTGCTTTGGGGCCAGGCAGGACCCGATTCAACGTTGCCATACGCATTGCTCCTGATCAGCCAACGAGACGTAAAGCATCTATTTGGACAAAGAACGCCCGCAAACCAGTAGCGCTGGCGCGGGCGAAAGAAGCCCACTGCCCTGGAAAGGAGCGGACAAGACCATGCCGCCGGCTCCTGACCCCGTCTTGAGCAGACAGGGCCGCCGATGATTATCGCGTCTGGAGCAGGTCTTGGCAAGATGAGAGTCGGGCGTCGGGCGATCGGGCGGGGTGCATGCGGATTCGGGGGCGGAATTTGTCGCAGAGACACCGGGGGCGCAGAGGCGAACAAAATGAGAAAGTCTCTGTGCCTTTCTCTGTGACCTCTGCGCCTCTGCGGTTCAACTTCTATCCCGACACTGAGGCATGCCCGTCAGGGCGCGCCTCCAGTCATTTCTGCTTCTCGAAGCGATATCCAACGCCCAGTTCGTTGATGATATAGGTAGGTTCCCTGGGGTTGGGTTCGAGCTTGCGGCGCAGATGCCAGATATACACGCGCAGGTAGTCCAGATCGTCTATGTACTCGAAACCCCACACCTGTTCGAGCAGGTCGCGGTAGGGCACCACACGCGGCGAGTTCTTCACCAGCATCATCAACAGGTTGAACTCGGTGGGCGTCAGCTTCACCGGCTCACCGTTGGCCGTCACCCGCCGCGCCTCGGCATTGATCGTCAGGTAGTCATCGCTGTAGGCCACGTCTTTGGAATAGGACACCGGTTCGCTGGCCGCTCGCCGCAGGATCGCCCGCACCCGTGCCAGCAACACGTGCGGTTCGCAGGGTTTGAGCACGTAATCGTCCGCGCCCATCTCCAGCCCCTTGACGATCTCCTCCGGCGAAGACTGCGCCGTCAGCATCAGGATGGGCACATTGCTCACTTCGCGCACCCGCTGGCAGACCACCCAACCGTCCATCATGGGCATGTTGATGTCCAGGATGATCAGGTCGGGCCGGTGTTCGTAAACCTTGCGCAACCCTTCTTGCCCGTCGTGCGCGGTGACTACGGCGAACTGATTCGCGCGCAGCACACTGGCGAACATCTCCACCAGGGCGCGGTCGTCATCAATGATCAGAATAGTGGTTGTGTCTGTCATCAGTGAGTTCTCTTCATGGAGCGCACAGCCATGCTCAGGCGGGCAGGAAGCTACCGCCGTGCGTGGCGACCAACGCCGCCGCGCCGATGAGGGCCACATTGTCCCCCAGGGATGCAGGTACAATCGGCACTCCCCGACAATACGCCGGGTCGAGCACATACTCGGCCACGGCCCGTCGCAAGGGGGCGAACAGCAGTTCACCCGCGTTACTCACCCCGCCGCCGACGACCACGATCTGCGGGTTGAACACGTGCAGCAGGCTCACCACGGCCAGCCCCACCATGAAGCCAGCCCGTTCGATGAGCGAGGTCGCCAGCCGATCCCCCTGCGCCGCCGCCTGTGCCACGATCCTGGCGCTGACCGCGTCCAGATCGCCGTTCACCAGGTCGCGGATCAGCGACACTTCGCCCGCGCGCAGCCGCTCGACTGCCTGACGCGCGATCGCCGTGCCCGACGCCACCGCCTCGATGTCCTTCACCTCACCATCTACCACCATCAGCATATGTCCGGCTTCTGCGCCCAGGCCCTCTGCCCCCACCAACAAGCGGCCGTCGTCCAGAATGCCAGAGCCAATGCCTGTGCTGACCGTCAGATAGAGCACATAGCGATAGCCCCTGGCCGCGCCCTGTGTTGCTTCGGCCAGCGCCGCCACGTTGGCGTCATTGCCCAGATACGTTGGACAGCCAAAGCGCTCCTGGATGATCTGCCGGATGGGTACGTTGTGCCAGCCGGGCAGGTTCGGCGGCTTGACCACCGTGCCCTCATGGGGGTTGATCGGCCCCGGCACCGAAACGCCGATCCCCTCCAGGGCCGCCGGCTCATCCGGCACCACCCGCGCGATCAGGTCGAGCAGGCGGCTGATGACGCGATCGCGGCCCTCGCGGGCTTTGGTCGGCTGCGCCAGCCGCTCCTGGATGTTCAGTTGAGCATCAAAGCGGGCCACACGCATCTGCGTGCCGCCCAGGTCAACGCCAATGATGGCACGATCCACGATCCGTCACTCCAACAGAATGCAGAGCAAAACCACTCGATTGCCAGGTTCGGGCAGAATTCACCACAGAGAGGACAGAGGCTCCAGAGAAAAGCACAGAGTTCTCGATGCTCCTCTCCTCTGCGCCCTCCGCGTCTCCGCGGTTCCGGCCCCTCGCCCCCAGACTACAACACACCTGTTTCGTTCGGGTGTATTCGAGTCTTGGGGCGAAAGTCTTGAACCGCCTGGATGCGTGTGACCTT
>DDBP01000084.1 GCA_002332795.1 Anaerolineales bacterium UBA2029 | reverse complement strand
CGAGCCAACCGTAACGCTTGCGCTAGTCCTGTCCGCCCCTGAACTCCCTCGCGACTGCGTCGCGCGGCGAGGGGAAGCCGCCTGCTGGCCTGGACACACCTCTTCTCTCGCGCGGTATAATCCCCGCAGCGCCAACGTACACAACCGGAGACTCGATGATCCTGCACCCGCTGACCCCTGACTCCGCCGCCTGGGACGACTTCGTCGCCGCGCAACCGCGCGCGCACCTCCTGCAACTGAGCGACTGGGGCGCGCTGAAGGCTGCCTTCGGCTGGCAGCCTGTCCGTGTGGCCCTGGCCGACGACACAGGGGCGTTGGTCGCCGGGGCGCAGATGCTGTTGCGACCGCTACCGCTCGGCCTGGGGACGCTCGCCTATATCCCCGCCGGGCCGCTGGTGGACTGGGCAGACGCGGCACAGGTCAGCGCGCTGCTGAGGGCGCTCGACGGGGCGGCGCGGGAGCGCGGGGCAGTCCTGCTGAAGATCGAGCCGGGGCTGGGACTGGAGGGGATAGACTTCGCCCGCTATGGCTTCCGCCGCAGCCCGCAGACAGTGCAGCCGCCGCGCACCATCGTGCTGGACATCAGCGGTGACGAGGAGACGATCCTGGCCCGCATGAATCAAGGCACGCGCCGCAACATCCGCAAGAGCGCGAAGTTCGAGGTCGCCATCCGCTATGGGACGCGCGACGACGTGCCGCGCTTCAACGCGCTGCTGGCCGAGACGGGCGCGCGCGATCAGTTCGGCGTGCACGCGCCCGCGTACTATCAGCGCGCCTATGACCTGTTCGCGCCGGCGGGCCGCGCTGCGCTGATCCTGGGCAGCTACGGCGGGCAAGACCTGGCCGGCGTGATGGTCTTCCGGCTGGGCCAGTGGGCGTGGTACTTCTACGGCGCGTCGTCCGACCGTGAGCGTCAACGCATGGCTTCCTACGGCGTACAGTGGGCGGGCATTCAGTGGGCGAAGGCGGGCGGCGCGCGCTGGTACGATCTCTATGGCGTGCCCGACGCCGAGCCGGACGAACTCGAAGCGCAGTTCGAGTCCCGCTCCGATGGCTTGTGGGGCGTCTATCGCTTCAAGCGCGGCTGGGGCGGGCAGGTCGTGCGCGGCGCGGGGGCGTGGGACCGCGTCTATCGCCCGCCGCTCTACGCGCTCTACCGGCTGGCGATGCGCCTGTTGCGCCGCGCGGAGTGAGTTCCCATGCTGACCGTCACCCCCATCAACGACCGCGAGACCTGGCACGCGCTGCTGCGCCCTCTACCCGCCGCGCACGTCCTGCAGACGTGGGACTGGGGCGAGTTCAAGCGCGACGAAATCGGCTGGGGGCCGGAGCGCCTGGCCTTTCGCGACCCGTCCGGCGCGACGGTCGCCGCCGCCTCGGTGCTGACGCGGCGCATCGGGCCGCTGCGGGTGATGTACGTGCCCAAAGGCCCGGCCCTGGACTGGCGCAACCCGGTTCTGGTGGATGGCGTGCTGGCACACCTGGAGGCGCTCGCCCGGCAGCGCCGCGCCATCTGGCTGAAGATCGATCCGGATGTGGTCGCAGGCACGGGCATTCCCGGCGGCACTGACCCCGACCGTCCCCCGCAGGACGATCCGGCGGGGCAGGCGGTGCTGGCTCTGCTGCGGGAGCGCGGTTGGCGCTTCAGTGCAACGCAGGTGCAGTTCCGCAACACACTGACGCTCGACCTGACGCAGAGCGAAGAGGCGTTGCTGGCGGGCATGAACCAGAGCACGCGGCGCAAGATTCGCCTGGCGATCAAACACGGCGTGACTGTCCGCCCCGCCGACTCAGCCGCCGACTTCGAGACGCTCTACGCGCTCTACCGCGTCACGGGGGAGCGGCAGGGCTTCCTCATCCGCCCGCCGGACTATTACCGCGCGGCGTGGTCGCGCTTCATTGCAGCAGGGCTGGCGGTGGCGTTTCTGGCGGAGTACCAGGGGCGCGCCCTGGCCGGGCTGGTGCTGTTTCACTTCGGCCCCAAGGCGTGGTATTTCTACGGCATGAGTAGCAACGAAGAGCGCGAGCGGATGCCCACCTACCTGTTGCAGTGGGAGGCGATCCGCTGGGCGCGGGCGCACGGCTACCCGACCTACGACTTCTGGGGCGCGCCGGACGAGTTCCGCCCCGACGCGCCGATGTGGGGCGTCTACCGCTTCAAGGACGGCTTCGGCGGGACGGTGGTGCGGCATATCGGCGCGTGGGACTATGCGCCGTCGCGCGGGCTGTACGCGCTGTACGAGCGCGTCATGCCGCGCGTGCTGCGGGTGATGAGGAGGGGGAAGGGATCAGCAGAAAGGCCAGGTTCATGACCCACAGCACGGCGATCACCCCCGAAATCCCCCTGGCGATGGTCTGTACCATCATCACCAAGCTGGCTTGGTGCTTGTGATGCACGTCATTCTGCTACTGCGCACGGCCATTATGGCGCAATCTGAGCGGCGGGCGGTTCAACGTGAAGAGTCTCGCTGCCCCATTCGATTTTGATCGTCCGGACAGGCTCACCAACAGGAAACTGGAATCCTTGCCAACCAGCAGTTGTAGCGCCACGCACTGCCGCCTTATCGAAATCCGGATCCAGAACGAGAACCCAGGGTTCACCCCATGCCTTTTCCTGACTATCCATCAGGCGTAGGTCCAACAAATCAGGATCACATTTCTCAACGTTGCACTGCAATTCAAACCATACCAAGACATAGTCCGCACCCGCGGGAGGATCGGGATTGAAAGCATTGAATTCCTCGACCATCTGATCCGCTTGGCGAATCAGCTTGGTCGCGCGCACCGTACCTTCTTCGAACAGGGCCCATTGTTGGGCAGGGATGGGTTTCTCAAACGAGCCGAACCCATTGTTACGTTTGATGGCCTGTTCCGTTGCGCTTTTTTCGCCAGCCTGAACCAGCGCCATGACGATCACGGCAATCACAATCAGACCTACACAGAACGCTGCAGGAGCAACGCAGCCGACCCCCAAGCCTATTTTGAAACAGCCTGGCCCACCTTTTTGTTTGACCACGACTTTAATGGGTTGTTCCTGATTCATTGCTTCCCCCTTCTAAACATAAATGCGAGCATCTCAATGTTACTATAAAATTGCTGGAATGAGAATTTAAATCACTTAATTTACCTTCTTACATTGGAGATTCCGCGAAGCTCTGCGCACCAGGACTGACCGTTATCGAAGACTATCCATCCCCCTCCCTCCGCCAGCGTACTAACCACCAGCGCGGCGATCATCCCCGCACCGCGCGCAGGCGATCCCCGTCCCAGGCAGCGGGGCGCACGTCCGCCAGCGCCGCGAACTCAGCGTCGAGCAGCGTCCCCAGCACGGTGCGAAAAGCGTCCGGGTCGCTGGTCGTGTTTGTCATCCTCGAAGAAAACGGCCTGCCGATTGTGGCCGCGGTCATAAAACTGATAATAGTGATTGGGGGTAAAAGGTATCTGGCGACGAGGCATTGGGCTTTTCTTGTCAGAGCGCTCTCATACTGCCTGCAAACCAGCCGCATCCCTATTCTACATCTCCCTGCTTTCCGCGCCCTGTGTATACGCCCGGACGGTCGCCGGCGGGCGTTCTCGGTTGTGGCTTCTTCGTGCCCATGTCGCGTACAATAGGCTATGGGCCGTGCATGTGGGCCTCGGCCCGAAGGCGCGACTTCTCGCCCGCTGCCCTGTCGAGAACAGCCATGCGACCATCTTCTTCCTTCAACGCGCAGGTGTACGCGCTCGTGCGCTGCATTCCGCCTGGCAAGGTGCTCAGCTATGGGCGCGTGGCCGAAATGCTGGGGGTGCCGCACGGGGCGCGCGAAGTCGGCTGGGCGCTCAGCGCGCTCAAGCAGGCGCGCAACGAACCGCCCGTGCCCTGGCATCGTGTGCTCAACGCGCAGGGGCGCATCAGCATCAAGGGGTCGCCAGAGGCGGCGTTGGAACAACGCCTGCGGCTGGAGGCGGAGGGCGTCGTCTTCGACGAGCACGACACGCTGGATATGAGCCGCTATCAGTGGAACCCGTCTCCGCCCGAACTGGCCGCGCTGCTGCAACGGATTCGCGCCGAGACCTCCGGTCGCGACTAGCGGTCGGGACGGTGTGGCAGAGTCTCCTCGCGGTTGGACTCGGCCCGCGCGACCAGCCGCGCTTCGCTGAAGGGCGGCGCGACCAGTTCGACCACGCCCTTTTCGTAGTACCACACCGGCGCGCCCTGGCCGTCTACCAGGATGGCCTGCGGCTCTTCGGCCAGCCCGATCACTTCCACGCGCACCTGACGGTAGGTCGGCTCATACGAGCCGGTTCGCCGCCACTCGATCACCAGCGTGCCAGTGCCCAGCAAGCGCACCGTGAAATAGGACCAGCGATAGTCGCCCTGCTGATAGGCCAACCCCTCGCCCGCGTCTTCGTAGAAGGCGCTCTCGCCGTCGCCCACGTACACGCGCAGCGACAGTTCCTCGACGGGGCGCTCGCCGACGTACTGCATCACCGGCCACAGCGGGATCACTGCGCCAGCGCGCACATAGACCGGCAGCCGTTCGAGCGGGGCGGCGACGGTGACCGTCCCGCCGCCCACGACGGCCTGACCGGTCTCCAGCTCGTACCACATCCCGCGCGGCAGGACGACCGGGCGCGCCGTCGCGCCGGGTTCGAGCACGGGAGCCACCAGCAGCGCTTCGCCGACCAGAAAAGCGTCGTCAACGCCGTGCAAACGCGGGTCGGCGGGATCGGCCAGGAAGAGCGGGCGGACGATGGGCAGGCCCGTTTGGGCGCACTCCGCCGTCACCGAATAGAGGTAGGGCAGCAGGCGGTAGCGCCATTCCAGGGCCTTGCGGCAGACCGTTTCGACGCGCTCGCCATAGCTCCAGGGTTCCTGGGGAGGCGTGCCTGCCATGGTGTGCACGCGGAAGTAGGGCAACAGGCTGGCTGCCTGCATCCAACGGGCGAACAGTTCGCCGTCCGGCACACCCGCGAAGCCGCCTACATCCGGCCCGGTGAAGGCCATGCCAGACAGCCCGCAGTTGAGCACCATGCTGAGGCTCAGCCGCAGATGATCCCAGGTCGAGGCGTTGTCGCCCGTCCAGGAAGACGTGTAGCGCTGCGCACCGGCGTAGGCCGCGCGAGTCATCACGAAGGGGCGGGCGTCCGGGCGGGCCTGTGCCATGCCCTCGCGGGTGGCACGCGCCATCAGCATGCCATAGACGTTGTGCCCGCCGCCCACGTGCGAACGCCCCATCCCTTCCCAGTCGTGGCGCGTGGCGTCAGGTAGAGTCGTGCCCATGCGGTAACTGATAGCGGTGGGTTCGTTCATGTCGTTCCACAGGCCGGCGAAGCGAACCGAGGCCAGCAGGTCGCGCACCTTTTCCGCCCACCACGAACGGACTGCCGGGCGTGTGAAGTCTGGGAAGTGGCACATTCCCGGCCAGACGGGCGCAGTGACCGGTTTACCGTCGGGCAGCTTGAGGAACACGTCTTCGCGCAGGCCGCTCTGGTAGACTGGATAGGCCGGGTCTACCTTGATGCCGGGGTCGAGGATGGCCACGCTCTTGAAACCCTGCGCCGCCAGTTCGTCCACCAGCCCTGGCAGGTCGGGGAATGCCTGGCGATTCCAGGTGAAGACGCGGAAGCCATCCATGTAATCAATATCGAAGTAGAGCACGTCGCAGGGCAGTCGGCGGGCGCGGAATTCGCTCGCCAGGCGCTGAAACTCTGCCGCCGTCTTGTAGCTCCAGCGCGACTGATGAAAGCCCAGCGCCCACAGGGGCGGGAGTGGCATCTGCCCCACCAGCGCCGTATACTGACGCATCACGTCCGGCACGGTCGGCCCGGCCAGCAGGTAGAAGCACAGTTCGCCCTCTTCGGCACTGAAGGTCATGGTTCCCGCATCACTCGCGCCCAGATCAACCAGGCCGCGGGCCGGGTTGTCCCATAGCACGCCGAAGGCCAGTTCGCCGCGCACGCCCAGGTAAAAGGGGATGCTGGTATACAGCGGATCAGCATCGCAGGGGTAGGCGGGGCCGGGATCGGTGTTCCACAGCGCCAGCCGCCTGCCGCGTAGATTCAGGCCGCTGGCCCGCTCGCCCAGGCCGTGACAGGACTCGTCCGACGGTAACCTGCGCGACCAGCGCACCTCCGACCCGCGCCAGGCCAATCCCTCGGCATCGTCGCTGAGCAGGTGTCCATGCGGCGTCAGCAGGGTCAGACGACAGGTTTCGCGCTCCACCTGACACAACAGGCGTTCGGTCTCCAGCAACACCGTTTGCGCCTGCTCGGAGATATGCAACGTGCGCGGAGGATCGCCTCCGCCGAGCACCGCATAGGAGAACAGCGGCGCGAACTCGCCCGAAGGGCTGAGCCGCACCCGCACGATCTCATCGCCCAGGGCGGTCAACTCGATGGCGGCACGCTCGGCGCGCAGAAGGACGCCATTGGGGCTGGGTTCAACCTGCCGGATTGGGCCGGGCGTCTGAAAGGGGCCGGTAGGGCGGGGGCGGCGGTAGCGGCGCTGAGCGCTCTGCAGCGCGGCATGGTAACGGAGGGCGTTCCACAGAGGGGACAGCCCCATGGACGTCGCCAGGTGAATCCACGAAAGCGCTTTGGTGAACATGAAAGGTGCGCTCCTTGGCTGTGCCTGCGCAGGTAACACCCCTAATCATAGCGCAGGGGAGCATCCAGCGAAAATGAGGGACACATGGCAGGTGCGCACGGCAACGAAAAACGCTCACCGTATGGTGAGCGCTGGCTGGTGACCCCGGCAGGACTCGAACCTGCAACCAATTGATTAAGAGTCAACTGCTCTGCCATGTTGAGCTACGGGGCCAGGCAGCTAGAAATATACCATCACCTGACGCGGCGGTCAACGGTAAATTGCTGCGGGGTGCGTGCAAAATGTGTCAGGCAGTTTTGCCGCGCTCCGCTTTACCTCAGCCCCACTCGGCGCTGACGCGCCTCGTGGCCCCCGGCCTGAGTTATCAGTCTTTAGTTCTCAGTTCTCAGCCTTCAGTCGTCAGTT
>DDBP01000090.1 GCA_002332795.1 Anaerolineales bacterium UBA2029 | reverse complement strand
CGACCCCACACACCGCGCGCGCCCGACTTTGGGCGAACTTCCGCTCGCAGTGGCTCTCCATCAACACGCTGATGGGCTATGCTTTCGTGCTGCCGCTCCTGCTGTGGCTGGCCGCGACCATCCTCTATCCCTTGCTGATGTCCATCAACCTGAGCCTGCAGAATATCAAGTTCATCGGCACACCCGGCGAGTATGTAGGGCTGGACAATTATCAGCGCGTGTTGAACTCGCCGCAGTTCCGCGCCGCGCTCAAGAACAGCGCCATCTGGGTGGTGGGCAATGCCCTGGTGCAGACGGTGCTGGCTTTCGCCGCCGCGCTGATCCTCAAGCAGCATTTCGTTGGCAACCGTATCGCCCGCATCTGGATCATCCTCTCCTGGGTGGTGCCCACCGTGGTGGTGGTGATCATCTGGCGTTGGCTGCTGAGCGCATCGGGCGGCATCGTCAACTACTCGTTGCAGGCCCTGGGCATCATAGACAAACCGATGGGTTTCTTCTCCACCGGCGATACGGCTTTCATTTCGGTCATTCTGATCAATTCCTGGCGCTGGTTTCCCTTCAACGCGGTGATTCTGCTGGCTGCCCTGCAACGCATCCCCGGCGAACTCTACGAAGCCGCGGCAGTAGACGGCGCGAACGTCGTGCAGAAGTTCCGTTTTATCACCCTGCCCAGCCTGCAACCGGTGTTGTTCGTAATGGGGCTGATCGGCACGTTGCTGTCGTTCAACGTCTTCGATGTCATCTGGCTGTTGACCGGCGGCGGGCCGTCCAGGGCCACCACCACCCTACCCGTGCTGATCTACGACACTGCTTTCAAGAAGTACCGGCTCAGCCAGGCCGCGGCCATGTCGGTCCTGACCGGCATCATCCTGCTCATCTTCGCCGCGCTGTTCATTCGCTTCATGTCGCCAGCATCGGACAGTGACGAGAGGTGACCATGCTGCTCAAAGTGCGTCGCAACATGCCCCTGGCCCTGGCCGTGCTGGCCTTGATGGTGCTCATCCTGGCTCCGTTCTACTGGATTTTCACCTCGTCGGTCAAAGAGCCGCAGGAGATCATCGCCCGTCACCCGACCCTGTTCCCGCAGTCGTTCACGCTGGAACACTACGACAAGCTGCTGAATCACTCGCCATTCCCCACCTACCTGCGCAACAGCCTGATCGTAGCGCTGGGCACCATGATCATCACCGTGGTGCTGGCGACGCTGGCCGCCTATGGGCTGTATCGCCTGCGTTTCCCAGGGCGGCAGATGATGTTCCGCGTCATCCTGATCACCTATGCTTTTCCCGGCGTCTTGCTGCTCGTGCCCATGTATGACATGATGAGCCGCCTGGGACTGGTAGACCGGCTGCTGGCGCTAGTGATCGTGGACGTGACGCTGGCCGCCCCCTTCGCCGTGTGGATGTTGCAGGCGTTCTTCCGCACCATCCCCCAGGAACTCGAAGAGGCTGCCGCGCTGGACGGGGCCACGCGCCTGGGGATCATCGTGCGCATCCTGCTACCGCTGGCCGCGCCCGGCGTAGCCGCCATCGCCATCTTCGCCTTCATTACCTCCTGGACGGAGTACATCTTCAGTTCGATCCTCATCGTCAGCGAAGCCAACCGCACCGTGCCGGTCGGGCTGGCGGGCATCATCGGGCAATATCAGGTAGACTGGGGCCTGTTGCTGGCCGGTGCCACCGCCACCGCGTTGCCGGTGTTGGTGCTCTTCGGGCTGGTGGGACGCAACTTCGTCGAAGGGCTGACGGCGGGCGCGGTACGCTGATCAGGGGAGACCTCGATGGCAGCGCAGACCTATCTGCTGGGCATTGACGCGGGCACGTCTGTCGTCAAGGCGGCGCTGATCGATCCGCAGGGTCGCGAAGTGCTCACCGTCGCACAGCGCACCGCCGTGCTCACCCCTCACCCGGCCTGGGCCGAAGCGGACATGCGCGAAATCTGGGCCATGACCTGTTCGGCCATTCGCGCGGTGCTGGCGAAGGCCGGAGTCGCGCCGGAACAAATTGCCGCCGTCGGGCTGACGGGCAACATGGTGGGAGCCTGGTTGATTGACCCGCACGGCGAACCGGTGCGCAATGCCATCCTGTGGTGCGACGGGCGCACGCAGCCGCTGATTGACCGCTTCAGCCTCGAACGCCCAGACTTCATGTCGCGCATTTTTGACACATCCGGCAGCGTGATGCAGCAGGGCTGTACCCTGCCGGTACTGCGCTGGCTGGCCGAAAACGAACCGGCCACCCTGGAACGCGCGGCTTACGTGCTGTGTTGCAAGGACTGGCTGTGCTACCGGCTCACCGGCACTATCCAGGTTGACCCCACCGAAGCATCGGTCATGCCGGGCGACGCGCGGGCGCGCACCTACAGCGAGGCCATGTTCGAATGGCTCGGCGTCAGCGCCTACCGGCACCTCTTCCCGCCGGTCAGGCCGTCCGAGGCCATCGCTGGCACCGTACACACTGCCGCCGCGGCAGAAACCGGTCTGCGCCCCGGCACGCCCGTGGTGGTGGGGGCGGGCGACGTGCCCGCCTCGGCGCTGGGCGTCGGCGCGCACACGCCGGGCGTGGCCTGCTCACTGCTGGGCACCAACTTCCTCAACTGCCTGGTCACGGCACAGCCGGTCTTCGAGCCGCGCGAGGTGGGGGTGTTGTTCTGCGAGCCAGGCGATCTCTGGCTGCGGGCGACGATCAACGTCTCTGGCACCACCAGCCTGGATTGGGCCATTGCGCAGTTCGCGCAGCCGGAACAGGCGCGCGCCAGCAACACCGCCGAACTCTTCGCCGCCGTCGAAGCGCTGGCCCAGCAAAGTCCGCCTGGCGCGCGCGGCGTGATCTACCTGCCCTACCTCAGCGCCAACGGCATCATCGCCCCCATCGTCGAGCCAGCCGCCCGCGCCGAGTTCTTCGGTCTGACCACCGAGCACACCCGCGCCGACCTGTTGCGGGCCGTATATGAGGGCCTGGCTTTCTCCATCCGCGACGGCTACGACATCATCCCCGCCCGCATAGACGAGATACGCCTGTCTGGCGGGGCGTCGCGCAGTCATTTCTTCTGCCAGATGATCGCCGACGTCACCGGCAGGCGGGTGATCGTCCCGCCGGGCAACGAGTTTGGGGCCAGGGGCGCGGCGATGCTGGCCGCGGTGGGCATCGGCTGGTTTGCGTCGTTGCCAGAAGCGCTGACCGGCGGGCAGGCCGCCCCGCGCGTCTACGAGAGCAACCCGGCCAACCGCGCCATCTACGAAGCCGTCTACGCCACCTATGGGCAACTGCGCGCAGCGCTGCGCGAAGTCTGGCAGCAGCACCGTCAGCGCCTGCCCTGGGCAGCTCAGGAGCACATCTAGAGCGTGTTATGCACTTTTTGCCCTCATCCCCTCGCCCCGCGACACAGTCGCGAGGGAGAGGGGATTGAGGGGTGAGGGGCAGCTATTGCGCGAAAGTTCATAACAGCTTCTGGCTACTGACCACTGTCTACTGATCACTGACCACTGACAACTGATCACTGTCTACTGAAAACCATCCACTGTCACCATTCATGCCCAGGGCGCGACGATAGCTCGCGACCGTCTGCGCCGCCGTCTGCGCCCAGGTGAAGCGAGCCGCATGTGCCAGCCCGCGCGCGCTCGCCTCGGCCCGCCAGGCCGTGTCACTCAACGCCCGGCGCAGCGCTTCGGCCCAGGCGGAGACATCGTCCGGCGGCAGGCGCAGCCCGCCCTCGCCGACAGCTTCCGGCAGCGACGAAACGTCCGAGACCAGCGCGGGCGTTCCGCAGGCCAGCGCCTCCAGCACCGGCAGCCCGAACCCCTCGTAGACCGAGGGGTAGACCAGCCACTCGGCGGCGTTGTACCACCACGGTAACTCGTCCGCGGGCAGGTAACCGGGCCGCAACACCGTACCCGCCAGGTCGTGCGCCGCGATCGTCGCCTCAATCGCGCCGTCCATCCACCCCCTGCTTCCGGCCAGTATCAGCGGCACTGACTGCCGTTGCGAGGCGGACAGTTGAGCATAGGCGCGCAACAGCACAGGCAGATTTTTGCGCGGTTCGAGCGTGCCGACAAATAGCAAAAAGCGGTCGGGCAGACCTTTGCGCGCGCGAAATGCCTGCACCTCGGTCTGCGGCAGAGGCCGGAACTGCTCGCCGACGCCCGGCACGGCTACATCGATCCGCTCAGGCGGCAACCCGAAAGTCTGCATCAGGTCACGGGCGGTGCTCTGCGAAATGGCGATCACCCGCCGCGCCCGTCGGCACGACCATCGCGCGAACAGCCGCAGGTACCAGCGCCGCGCCGCCGGCAGCCGGTCGGGATAGTGCACGAAGCTCAGGTCATAGACCGTCACCACCGACGGCACGCGGCTGAACAGCGGCGTCACGAAGGCCAGCCCATGCGCCAGATCGGGACGGACCGACCGCAGCGCGAAGGGCTGCGCCAGTTGTTCCCACAGAATGCGGCGCAACGGGTGTTCGGTGTTCCAGGCCGCGCGCCGGATCACCAGCCGCTCGTGCGCAGGCGGATGCACCTGTGCTCCGACGAACACGGTATAGGTGAAATCCGGCGCGGCGTCGGGCAGAGCGCGCAACAGGTTGGCAATGTAGCCGTTAATGCCCGCGCTGCGGTAACCGGCCTGGCCAGAGAGCAGGTGCGCGTTCAGACAGATATGACGGCGCATGGCGCGCATTATACCAGAAAAGTGACGGATGATGGGTCACGGGTAGGTGCCAGGGTCATCAGACCCGCCCGCCCCTCAGGGCGCAGGCTGCAACGTGAGGACGGCTATTTCCGGACGACAGCCGAAGCGCAGCGCCAGCCAGCCCGTTCCCGTGCCCACCGTGACATAGAGTTGCAGCCCGCCGATGGTGTACAGCCCTTCCGGATACGCTTTGCCACCGCGCGGCAACACCGGCGGTCGCAGCCCCGGCAAGCGCACCTGTCCGCCGTGCGAATGCCCGGAGAGTTGCAGCACCACGCGCGGATCAGCGGCGGCGCGCGGCGCGAAGTCGGGCGCATGAGAGAGCAGAATCGCCGGGCGGTCAGGGGGCACATCGCGCAAAGCCGCCTGCAGGCTGGGTGCGCCGTGAATCATATCGTCTATCCCCGCCAGAGCCAGCGCCGCCGAACCCCGTTGCAACGTGTGCGCCGCGTTGACCAGCAGACCGATGCCCGCTCTGTCCAGCATGGCCGCCACGCGCCCCGCCCCAACCATGTAGTCGTGATTGCCCAGCACACCCCACGTGCCATCCGGCGCACGCAGGCCCGCCAGCAACGCGCTGCCGGTATCCAGGCTATTGCGTCCGCCGGTGACGAAATCGCCGGTGACGACGATCAGATCGGGGCGCTCGCGGTTGGCTGCGGCAATGACCCACGGCAGGCGGGACTCGTTCGTGCGCACGCCCAGGTGAAGGTCGGACAGGTGCACGATGCGGTATCCCGCGAACGCAGCAGGCAGAGCGGGGATGCGCACCGTCAGGCGAGTGATGCGCAGCCAGCGCGTCTCGACCTGCCAGGCGTAGCCCGCCAAAGCCAGCGCCAGTCCTGCCACCAGGGCTACCGTGCGGGGGTGCTCGCGCAGGGTGCCGTCAACCGAGATAGATGTGAATGGCATCGCCGTCTTCGTCGTCTATGTCAATCGCAATGGGTTCCGAAGAAGGGTGATCGTGCAGCGCTTCGAGCAGACTTCTGGTCAGGGCCAGGTAACCGGCAGCCTCGCGCCCGGCCAAACGATCTATCAGGGGATGGGCGAGCGCTATGCCCCACGCGGCCAGGTGCGTGGGCAGAGGCAGGCTGAATGCGATCCTCGGACCGCGCCGGGGCACAACGTGCAGGTGCAGCCAGGGTGACCACTGGCTCAGCCACCCCACCACGATCAGCAACGCAGCCATGACCAGGGCAACCCAGGCCAGGACCATCAGCCAGGGGCTGCTGACGACTGAGATGCACAGAGCAGCCAGCGCCAGCAGTATCACCCCTGCCAGGAAAGGGATTTCCCAGGCGCGGCGCAAACGTATCACTGGCGGTGCTGCGTCGTGAACAGGGCCGGGGCGCGCCAGAATGTCCAGCAGCCGCTCAGCCTCTTCGACCGTCAGGCGGCCCTGGGCTACCATCTTCAACACGTGCAGGCGTTCGTCGTCGCTCATAATCCCCCAGGAAGGGGTGCTACAGACCGGCCAGCAACAGGAGCAGGAAGATCAGCCCCATCAACCAGGTGATCAGGGTGTTGGGATCCATCGTGCAGACTCAACATTCCACTCCACGGCCAGGTACGGATGCCCTGAGCATACCGCAGACAGGCAGGGCCGGTCAATCGGCGGGGACTCGCGTCATAAGGGGGGATGGAAGAATGGGAGAACGAAGGCTTCCTTCTCCACCCCCAAACGCGCTACAATCAAGTTCGCTGCTGTCTTGTGGCGTTGCCGGTCGAATGCCAGACTCTACAGGCTATTATGAACGTTCGCGAAGCGTCTTTCCCTCATCTCAGCATCCTCTGCCCGCGCGAACGTAGGGGTGAGTTTGGAAACCCGCCCCTACCAACCCAGGGCTCAACAGGAAGCTGGGAGTTGAAGGCGAAGGAAGTGCATAACACACTCTCGACTCTGAACTCCCGACTCTAGACTCCCGACTCCCAACCCGCCATGGCCGAATACGCACCCTCCGAACATATCCAGAGCATCCTCGACAACCTGCCTGCCGAGCCAGGCGTCTACCAGATGATCGATCCGAATGGCGCGATCATCTATGTGGGCAAGGCCAAGAGTCTGCGCAACCGCGTGCGTAGCTACTTTCAGCCCAGTAACCATGACCCCAAGGTGCTGCGCATTCGGCACGACACCGCCGACATTCAGTTCATCCTCACCGGTGACGAGTTGAAGGCGCTCATCACCGAGGCGGAGCTGATCCGCGTGCACAAGCCGCGCTATAACGTCCTGCTCAAGGACGACAAGCGCTATCCCTACATCCGCGTGACGACCGGCGACGCTTTCCCCACAGTCGAGATGACGCGCCGCATAGACCGCAGCGATGGGCATCGCTACTTCGGCCCCTTCACGTCAGCGGGCGGCGTGCGCGAGACGCTCGACGTGCTGCGCCGTGCCTTCCCCTATCTGACCTGCGACCGCGAGATCACCGGCCAGGACAAACGCGCCTGCCTTTACTACGACATCAAGCTGTGCGGTGCGCCGTGTATCGGCGCGCAGACCCGCGAGGAGTACTGGGAGAACATCAACGGGCTGATGCGCGTGCTTTCTGGTCACGCCGAAGAAGTGCTGGCCGACCTGCGCGCGCAAATGGAAGCGGCGGCAGAAGCGCTCGACTTCGAGCGGGCGGCCATCCTGCGCGACCGCGTGAAGGTCGTGGCGCAGATCGCGCAGCGTCAACGGCTGGTGGCGGACGTAGACGCCGACCAGGATGTGATCGCCTTCGCTCAGGAGGGCAGCGATGCCGTCGTGCAGATGTTCCTCATCCGCAATGGACGCCTGATCGGCAGTGAGTACTTCGCCCTGACCGGCTCCGAAGACACCGACGCGGAGGACATCGTCGCCAGCTTCCTGACACAGTTCTACCAGGAGGCCACCGACATCCCGCGCGAGGTGGTGCTGCCCGCCGACGTGAGCGAAGCCCGCATCATCGAGCAGTGGCTGCGCGACAGGCGCGGCGGCAAGAAGGTGAAGCTGATCGTGCCCAGGCGTGGCAACAAGCGCGAACTGGTACAGCTCGCCGCGCAGACCGCCGCCGAGAAGCTGCAAATCCTGCGTGCGCAGTGGGAATCCGACACCGTCAAGCAGGAGACGGCGCTGCGCGAAATCCAGGAGGCGCTGGGGTTGCCCCGCCCGCCCAACCGCATCGAGTGCTTCGATATCAGCACCACGCAGGGCACGGCCATTGTCGCCAGCCGGGTGGTCTTCGCCCAGGGGGTGCCGCGCAAGAGCGAATACCGTCGCTTCAACATCCGCACGGTGACGCACGAAGGTTCGGATGACTATCAGTCCATGCGCGAGGCGCTCACGCGCCGCTTCCAGCGCTATGTGGACACAACGGCCAACCCTCAGCCCGCCGCGCCGGGCCAACAGGATCACAACGAGACCTGGCGCTTGCTGCCCGACCTGTTGATCGTGGACGGCGGCAAGGGGCAACTGGGCGTGGCAGTGGAGGTGCTGGCACAGTTCGGCCTGACGGAGCGCGTGCCGGTGTGTGCGCTGGCCAAGCAATTTGAAGAAATCTTCGTGCCGGGCCGCGCCGAATCGATCCTGTTGCCGCGCCGCAGCGAGGGCCTGTACCTGTTGCAGCGCGTGCGCGACGAGGCGCACCGCTTCGCCATCA
>DDBP01000089.1 GCA_002332795.1 Anaerolineales bacterium UBA2029 | reverse complement strand
CGACGGTGACCGTCACCTTCCGGCGCTATGGGGTGGAGATTACCGTCCCGTTCCAGCCGGTGATCGCGCCCGGCCTGGGGTTTCATTACGGGGCCAACGTGCCCCTGGAGCCGGGCGACTGGCGCGCCGACGTGGAAGTGAGCGGCCTGGACTTCCTGCGGCACGCGGGCGCGGCGCTGAGCCTGGCGCGCGCGCCGGTACGGGAATCGTTCGATTTCACCATTGCGCCGCCGGAAGCATGACGGTCGCAGCGGGCAGGTTGTGACAGAAATCACATTGTTCGAACATGCCGGATGACTTATAAAGGGGCTGGACGGTCTTGTCGAACGAGTTGAGCACACCCCGTCGGAGCGCCTATGTACACCGGACATGTGGGAGACTATCACCGCCCTCGTTGTCGCCTGTGTGTGGTAGCGGAGGAGCAGCAGGTTGCTCAGGAAGAGATGACCGTGTTCACGCGCACGTTGGGACGCAGCGGTCTGGAAGTCAGCGCCCTGGGGCTGGGCACCTGGGCCATTGGCGGGCCGGTGTGGGACGAGCAGGGCCGACCGGTGGGCTGGGGGCGTGTGGACGACGCCGAGTCCATCCGCGCCATTCACCGAGGCCTGGAACTGGGCGTGACCTTCTGGGACACTGCCGATGTCTATGGCACGGGGCACAGCGAACGGTTGCTGGGGCTGGGCCTGGCGGGAGCGCGTCAGCGTGTGGTGATTGCCACCAAGTTCGGGCGCGTCTTCGCTGAGGGATCGCGGCAGATCATCGGCAGGGCCGCCGACCCGGCGCATATCCGCCGCGCCTGCGAGGATTCGTTGCGCCGCCTGAACACCGACTATATTGATCTGTATCAGTTTCACCTGGGCGACTACGATCCGGAACGCGCCGTGGAAGTCCGCGAGACGCTCGAAGACCTGGTGCGCGAGGGCAAGATTCGCTTCTACGGCTGGAGCACCGACGATCCGCAGCGGGCGCGTATCTTCGCCGAGGGCGAGCATTGTGTCGCTGTGCAGTGTAAGATGAACCTGTTCGAGCGCAACGAGGCCATGCTGCAACTGGCCCGCGAGCACAACCTGGCGGTGATCGTGCGCGGCCCGCTGGGACGTGGCCTGCTCACTGGCAAGTTCACACCGGACTCGCGCCTGCCCGCCGACGACGTGCGTCATACCTGGGACTTGAGTCAGGGGCCGCAGGCGGAGCGCCTGGCGCGGCTGGCCCGTCTGCGCGACGTGCTGACGCGCGATGGGCGTACGCTGGCGCAGGCGGCCCTGGGCTGGCTGTGGGCTATCTCCGCACAGACCATCCCCATCCCCGGCTTCAAGACAGTGGCGCAGGTGGAAGAGAATGCCCGCGCGCTGGACTATGGCCCGCTCAGCGAGCGGCAGATCGCTGAGATCGAAGCCCTGCTGCAGGAGGAAGCATGAGACGCTCGATTGTTCTGTACATCCTGGCGCTGATGCTGATCAGCCTGGTGCTGGCCGCCTGTGGCGGGGACAGCAAAAAGGAATCCACACCAACCCCAACGCCGCCCGCCCTCTCTGTGCGCGACGCCTGGGTGCGCGCCACAGTCGGTGAGATGGCCGAGGGTGAACAGAGCGACATGGGCAGTCACAGTATGGGTGACATGGGTAGCATGAGCGGTGAGGAGTCCACAGGGCGCGTGACCGGCGCGTTCCTGGTCATCGAGAACGCGGGCGATACCCCCGACCAACTGATTGGGGCGACGGTCAGTGCCGAGATCGCCCGCGCCGTCGAGATTCACGAGACGACGGTAGGCGAGAACGACGTGATGCAGATGCGCCCCGTTCAGGCGATCGACGTGCCCGCGCACGGCAGCGTCGAACTCAAGCCGGGCGGCTACCACATTATGTTGCTCGACGTGCAGCGCGACCTGAACGCCGGCGACACGGTGACGCTGACGCTCACCTTCGCCTCTGGGGCAACGCTGGACGTGAACGCCGCCGTCCGCCCGCTGGAGTGATGGCGATGCGGCGCTGGTGGGGTCTGGGAGTAGCGATCGCGCTGCTGAGCGCAGCGCTGGCGGCCTGCGGTGGCGGTGGTGACGGTGGCCCTACCGCGACGCCGTTACCCGGTACGCTGCTCGACCCGCCCAAGGAGGTGAGCGATTTCACCCTCACCGATCAGGACGGGCAACCCTTCCGCCTCAGTGACCTGCGCGGCAGGGTGGCCTTGCTTTTCTTCGGCTATACCAATTGCCCGGACATCTGCCCGACGACTCTGTCCGAGTTCAAGCGCGTCAAGGCCCTGCTGGGCGACGACGCGCAACGGGTGGCGTTCGTCTTCGTCAGCGTGGATGGCGCACGCGATACGCCGGAGCGTCTGGCTGCCTACGTGCGCGCCTTCGATCCACAGTTCATCGGCCTGACGGGTGACGATGCAGCCCTGCGCCCCATCGCCCGCGACTTCGGCGTCTTCTATCAGCGGGTGAACTACGAGTCGGACGCCAACTATCTGGTGGATCACACTGCCTCGACCTTCGTCGTGGATCAGCAGGGGCGGCTGCGGCTGGTCTTCCCCTATGGCACTGACCCGTCGGCCATCGTCACCCGGCTGCGGGCGCTGTGGTGAGCGGCGCCACGATTTGAACCACAGAGAGTGCACAGAGAACACGGAGTAAGCCCAGAAAGCCTTCATGGCATTCCCTGGGCTATCTCTGCGTGCTCCGCGTGCTCGGCGATGACTCCCCTTCGGCGCGTCTGAGCGCGCTGGCGTATAATGAGGGCGCGTACGCGAAATAATCTCTTGAGAGGAGGAGTCTACAATGGCCGCCAAGAAGATACTGATGCTTGTGGGTGATTATGTGGAAGACTATGAAGTGATGGTGCCTTTCCAGGCGTTGCTGATGGTGGGGCACACGGTGCACGCCGTCTGCCCGGACAAGAAGGCGGGCGAAGTGGTGCGTACCTCGGTACACGACTTCGAGGGCGATCAGACCTATAGCGAGAAGCGCGGTCACAACTTCGCGCTGAACGCTACTTTCGCCGAGGTGAAGCCCGAAGACTACGACGCGCTGGTCATCCCTGGTGGGCGCGCGCCGGAGTACATCCGCCTGAACGAGAAAGTGATCGCCATCACGCGGCATTTCGCCGAGGCGGGCAAGCCCATCGCGGCCATCTGTCACGGGCCGCAGGTGCTGGCCGCGGCGGGCGCGCTGAAGGGCAAGACGGCGACCGCTTACCCGGCAGTGGGGCCGGACGTGACGGCGGCGGGCGGCACCTACAAGCCGGTGCCCGTCACCGACGCGGTGGTGGACGGCAACCTGGTCACCGCGCCGGCGTGGCCCGCTCACCCCAAGTGGCTGGCGGAATTCCTGAAGGTGCTCGGCACGCAGATCGCGCCCTAGAGCGTGTTACCCCTCCTTCGCCTTTAACTCCTGGCTTTCTCCTGACCGTTGGTTTGCAGAGGCGGGCTGTGCAACCCGCCTCTGCTCTCGCGCGCGACAAGATTCTGGGAGGAGGACAATATCCGTACAAGGGGCGCGGCTATTCCTTCTGACCCGCTTGCCTGTCCCGCCAGTGACGACGCATGTTCAGCGCGGCAAAAAAGCCGCCCACGAATCCCAGCAATGATGTGACCAGGATCACGATGGCGCTGGCAACATCCGCCTCGAAGACCAGAAACCGCACCCGAATGGTCGCTGTGTTCTGCAGCAGGAAGACGACGAAGAGCAACAGCGCCAGGATGGTCAGTCCCAGGCGCAGACGGTAGCGTACTGTAGCCAATCGCTCTCTCATGGCCCTTTGCTCCTCAAGAGGATGTTCCCCATACGCTGGGCTTTTCGCGTACCTGTAGTGTAGCGCCACAGCGATGTTCGGGCGAGCGCTGGCCTGCCCGCCTCATCAGGTGAATGTCAGCCGGTTGTCAGGGTAGGGCGCTCGGTCGGCATTGACGGCCCATTTTTGCGGTGCTACCCTTGGCTTGTTCGCCGTAGCGCCCGCTTTGCTCTGCCTGCCGGTTGAGATAAGCCGGGCGCGCGCTCATTTCGTCCGAAAGGAGTTCCTCATGGTGCAGGAACGCGAGGCCGTCATTCAGACGCGCAACCTGACGCACCGCTACGGCAAGGTCACGGCCATCGAGGACGTGAACCTGACCGTCTACCGGGGCGAAATCTTCGGCTTTCTGGGGCCGAACGGCGCGGGC
>DDBP01000088.1:1287-2844 GCA_002332795.1 Anaerolineales bacterium UBA2029 | reverse complement strand
TCAGCAACAGGATCAGCAGGGTATGTAAAGGCCGCGCACGGAGCGCGGAAGCGCCAGGCATCAGCAGTTCTCCGGGTGTGAGCAGTCGCTACCGATGATTATAGGCATGAAGGACGGTTTGTGGCACAGCGGGGTGCTGACGGGCCAGCTAGGCTGGCGACGGGCGGCGCTGCAAGACATCGCTCAGGTAGGCAGCGAAGTTGCCTTCCGCGCAGGCTTCCACATAGCGCAGCAACTCACCGCCGGCGACCGGGTAGAGCGGGTAGGCCGAGGTCGGCCATGCTCCATGTGGCGCGTGAGCGACCGCCGTGACCAGCGTGCCTGGCAAATCCACGTCGCCGGACAGGCGCTCGACGATCTGCTCGGCAGTGACGATCACCGTGTCCGCCACGCCCGATAGCTCCGGGTCAACGCCCAGGTTCTTGTTCAGACGGGCGTTGCCCCGCCGGTCGGCGACCAGGGCATGGATCACCGCCACGTCACAACGCAGCGCGGGGAAGGCGACCAGTATCTCGCCGCTGTAGGGATCGGTGATGGTCTTCACGTCGGGGCGCAGAGATAGCAGATCGGTGCCCAGCCAGGCGGTAGACGGCATGAAGCCCACTCCCGCCAGGCGCGCGCGCAGGCCGAACGCGATGCTGGCCTCGGTCTCTTCGACTACCTGCACCGTCCCCGCGCTGACCGCGGCGGTGAACATGGGAGCCAGCCCGAACGCTTCCAGGCCGAAGTAACAGGTGCGCGTCCGGCTGACGCATCCGGCCCCCACCAGCAGATCGGACTCGTAGCCTGCGGTGAAGCATAGCAGGGTCAGGTCGGTGGGGGGCTGAGGGCGTCGCAGTAACTCGTAGACGAAGGCCACCGGTCGGCGGTAGAGCATGTTGCCGCCCAGGGCCAGCGTCTGACCGGACTGCACCAGCGAAGCAGCTTCGGATAGGCTGATACGCTTGTCGGCGGCGGTGATCACAGGAGAGTTCCTCGCACGAAAACCATCGAGCCGGACGTGAGTCTAACGCAGTCCGGCTCGACAATGGCAGAAGAGAGCAGGTCTACTGGCGCTGCTCGATGGGCACCCAGGTGAGATTGTCCGGCCCGATATAGTTGCCGCGCGGGCGGATCAGGCGGTTGTCGGCCCACTGTTCCATGATGTGCGCCGTCCAGCCGGCGATGCGCGACATGGCAAAGAGCGGCGTCATCATATCGGTGGCGATGCCCACTGCGTCCAGCACGATGGCGCTGTAGTAGTCCACGTTGGGGTAGAGATTGCGCTCGATGAAATACTGATCCGCAGCGGCCAGGTCGGCCAAGCGCTTGGCCAGTTCATACAGATTGCAGCGGTCGTTGCGCTGGCAGAGCGCCGCCGCGTGCTTCTCCAGGATGCGCGCACGGGGATCGAGCGCCTTGTAGACACGGTGCCCGATGCCCATGATGCGGCGGCCCTTGCCTTTCACTTCTTCCTGGAACCACTTGTCCACGCTTTCCGCCTGGCTGATTTCGTAGAACATGCGCATGGCGGCTTCGTTGGCCCCGCCGTGCTTGGGGCCTTTCAGCGAGCCGATG
>DDBP01000088.1:0-1188 GCA_002332795.1 Anaerolineales bacterium UBA2029 | reverse complement strand
GGGCCTTTCAGCGAGCCGATGGCTGCCGTGACCGCGCTATACATATCGCCGTCGGTGCTGGTCACCACGCGGCTGGTGAAGGTGCTGGCGTTCATGCCGTGATCGGCCAGCAACACCAGGTAGACGTTGATGGCGTCCACCTCGGTCGGGTTCGGCTCGGTGCCGTGCAGCATATACAGGAAATTGGCCGCGATGCCCAGATCGGGGTGGGGCGCAACCGGTTCTTTGCCTTCGCGGATGCGTCCCCAGGCGGCGATGATCGTCGGAATTCGGGCGGTGAGCCTGACCGCTTTGCGGCGGTTGGCCTCCGGACTGTTGTCGTCCGCCTCTGGATCGAACACGCCCAGCAGGGAAACCGCCGTACGCAGCACACTCATAGGGTGCGCGCTGACGGGGAAGGTGCGCATAGTCTCGATGACCTGGGCTGGCAGGGGCATCTCGGCGATGATCGCACGGCGCAGGCTTTCCAGCTCGGCGACGGTGGGGAGTTTGCCGTGCCAGAGCAGGTAGATCACCTCTTCGAAGGAAGCATTTTCGGCCAAATCGGCGATGTCATAGCCGCCGTAGATCAGCCGCCCGATGTCTCCCTGGACACGGCTGAGCCGGGTGTCGGCAACTACGACCCCTTCCAGACCTTTCTTCTGTTCTTCTGCCATAGGACGCCTGTCTCCTCAACGGTGCTGAAAAAGGGTGTGACGTAGCAGGTAACTGAATCAGCAGCGAGCCACGGGGCTTGACCAGGCTGCGCCGCTTGCAGGGTGGAGGATAGTGGGCCTTGCGCTTCGAGCGGGTAAAGGAGGTCAGTGCTGCGCTTGCCCACGCTACCTTCTGATGGTAGAGTATAGCAACTGGTTATTTTGGTAACAAACCAATTCTCTGGACTTTGTGCACAATCTTGGTAGCGGGCCGTTGACCGGGCGGTGTCAGGCGCCGCTTTTTGTGGTGATCGGCACAGCATTCCGGTAGCAGGGGGAGGTGGCACGCACACGACGACCGCGTGAAGGGAGCCATCGTTCAAGTTAATCGCGAGCATTGGTCGTATTGGGAGGCAAACTGACATGACGACTTTGGTCACGACTGTCACCGAGACCCTGCGCTACCGCGGGCAGGTGGGACAGTGGAGTTGGGTTTTGCACCGTGTTTCCGGCCTGGGGACGGTGCTGTTTTTGATTCTGCATGTCATTGATA
>DDBP01000289.1 GCA_002332795.1 Anaerolineales bacterium UBA2029 | reverse complement strand
GCTTCGCTCGGCTTGCCCCCTCTCCAACCTAGACTGGAGAGGGGGGTAAGCATTTGGTTAAGTCCTCTCTCCGCGTGTGGAGAGGGGATTTAGGGGTGAGGTAAAGCCGCGGAGCAGGACTTCTCAAACGGCCTCTTTAGGACAGCCTCCTGTTCATGATGCGCTCAATGGCTGTCCGCCCCTACAAGCGGGAGAAAGGGAGCACTTGCGCACGAGATAGCAAGTCCCCTCGCCCCCGCGACACAGTCGCGTAGGAGAGGGGAAGTCGCCCCTTCTCCCGTGCGGCGGGCGAAGGGGGCGGGGGATGAGGGCAAAAAGTGCATAACACGCTCTAGAAAGCCTGTGATTGTGCTCAGACCGCACCACTCTATGGCGCGCTCAACCGGTCTCCTTCAGGGTCCGTGATCTGCCCCAGCACCCGCCGATAGACCGTCAGCGTCTGCGCGGCGACCTGCGCCTGCGTGTAACGCGCCAGGGCGCGCGCCCGCCCGCGCTGACCCAACTCCCGCCGCAGATCGGGCGCGGTCATCAGACGGCGCAGCGCCGCCGTCAGCGCCTGCACATCCCCTTCGGGCACGATCAGCCCGTCTTCGCCGATCACGTCCGGGATCGCGCCGCTCGACGAGCCGACGACCGGCACGCCGCAGGCCATCGCCTCGACGATCACCCGCCCGAATTGCTCTTTCCAGTTCGGGCGCGTCAGCGAAGGCACGGCCAGCGCGTCCAGTTGCCGGTAGAAGGCGGGCATCTCGGTCGAGGCGCGCGTCTCGAACGTCACCTGCCCGGCAATGCCCAGCCGCTCCGCCTGCGCGATCAGCGCCGGGCGTTGCGGCCCCTCTCCGGCGATGATCAGCCGCCAGCGCCCATCCAGACCGGCCAGCGCCTCCAGCAGCCAGGCCCCGCCCTTTTCCTCCACCAGCCGCCCGGCGAAGCCGATCACAAACTCGTCGCTGGAGCGGGGCGCGGGCAGGGGCGCGAAGAGGTCCGGGTCTACGCCGAATTGCGGGATGACGGCCAGCGGGCCGCGGTAGCCCTTGGCCCGCCAGACTTCGGCGGCCCCCTGCGTGCCGGCGATCGCGCAGTCCGCCTGGCGCAGCACCCAGCGTTCGCCCCACGAAAACGGCGGGGGATAGCGGCGGGCGATGTTCTGCCAGGTGAAGAAGAGCGCCCGTGCTCCGATGCGGCGGGCATGCCACAGCGCCTGCCAGGTCGCCAGGTTGTACGGCTCCTCGTCTATGTGCACCAGGTCGGGCTGGAAGTCGCGCAGCTCGCGGCCCAGGCGCGGGTAATGGTGTAGATGAAAGTTGCCGCTGAAGCGAATCGGCGTGACGCGCAGCTCGTAGCCGCGCACGTGCGCCCGTTCCAGGCGTAATGCGCCGCGCGCCGCGTCGCGCCAGACCGGCGGGACGAGGACGCACAGGGTCAGGTCGGGGGCCTGCCGGGCCATTTCTTCGAGCTTGCGCTGATAGGTCCCTACCACGCAGGCTTTGGAGATCATGAGCACGCGCATAGCCGGTCGCTCCGCTGTTGAGAAGGCGCTCCCATCATGCCTCAGGTAGGGGCGTGCCGTCAACCGGCGATGGACAACGGCAGTGCAAAACGTGACATCTGGTCAACTCTGGCCCCCGCAAAATACGCTATCATTGACAGTAATGTGCTGATTTCAACCTCTGCGGGAGTGTTCGCCCCATGAAACGATTCATCGCCCTCACCTGCGAGGCACTGGCCCGCAGCATCTACACCGTCGCCGCGACAGCGCCGCACACGGTCACCGTGCGGCTCTATCGCCAGGGTCTGCACAACACACCCAGGAAGCTCCGCGAAACCCTGCAAGAGCAGATTGACGCCATTCAGCCGGGCGAGTGCGACGCCATCCTGTTGGTCTATGGCATGTGCGGCACGGCGACGCTGGGCCTGGTCACCCGCCATACGCCGCTGGTCATCCCGCGCACGCATGACTGCATTGCCCTGTACCTTGGCTCGCATCAGCGCTATCTGCAGGAGTTCCAGGCGCACCCTGGCACCTACTGGTATAGCCTGGATTACCTGGAGCGCCTGGAACCCGGCTCCAACGTGGCGTTGGGTGCCGCGCAGATGGGCGTCATAGACGAAGTCTACGAGGAATACGTCGCCAAGTATGGCCAGGACAACGCCGACTATCTGATGGAAGTGATGGGCGAGTGGGGCAAGCACTACGACCGCGCTGTCTTCATTGACATGGGGCACGGCGACGGCAGCGCCTACGAGCAGATGACCCGCGAGGTCGCACAGCGGCGCGGCTGGCTGTTCGAGCGTCGCCAGGGCGACCTGCGGATGCTGCGCCTGCTGCTCTCCGGTGAGTGGCCGGAGGACGAATTCCTGGTCGTGCCGCCCGGTCATGCCATTCAGCAATCCGGCGACGAGACGAAGCTGATCACCGCGCACAGGGTGGACGGTAGCCATGCCTGAGGTCGTTTTCCAGCCCATCGGGCGGCGAATTGAAGCGCGTCCCGGCGACACGCTGCTGCAGGCCGCGCAGGATGCGGGCGTGGCGCTGTCCGCAGTGTGCGGGGGAGTGGGCGTCTGCGGCGATTGCCGGGTGCGCGTGCTGCATGGGCAGGTCAGCCCGCTCAACGCCGTCGAAGAAGAGAGGCTATCCGAGACAGACCGCGCCGCTGGCCTGCGCCTGGCCTGTCAGGCCGAGATCGGCGGTGATGCGCCGATCGTGGTGGACGTGCCGCCGGACTCGCTCAGCGCGGCGCAGCGCAGTCAGGTGGAGGGCGAAGAAATCCCCCTGGCCGTCGCCCCCGCCGCTCAGACGCACGACCTGATCGCCGTGCCGCCGTCCGTAGACGATCTGCGCGGCGACTGGGAGCGGGTGCAAACCCCGCCGCCGGACGAATGGCGCGTCAGCGGGCCGGTGCTGGCCGACCTGCCGGGCATTCTGCGCGGGCACGGCTGGCGCGCGCGCATGGTGACACTGGGCCGCGACGTAGTGCGCTTCCTGCCGCCACAAAGCACGCCCTTCGGCTTCGCCGTAGACGTGGGCACGACCGGGCTGGCCGCCTACCTGGTGGACCTGCTCACCGGTCAGACGGTGGGCATCGCCGGGGCGACCAACCCGCAGATCGCCTATGGCGAAGACGTGATGGCTCGTCTGACGCTATGTGTCCGCGACCCGCAGGGGTTGGACAAACTGCAAAAAGCCATCGTCGGCGGCCTCAACGACCTGCTTTACGAGGTCTGCGCACAGGCGGGCGCGTCGCCGCACCATGTGGTGGACGTGGTAGCGGTGGGCAACACGGCTATGCATCACCTGTTGCTGGGCCTGCCCGTCGAACAACTGGGCAGCGCGCCCTATGTGCCCGCCGTGTCGTCGGCGCTGCTGACGCCCGCGCGCGCCCTGGGCCTGGATGTGGCCGCCGGAGCCATGCTCTACACGCCGCCCAACCTGGCCGGTTTCATTGGCGGTGATCATATGGCCATGCTGCTGGCGACCGGCACCGCCGAACTGCCCGGCGTCACGCTCAGCCTGGACATCGGCACCAACACCGAGGTCACGCTCAACGCCAACGGCACCCTGTGGAGTTGCTCGACGGCGTCCGGCCCGGCCTTCGAAGGCGCGCACATCCGCGACGGGATGCGCGCCGCCGACGGCGCCATCGAGCGCCTGGCCTGGAAAGATGGCGAGCTGGTCTGGCTGACGATCAATCACGCCAGGCCGGTGGGCCTGTGCGGCTCCGGCATCCTGGACGCGGTCGCGGCGCTGCGCACGGCTGGCATCATCACCGAGACAGGACAGATGCTCAGCGGGCACCCCAAAGTGCGCGGCAGAGGGCACACCATGTGGTACGAGATCGTGCCGCCGCAGCAGAGCGGGCATGGCCGCGCCGTGGTGATCAGCCGCTCCGATGTCAACGAAGTACAGCTTGCCAAGGGCGCAATCCGCGCCGGGATCAAGCTGCTGGTGGAACAGGCCGGCTTGGACGAGAGCGCCATCGAGCGGGTGATCGTGGCGGGGGCCTTCGGCAACTACATTGACCTGGCGGGCGCGGTGGCGATCGGCATGTTCCCGCCGCTGCCGCTGGAGCGCTTCCGGCAGGTGGGCAACGCGGCGGGCATGGGGGCCAAGCGCCTGCTGATCAACGCGCACGAGCGCGAACGCGCCGCGGCGTTGGTGCGCCGGTTGCACTATATCGAGTTGACCAACCATCCCGCCTTCACCGATCGCTTTAGTCAGGCGGTGATGCTGACGCCCGTGCCCTGGGACGAGTGAGGGGGCGGGTAGCAGGGAATAGGGAGTAGAAGCCGCAGACCGACGGGCCGTCAGTGCGCGTTTCACAGGCCCAGGCGTCGCGCGGCCAGCAACAATCCGATCATCGTCTTGCCATCCTGGATTTCGCCCGCTTCGACGCGGCGCAGCGCCTCGGCAAAGGGCAGACGCACTACCTCCAGGAACTCGTCGTCGTCCGCCGCCAGGCGCGACTCGATCAGCTCCGTCGCCAGGAAGAGGTGAATCAGTTCGGTGGTGTAGCCGGGGGCCGTATATTCCGCCGTCAGACGTTCCAGCCGGCCCGGCCAGTACCCCGTCTCTTCCTGTAATTCGCGGGCGGCGGCCTGCAGCGGGTCTTCGCCCGGCTCCAGCGTGCCCGCGGGAATCTCCAGCAACACCTGCCCCGCCGCGTGCCGATACTGACGCACCAGCAGTACCGTGCTATCGGGCAACAGAGGCACCAGCGCCACCGCGCCGGGGTGACGCACGATCTCGCGCCGCGCCTGCTGACCGTCCGGCAGCCTCACCGTCTCCACATAGACCTTGACCAGCCGACCCAGAAAGGCCGCCTCGGAGGCGATCACGGTCTCGTTCAAGTCGCTCATGGTTGGTTCGTCCTGTTGCGTCTGCTCACAGCCAGTTGCAATCAAAAAGGAGCGATGCCCGCTGGCCGGGTCGCTCCTCGGCACTTCCGGCAAATGCCACCCCTAACCGGCGAAACCAGGCGGTGTGGGCGTGTTGGTGATCACGATGTAAATTGGCCCGCCCCCTGCTCCGGCTGGCGGGGTTGCGGTCGGTAGCGTGGCCGATGCCGGGATGATCAGTTGCTGCCCCACGGTCAGGAAATTCATCTGGGCAGGAGAAATGCCGTTGACCGCCATCAGTTCGGCCATGGTCACGCCGAACTGCAGCGAGATACGGTAGATGTTGTCGCCGGGCTGCACGATATACACCCCCTGCCGTCCGCCCTGCCCATCGGCGACGAAGGGCGTGACCACCGGCGTGGGCGTGGCCGGTACCGGGCAGGGCACGATCAGCGTGTCGCCCGCGCGAATCAGGTCGGGGTTGACGATGTTGTTGGCCTGGGCGAACTGATTGACCGTCACGCCATATTGCGTGGCCAGGCGGTAGAGCGTCTCTCCGGGCACCACCAGATGTTCGCCGCATACACCGCCTGCCAGCGCGGGTGTCGCTGTGATGTAGATGACCTGCTGGCCGGGGATAGGCGGCGTGGCCGTGACGTAGATCACCTGCTGCCCACCAGCGCCCGCGGGCGGCGTGATGAGCAGAGGCACGCCCATCGTCGCGGCAGCGGTCGCCGTCGCCTCGAAGACGATCTGCGTGGCTGTCATCTGCCCGCCGGTGAGGGTGGCCTGCATGGCGACCTGCGGCGCTGGCTCGGCAACGGTCGGCGTGGCGGTAGGTACCTGCGCCACGGCCTGCGGCTGCTGAATATCGGCGGGAGCGACGATCGGCGGCTGCGTCGGCGCAGCGGCAACCGCTACGCCGGCATCCTGGGGGCGCTCGGCCAGCGGCAACGCTTCGAAGGGCGTCGGCGACGGGAAGTAGAGCGTATAGGTCGGCGTGGGCGGGAAGGTGATGAACGGCACCGGCGTGAAGGTCTTGGTCGGGCCGACGGTCGGCGGCAGGGTCGGCAAAGGCGTGCGGGTCGGCGGCACGGCGGTCGCTGTGGCCGTGGCCGTCGCTGTCGGCAAGGGTGTCGGCGTGTACGAACTGGTTGGGGTGGCCGTGGCGGTGGACCACGGCGTCGGCGTGTTGGTGATCACCAGTGCCAGCGCGGCGGGCGTATTGGTGAACAGCGGGCCGCCCTGTCCTGGCACCGGGCTGGGCTGAATGACCGTGGTCGGTGTCGGAGACGGCACGGGCGAAGGCGGGGCCAGCGTGGGGAACGGCGTCAGGGTGGGCACCCCTGGGGCGGATAATTCGGCTTCAGTAGTCGGCGAGATTTCCGGCAGAGGCGTGCCGGGCAACGTCTGAGCGCGCAGATCGGTCACCGGCGTCGGTTCCAGACTACCGCCAATCGAGCGATAGCAGCCCGCCAGACTCGCCGCCAGCAACAGCACCAACCCTATCTCACCGGCCCTGCGGGTCATGATCCGCATCTGCCATCCCTCCTGCCTGTACGTCACTCTAGAGCGCAGTTTACCATCAGCGCTTACGGCGCACAAGCAGGGTGCGTGCAAAATGTGT
>DDBP01000262.1 GCA_002332795.1 Anaerolineales bacterium UBA2029 | reverse complement strand
CAACTATCTGATCAACAACTCCCTGGGAGCCATGCCGCGCCGCGTCTACGACAACCTGCGTCAGTACGCGGATACCTGGGCGACGCGCGGCGTCCGCGCCTGGGGCGAGGGCTGGTGGGAGATGAACGTGCGCGTGGGCGACAAGGTGGGCGCGATCATCGGCGCACCGCCCGGTACGGTCTCCATGCATCCCAACATCTCCATCGCCCAGGGCATCCTGCTATCATGTTTCGACTATGACGGGCCACGCAACAAGGTCGTCATCGAGAGTGGCATCTTCCCGTCGGTCTACTATGTGCTGCGCGGGATGTTGCCGCGGCACATCGAGCTGCACATGGTCGAAAGCACAGACGGCGGGATCACCGTGCCTGTGGAGCGTATCATCGAGGCGATTGACGAGCGCACCTTGCTGGTGCCGATCAGCCATGTACTGTTCCGCAGCGCCTACATCCTCGACGTGCAGGCGATCATCGAGAAGGCGCACGCCGTCGGTGCGACGGTGATTCTGGACGGCTATCACGCCGTAGGGATCATTCCGGTGGACGTGACCGCCCTCAACGTGGACTTCTACCTGGGCGGCGTGCTGAAGTGGATGTGCGGCGGGCCAGGCGGCGTCTTCCTCTACGCCCGCCCCGATCACCTCAAGACGGTGCGCCCCCGCCTGACTGGCTGGATGGCGCACAAGCGCCCCTTCGCCTTCGAGGTAGACGAGATAGACCTGCGTGAAGACGCCTTCCGTTTCCTCAACGGCACGCCCACCATCCCCGCGCTCTATGCCAACGAGCCGGGCATCGAGATCATCGCGCAGGTCGGCGTGGAGAACATCCGCCGCAAGTCCATGCATCAGACGGCGCTGCTGATCGCGCTGGCGGAGGAAGCGGGCTTCAAGGTCAACACGCCGCGCGATCCAGCGCAGCGCGGAGGCACGGTGACGCTGGAGCCAGACCCGACCTGCTCCTATGAGATCTCGCGCGAACTGATCGCCCGCAATATCCTGGTGGACTACCGTCCACAGGCGGGCATTCGCCTGTCGCCGCACTTCTACAACAGCGACGAGGAACTCTATCAGGCCATCGCCGCCATCAAGGAAATTCTGGCGGACGGAAGCTGGCGACGCCATGCGGCAAGCCGCGCTTTTGTGACTTAAGTCGGCTTCCACTTTTTCTGAAAGAGTGCATAATAGAAGACGGGCTTGTGCACTGGCGCAGGGAGCGATCGGGTGGGGATGTTAGCCTGGACATAGCGGACGCCAATGACTGAGTGCGCTCGGCTCTACGACATCAGCCGCACCATCACCCCTGCGCTGGCCGTCTGGCCCGGCGATGCCCCGTTTCGCTATGAGCACGTTCTGCGGCGGTGCGACGGGGCGTCGGTCAACCTGACCACGCTCACGCTCAGCCCGCACACCGGCAGTCATGCCGACGCACCCTATCACTTTCTCGACGGTGCACCTCACCCCGCCGATCTGCCGCTCGATCCCTACCTCGGCCCGGCGCATCTGCTGACCGTTGCGCGGCGGGCTGGGGGAATCGTGCTGGACGACCTGGCCGGGCACGACCTGCGCGGCGCGCGCCGCCTGCTGATCCGCACCTGGGTGAGCGATCTACCCGACGAGACCTGGCCGGAGGATTTTCCGCATCTCACCCTGGAACTGATAGACTGGCTGGCAGCGCAGGACGTGATCCTGCTGGGCCTGGATAGCCCTTCGGTAGACGCTTTCGATAGCACCGACCTGCCCTGCCATCACCGCCTGTGGCAACATGGCATGGTGCACCTGGAAGCGTTGCGCCTGGTGGGCATGCCCGATGGGGTGTACGAGTTGATCGCCTTGCCGCTCAAACTGGCCGGTGTGTGTGGAAGCCCTGTGCGCGCGGTGTTGCGCGAATTGCCTGTCTCCACCTCAGCCGATTATGAAGGATAGCACGACGATGGCCGAACCGCTGGTTCTGATCGTAGACGACGAGAAAGGGTTGCTCGACCTGTTCTGTACCATGCTCCGCCCCTTGAAGCTGCGCGTGCTGACGGCTGAGGGAGGCGCTCAGGCCATCGAACTGTTGCAACAGATCACCCCCGATTTGCTCATCCTCGATCTGGCCATGCCGCAGGTCAGCGGTTACGATGTGCTGAATTTCGTCAAGCAGACCCCGCGCCTGGACAGAATGCGCGTCATGGTCCTCACGGCAACCGGTCCGCTACGCCCACAGAAAGCCGATGAGCCGCGCATTGCCCGCTGGGTGACCAAGCCGGTAGCTTCGGGTGAGTTCCGGGAGGTGGTGCAGACGTTGCTCAGCGAAAGATAAGTGATAAGTGGTGCGATAGCCCAGAATCGTAGATAATACTCGCCCGGAATAATCCAAATAGAGCGCGCCTGGACTGACCGTTAGCTTATCATATAACCCCGGAACGATCCCTTCGCCCCACATCGAGAAAAACAGTCGCAGACGGCAGGCAAGCGCGATGGCACAAAAGAGTTTGAAGGGGGGAGCGGCGGATGACAGCCCCGACCGTCCTCGTCGTAGAGGACGATCCTTTGGAACTGAGGTTGTTCACCCTGTTGGTTGAGCGCCATGGCTACCGCGCCCTGAGCGCAACCGGCGGCGCAGAAGCGCTGGCTATCCTCGCCTGCGAAAGACCTCAAGCCCTGGTGCTCGACCTGGTGATGCCACACATGTCGGGGATCGAAGTATTGCGTCATGTGCGCAACACCCCTGAACTGAGCACGACGCGCGTGCTAGTGCTGACGGCACATCCCGCCTTGGCGGTGCAGGCGTTGGCGCTGGGGATCGAACACTGGCTGGTCAAACCGGTGCAGGCGACGCAGTTCATGGCAGCCCTGCACGAAGTGATGAACGGCCTGTCTTCGGGCAGCACCCCGGCTTACTGAGCGCCCGCGCGTGCCTGCTCCAGCAAACTCTGCACGCTGACGCCCCGGTAACTCCACCCGCAGTTCATGGCGCACAGTTCTTCCAGAATGGGGAGCGCCTGGTCGTAGTAGCCGCCGTTGACGTAGTTGCGCGCGTTCAGATACATCTCGACGAAGATCGCCTCCCCCAACAGGGTGCCGGGCTGTACCGGACGGATGTCGTTGGCGCGGTAGATCAGCAGCACCCCGCGCGCCAGCATGTCCGCTCCATCGGGGTTTTGCCCGCGCAGGTAGAGCTTGCCCTGTTCGGTGAGCGCCTTCACCAGCATATCCTCGACCTCGGCAGCGCGATAGTCCGGCGCGAGGGCGCGCAGGGCGTCCAGCCACTCGATGGCATCTTCGTAGCGTACCAGCCGCAGGGCCGTCTGCGCCTGCTCGAAGAGATAGGCCGGGTCCTGGCTCGCCTCTGGAGAAGGCGTGGGGCTGGGCAGGGTCGGCGTGAGCGACGGCGTCGGCGTGAGAGTGGGGGTCGGGGTGTCGGTAGGTGCTGGGGTGGGAGTATACGAGGAAATCGCGCGGGCGGTCGCCAGCAGGGCCGCACTATCGCCCGCAATGGCCGCTGGCGCATTGACCGTCTCCACAATCCAGGCGAAACGGGCTGCGGCCAGCTCCGCGTACCCCTGGGCCAGGTCGTTCACACCCATGCGATACTGCTCGGCAATGCCGGTGGCGATGGTCTGTGTCAGGCGGGCGTCGTTGGTCGCCAGTCCATCGCGGTAACCGGCATACCCGGCAAAGCCCACCATCAACAAACACAGGCACAGCGTCGCGCCGAGCACCAGCGCCAGCAACAGCGGACGGGCTGCCGTGCGCCCGACGGCGATCTCGGCGGTGTCGGCCAGCGGGTCCACGGGCGGTTCTTCGCCCCAGGGAGGGACGCTCACCGGCGCACGCGGGCGCGTATCCTCCTCGGCGGGCGGCGGTTCGTCGCGCAGCAGCGAGCCTGTCTCCGCGGGAACAGCCTCCGGCTGAGGCAATGTTGACCGTGCCTCCTCATCGCCAAGAGGAGAAAGCTCGTGTTCGGGGGGTCTTTCCGCCATGATCCTTCTGCCTGGTGTGCGTTCGATGGGCGGATTATAGCCCCCCGCCCGTCGCGCGTCCACGACGGTTGCCCCACGGTGTGCCTTGCCTTGTTGAGTTTTTGCAGGCAGAGACCCGACTTTTCGGTTTTCGCTCAGGCGGAGAGTCGCGGCAGGCTGATGCGAAACACGCTGCCCACGCCGACCTTGCTGTGGACGCGGACGTGGCCTCCGTGCCGCTCGACGATGGTCTTGACAATAGACAACCCCAACCCGCTACCGTCTACGTCGGAGGCGTGACCGCGATTCACACGGTAAAACGCATCGAACAGGTGCGGCAGGTCTTCCGGCGGGACGCCGATCCCTGTGTCTGCCACCACAATCAACGCCCAACCGTCCCATCCCCTGGCCCGCACGGTCACCCGTCCGCCAGGGCGCGTGTAGTTCAGCGCGTTGACCAGCAGATTGTCCATGACGCGCGTCATGGCGTCGGGGTCCACCAGCACGACCAGGTCTTGCGCGGGCGGGATATACGTCAGGGCAATCTCGCGCTGTTCCGCCAGCCGATGAAAGGAGCCGACTGCCTCAGCCAGAAAGTCGCCTAGCGACACGGCAACGGGTCGCAGGTGCTCGCCGGTTTCCATCTGCGCCAGCTCCAGCATGTCGGTGACCAGGCGGCGCATCTTCTCGACGTTGCTGCGGATGGCCTGCCGGGCCTCGTCCATCAGCGGGCGGTGTTCCTCGGCAACGGCGATATGTTCCAGCACAGTGGTGTAGCCCAGGATCACGTTGAGCGGGTTGCGCAGATCGTGCGTGGCCATGCGGATGAACTCGTCTTTCATCCGGCTGAGCGATTCGAAGGTCTGCCGATCCTGGCGGCGCAGCGCTTCGATTTCGCGGCGCTGACGCACCAGCGTGATCTGACTGGCCACGCGCGCCAACACCTCGCGGAACCTGAAGGGGCGGGTGATGTAATCCACGCCGCCGACCTCAAAGCCCCTGACGATATCCTCGGTTTCGGTCAGCGCGCTGATGAAGATGATCGGGATGTCACACGTGCGCGGATCGGCTTTGAGCGCCTGGCACACCTGGTAGCCGTCCATGATCGGCATGGCGATATCGAGCAGGATCAGATCGGGCTGCAGCGTTCGCGCGATCTCCAGGGCCGCTGGCCCGCTCATAGCCTCGTGCACAGCGTAGCCATGGGTCAACAGCAGGTCTGCCAGCAGGCGCAGGTTGGCGTGATTGTCATCTACCACCAGGATACTGGCACGAGTCTGAGTCTCCGCCTGATCGGACATTCCCCCTCCTTTGTTCCCACTCCCGCTCGCCACAGCGCGGGGCAGTCCCTCTCTCGCCGTGCGGGGCGCGTGCACAATGTGTCAGGCGTTTGCCGCACGCTCTACACCTCTGCCAGGGTCTGGCCGGACGCCCCAGTAGCTGCAGTCGCTCATGGCTCAGTATAGCAGAGACCGAATAGCGCGCCAGAGCGGTGAGCGATCCGGCCAAGACGGGCATATGCTAGCGCATCCCGCTGAGCATAGTGCTCAACAGGCGCGCCGTCATGTCATAAGTTAGCAAAGTGGAGCGCGTTGCCGCTAGCCGCAGTGACGGCACACAGGGGCAGGAGTATCGCAGGGAGGCTCGTCGTCGCGCACGACTTCGTACGTGCGGGGCATCTTGGCGACGAACGGGCAACTCGCGCCGCGCCCGCAGGTTGCGCAGGCGGGAGAGGAGTCTACTTCGCGCAGGCGGCCTTTGCGCACCCAATAGGTCAGCATCTCTTCGAGCATGGCCGGGCTGAGGTCGAACTGACGCGCCAACTGTGCCAGCGTGCATGGTTCGCCCGCCGCTTCCACCGCCTGCAAGACCTGTGACAACACGGAAGGCATTCTATCACCCTATCCCCAGCAACAAACCACCCTGGTAGACGATCGTCGCCACCAGCCAGGCCACCAGCAGGGCGTAGCTCGCCTGGTAGAGCACCCAGCGCCCGCCGAACTCGTGACGCATCGCCGCGACGGTGGCCATGCACGGCACATAGAGCAGCACGAAGACGTTGAAGGCGACCGCCGCCAGTTTGCCGCGCTCGGCGGAACCTGCCGTGCGCGTGAACGCCGCGATGAGCGCATTCTGCAGGGCGGTGTTCTCCTCGGCCTCCCCGCCGCGATTCAGCCAGTCGGCCAGGCCCAGGTGCACGCCCGGCAGCAGGTTGACCGTGCGCGGCACGATGTTGACAGTCTCCTGCGCAGTGAGTATCAGCGCCTCGCCCAGCGAACGCAGCAGCTCTTGCGCCTCGTCGGCGAAGCGCGGTGCGGGCTGCGGCTCCTCGGTGCTGGCGACGTCTGCATCGTCCGCTGCCTCCACATAGATCTGACTCATGGTGCTGATCACCGCTTCTTTGGCGACGAAACCGGTGATCAGCGCTCCCGCCGTCTCCCAACTGGCAAATCCGGCGGGTCTGAAGGCAGGCGCAAGGGTGCGACTCGCTGCCCCGAACAGGCTGTCTTCGGTGCGCACGTCGTTGAAGCGTCCCTCGCCCTGCACCGGCAGCGCCAGCATGAACCAGATCACGATGGACGCGGCCAGGATGATGGTGGTCGCATTGCGCAGGAACTGAGCGGTGCGCTGCCACACCTGCCGCCACACGTTGCGGAGAGTCGGCAGACGATAGGGCGGCAGTTCCAGTACGAAGGGTTGCGGCGGCTTGTGCCGGTAGACGGTGCGCTTGAGAGCCAGGCCGGTCAGCAGGGCGATGGCGATCCCCAACAGGTACAGGCCAAAGATGAGATTGCCCGCCTTCGCCCCAAAGAATGCCGCGCCAAACACGACGTAGACCGGCAGGCGCGCCCCGCAACTGATGAAGGTGGTGATGAAAGCGGTCAGCTTGCGGTCGTCTTCGTCTTCCAGGGTGCGGGTGGCGTAGATCGCCGGCACATTGCACCCGAAACCAACGACCAGCGGCAGAAAGCTCTTGCCGTGCAACCCGATCGCCCGCATCACGCGATCCATGACAAAGGCAGAGCGGGCCATATAGCCGGAGTCCTCCAGCACGGCGACAGCCAGATAGAGGAAAACCAGCACCGGGATGAACACCAGCACGCCGCCGACGCCCGCGATCACGCCATTGATCAGCAGCGCCCCCAACCAGGTATCGGCCAGGCCCAGGGCGTCCAGCAAGGCTTCGGCCCAGTGCGTGAGTGGGCCGTTGATGGCGGCGTCAATCCAGTCTACCAGCGGCGCGCTGACATTGGCCGTGAACTGAAAGATCACCCACATCAGCAGCAGGAAGATGGGCACACCCCAGAGCGGGTGCGTCACCACGCGATCGGCGCGGTCGGAGCGCGTCTCGACGCCAGCGCGCGGTCGCTGCACGGCTCCGCGCAACCAGCCGGCGATCGCCTGATAGCGCCGATCGGTGATCAGCGTCTCGGCCTCCTCGCCGGTCTGCGCGGCGATGCGTTCCATGGCTGCGTGTGCCGCTTCGATCAGGCCATGATAGCCCGCCCCCTCCAGGCGAGCGTGCAGGTCTTCGTCGTTTTCCAGCAGCTTGATCGCCAGCCAGCGCGGGCGGAACTGCCGCGAGAGGATGGGATCGGCGGCGATCTGCGCCTGCAGCGCGGCGATCTCCGCCTCCAGCGGCTGCCCATAGTTCACTGGCTGCGGCAGAGTCCGTCCTGTGCCGTTGGTCTGCGCGTAGATGGCCTGGCGCAGCGCATCCAACCCCGCCCCCCGGCTGCCAATCGTCTCGACGACAGGCAGGCCGCCCAGGCGCTCGGCCAGCAAGGCCGTGTTGACCCGAATCCCCCGCCGTTGGGCCATGTCCGCCATATTCAGCGCCAGCACGACTGGCACGCCCAGTTCCATGATCTGCACGGCCAGGTACAACGTGCGCTCCAGGTTGGCGGCGTCAACGACCGTCACCACCGCCGCGGGATGCTCGTTGGTAATGAAGTCGCGGGCGATGATCTCTTCGCTGGAATAAGCGTTCAGGCTATAGGTGCCCGGCAGGTCTACGACCGTGTACTGCCGGTCGCCAATGGTGATGAACCCCTCGACCTTTTCGACGGTCTTGCCGGGCCAGTTGCCGACATGCTGGCGCGCGCCGGTGAGCGCGTTGAAGAGCGTGCTCTTGCCCACATTGGGGTTGCCCGCCAGGGCGACGATCTGCGGTGTGGTCACCTGTGTCACTCCTTGTGACCGTTGGTCGAAATGGGCGGACGAACCAGGATGCGCTGTGCCATGCCACGCCCGATCGCCAGCCGCGAGTCTTCGCGCACGGCCAGGATCAGTGGCCCGGCGAAACTGTTCTGCACCACCCGCACGTTCAGGCCCACATTGAGGCCCAGGTCGGCCAGTCGCTTGCGCAGGCGGCGGCACTCGCCAATGCTGACCAGTTCCACCGTCTGCCCTGCCTCGACCATGCTCAGCGGGAGCAGCGGCTGAGAAGCCGCAGTGTGTTTGTCACGATGTCGCATCCGGGACCTGTGCCTGATGTGCATGAGCACCACCCTGTCGGAAGAACCCTTATTGCGAACGATTCTCAATTATTCCGCCCGACCTGTCAAGGAGCGAGTGATGGCTGGCGTCAACCTTTGTGCCAATCGTCACCTGTGGCCTCCGCGCACGGTCGAGATCGCCGGCAAAATGTCTTTCCATACTCAGCCTTTCCGCATCGGGCGCGCCCTCGCCAGTGAATGTGTCGCTTTGTCCCCCGACTCCCACGCGGATGGCTTCAGGGGCGGACAACCATTGAGCGCATCTCGAAGGGGAAGCTGTCCTCAACTTTA
>DDBP01000138.1 GCA_002332795.1 Anaerolineales bacterium UBA2029 | reverse complement strand
GGTCACCGTGCGCGCCAGCAAGATCGGGCGCAGCGTCACCGCCGCGACTGCCAGCACGGCCAGCGCCAGCGGCATCCCGAACAGTCGCCGCGCCAGGGCATACAGCAGGGCCAGCCACAACAGCCCACCCCAGACGGGCAACAGCCGATAGCCGAGCAACCCGTCACCAACCAGGTTGGTGACGAAGGCGTTGAGCACGCCAAACAGCACCGCCCGCGTCTGCCCATCGCCTACCTGGTAATAGACAGACACTTCCCCGCCCTTGATCGCCTCGGCGATGCGGATATGCGCCAACTCGTCAGCGCTGAAGCCCGGCGGCAAACCGACCAGGTTCCACAGGCGCAACATGGCTGCCAGCACCAATAGCGCGGTGATCAGGATGCGGGGATGATAACGGGCCACGTTCGCTCCTCAGAGGCGGGCACCGCTGACACACCAGCGGCCCGGCAGCAAGATCGCAACTTGCGCCCCCCTCGCATTGCTGCCGGAGCCATCATTGTAGCACGCCTGCCCGAATGCTTCACGTCTGGATTTTGCGGGGCTGGACGACGAGAACTCCCCCATCAACGCGCGCGATCGCCATTCTTTACAAATCAATAATTCGTGAAAAATCGCACTAAGAAGTTTGTTTCAGTGATATGCTTGATTCAAGATCGCGGGATGAATATGGGAGTGGGATACGCACATGTCGGCACAGTGCGAATTCATCGAGGGGTGCCCTATCTACAGGCATTTCCGGGCGCAAGCGCAACATGTTTTCAGGGAGCTATACTGCGAGGGCGACTTTGCTTCGTGTGAGCGGCGCAAGCTACGCCTGGCAGGGCAACCTGTCCCCGCCAATTTGCTGCCGCACGGCGGCACGCTCTGGCAGAATGGAGAGCAGCCCCCGCCCTCCTGAGTGAGCTTTCTGGGCCTGTGCCAGCTTTCCAGACCGGCACAGGCCCTTTCGTCGAGTTGCTCCGCCCAGGGGCGCGACTCAGGCCAGCGCGGACTCGTCCACCTGCGGCATGCGCTGCTGCGCTTCCAGCACGGCTTCGGCAGGATAGTCGTAGTCTTCCAGCCGCCCCGCGAAATACGCCTCGTAGGCAGCCATGTCGAAGTGACCATGACCGCTCAGGTTGAACAGGATCACGCGCTCCTGACCGGCTTCTCTGGCTTCCAGCGCCTCGTTGATGGCGGCGCGGATGGCGTGCGCGCTCTCCGGCGCAGGGACAATGCCTTCCGCCCGCGCGAACTGCACCGCCGCGTCGAAGACGCTGTTCTGGTGATATGCCTGTGCCTCGATGATGCCGTCCTCGTGCAGCAGGGACATGATGGGAGCCATGCCATGATAGCGCAGCCCGCCCGCGTGAATGCCCGGCGGCATGAAGTCGTGCCCCAGGGTGTGCATCTTCACCAGCGGAGTCATGCCCACCGTGTCGCCGAAGTCGTAGGCATAAATGCCCTTGGTCATGCTGGGACAGGCCGTCGGCTCGGCGGCCAGGAAGCGCGTCGGCAGCCCTTTGCTCAGGCGTTCGCGCACGAAGGGCAGCACCAATCCGGCCATATTGCTGCCCCCACCCACGCACCCGATCACCACATCAGGGTAGTCGTCGGCCTTCTGCATTTGCAGTAAAGCCTCTTCGCCGATGATGGTCTGATGCAGCAGCACATGGTTGAGCACGCTGCCCAGCGAGTATTTGACGTCGGGATTCTTGACGGCGACCTCGACCGCCTCGCTGATGGCAATGCCCAGGCTGCCGGGGCTGTTGGGGTCTTGCGCCAGGATGGCGCGTCCGGCGTCGGTGAGGTTGGTAGGGCTGGCGTGCACGGTGGCCCCGAAGGTCTCCATCATCAGGCGGCGATAGGGCTTCTGCTGATAGCTCACCTTGACCATGAAGACCTCGATCTCCACGCCGAAGAACGCGCCAGCCATTGCCAGCGACGATCCCCACTGCCCCGCGCCCGTCTCGGTGCTGATCTTGCGCGTGCCTTCCAGCTTGTTGTAGTAGACCTGGGCGACGGCGGTGTTGGGCTTATGACTGCCGACCGGGCTGACGCCCTCGTACTTGTAGTAGATGCGGGCGGGCGTATCGAGCGCCTTTTCCAGCCGCCGCGCCCGGAACAGCGGGCTGGGTCGCCATTGCGCGTAGACCTCCCGCACCGGCCCCGGAATCTCGATGTAACGTTCCTGGCTCACCTCCTGCATGATCAGCGCCATGGGGAACAGCGGAGCCAGGTCGTCCGGCCCGACCGGACGGCGCGTGGCCGGGTGCAACACCGGCGGCAGCGGGCGCGGCAGGTCGGGCAGGATGTTGTACCAGGCGCGCGGCATCTCGTCTTCGGAGAGCAGGTACTTGGTGTGGATTTTATCGGGCATGATTCTTTCTCCTTGTGCTCTGCAGGGCCGAACTACAAAAATAAAGAAAACGCCCGTCCCCGCAACGAACAGGGACGGGCGTCTGTTACCCGTGGTGCCACCCTGGTTAGGCCAGCTCGTCGCTCCGCGCAGCCTACAAAACAAAAAACCGCCGGTGATGGCGGATTTGCAGGCAGAGCCAGCCTCACTCCTTGCGCCCGGCTAACGGCGGCGAACCCGGCGCGGCATTTCCTCCGCGCGACTCCCCGGCCCATTCCGCCCCGGCGTGACCCGTCCCGCCCTCTCAGTCGGTGAAGCGGTTCCCTGTCCGGCGCTCAGGGGCGTACTCTTCCGGTTCTCAGTCGTTATGGATGATGATAGACGGAACGCAGGCGACTGTCAAGCGCACTGCGCAACGCTAACTGATCCAGTCGCGATTGTAGGTATCCCACTCGCGGTGACGGTAGGCGTTCTTGCATTCGATGCAAATCAGGGCGCTATCCAGGCGACCGGTCGCCTTCCAGCGCCAGCGCACGCGCCCCATGTGATAGCGGCACGTCGGGCGGTAGCAGATCGGGCAGTAATCACCCTGCGCCAGCGATGCTTCTCCGTATTGACGCTTTTCCAGCTCGTTCTGTTCGCAAATATGACAATATGGTACTGGCATTCTTTGTCCCTGTTCGATGCCTGCCCCACACCGGGCATCGCGCCCCGCTATTATACTCAATTCGGGCGGCTCTTCTAGGGGCATGTGACAGGCCGGGCGCGGGCAAAATGCGTCGGGCAGTTGGCTGCGGTTGCTGCCCCTCACCGCTCATTCCCCCTCTCGCGCGGCAGTCGGCGGATAAGGGCCATCCGGCACACCAAAGTCCCTGACAAACCGTTGCACGCACCCTGCCCTCCCGTTGACTTGGCCGCCTGGCTCATGCTATGCTGAAACTGGTTCGCCCTGGCGGTCTGTCTGCTGTTCGATCGGCTAAGGGCGGCACTGTTGGCGGGTGTCCCTGCTCCGCAGCCGGAGGTGCACACCTGAAACATGCTGGTCAGTTCCATCAGACGAGCGAGCGCAGCGCTGCGGGGCAGTGACCTACACGCAGCGCTGCTTTGTTGCCCAGACGCCTGTTGAGAAGAGATGGAAAGGGAGCGCAGTAAAGACGTGAGTGAACGATTGACAGGGTTGGTTATCCGCACGCAGAGCGGCTTCTTCACCGTACAGACCGACGAAGGGCCGATCGTCTGCCAGCTTCGCGGCAAACTCAAGGAAGAATACAAGCACTCCGACCTGGTCGCCATCGGTGACCGCGTGACCATCGAACGCCTGGACATCGAAGGTGACCTGACACAGGGCGTCATCGTCGAGGTCGCCGAGCGTCAGCGGGTGCTGTCGCGGGTAGCGCCCCGCTCGGCAGTGGGTACGTCCAAAGAGCGCGAACAGGTGATCATCGCCAACCCCGATCAGGCC
>DDBP01000142.1 GCA_002332795.1 Anaerolineales bacterium UBA2029 | reverse complement strand
CGTTGGAGTCGTGCGCGATCTTGATGCCCAATAGCAGCCCCACGCCCGCGCCGATCAACACAGCGATCAGCCAGTCGGTCATCGCGCACCTCCTAGAACAGCGTGTAGATCAACGGGCCGCCGCCGCTGGCCGAGCCAAGCACGATCAGCAGCGCGAAAGCGATCAGCGCGATGATCATGGGGATGAGCCACCACATTTTGGCAGCCCACAGGAAGGCGAACAATTCGCCCAGAATGCCCAGGCGCGTGCGCAATCCGCTGAGAGCACCGGGGCGGCGCTGAGGAGAAGCATTGGGAGACATGGTCACGACCTCTTCTTGGCGTCTTTGCCCACCAGGAACGACCCCATCACCAGCCAGTCCAGCTCGCTGTGACTGAAGGTCCACCAGGCGTTGGCGGGCGAACTGACGATCGGCTCGCCGCGCAGGTTGAACGACGTATTGACCAGGATCGGCACGCCGGTCGCCTCACCAAAACGGCGCACCATCTCGTAGTAACGCGGGTTGGTGTCGCGGTCAATCGTCTGCAGACGTCCGGTGCCGCCTTCGTGCGTGGTGGCCTTGGCCACGTCGAGCTTGTCGGGCTTCACCGGGCTGACGGCGAGCATGAAGCGTGGAAGCATGTTGGTTTCCACGTTGGGATAGTCGAAGTACTCGGCGGCGCGCTCCTGCAGCACCACCGGCGCGAAGGGGCGGAACGGCTCGCGGAACTTGATCTTGGTGTTGATGATGTCCTTCATTTCCGCGCGGCGCGGGTCGGCCAGGATGCTGCGGTTGCCCAAAGCGCGCGGCCCCCATTCATACCGCCCCTGGAACAGGCCGATCACTTTCTGGTCGAGGATTTCGTCCACGACGCGATCGATCAGCTTGTCCTCGTCGCTGAATTCTTCGTAAGGGATACCCTCGCGATCCAGGAAGGCGCGGATCTCGGCGTCGCTGAATTCCTGGCCGTAGTAGGTATTGGTCATCACGAACTTGCGCGGCTGCCCCAGCACGATGTGATAGGCCCACAGCGCCGCACCCAGCGCGCCGCCATCGTCACCGGCGGCAGGCTGAATGTAGACATCCTCGAACGGCGTCTCGGCCAGGATGCGGAAATTCGCCACGCTGTTGAGCGCCACGCCGCCCGCCATCACCAGCTTCTTCGCGCCAGTCCTCTTGTAGAGCGCGTTGGCCATGGCCAGCAGCGCTTCTTCGGTCACCTGCTGAATGCTGCGGGCCACGTCGGCGTAGTACTGATTGCGGCGGACGGCTTCGATCTCGTGGGCGCGGTGCGGCGCGCTGCGAGCCGTGAAGAAGTCGTCGCCGTGCACGCGCGGTTCGCCGAACAGGTCTATGAACTTGCGGTTGAAGCTCTGCGACGCGGAATAGTGATAGGCGAAGTAGTCCATGTTCAGGTGGAAGCTGCCGTCGTCGTGAATGGTGATCAGCTTACGCACCTTGTCCACCTGAGTCGGCTCCCCATAGGGAGCCATGCCCATCACCTTGTATTCGCCCTCGTTGACCTCAAAGCCCAGAAAGGCGGTGAAGGCCGAATAGAGCAGCCCCAGCGAGTGCGGGAAGCGCTGCTCCCAGAACAGGTTGATGGAGTTCTCGCCCGTCCCGTTCCACGAGCCGCGGGCCAGGCCCATGGTGGTGGTCGTCCACTCGCCCACGCCGTCCACGGTGATCACCGCCGCCTCTTCGAACGGGGAGGCGAAGAAGGCGCTGGCGGCGTGCGAGAGGTGATGGTCGCAGAAGAGGATTTTCTCCGGCGGCACGCCCAGGTATTGCTGGAGCAGGTTCTTGATCCAGAACTTCTCGCTGACGTAGGCCGTGACCGCCTCGCGCCAGAACGTCCACGAGCGCGGGAAGGTGCCCAGCGCCGTCTGCAAGATGCGCCCCACCTTGACCATGGGCTTCTCGTAGAACACCACATAGTCGAGGTCTGGCCCCTTGATGCCGCCCTGGGCCAGGCAGAAGTCAATGGCGCGCGCGGGGAAGCCGTTGTCGTGCTTCTTGCGCGAAAGCCGCTCTTCCATCGAGGCGGCGATCAATTGCCCGTCGCGCAGCAGTACTGCCGCCGAGTCGTGGTAGAAACAGGAAACGCCGAGAATGTCCATAGGATGGCCTAGAATTGTCTGCGTGCTTCGTCGAGCGAGCTACCGACCGGCGCGCGTTCGAGCCAGGTCGCCGGCGGTTTGCGGATGCGCAGGGGGTCGCCCAGCAGGCGTACTCCCAGCGCGAAGGGCACGAAGATGGTGAAGTAGAACAACACAGCAAACAGCCGCGCCTGAAAATCGCCATAGACCTCGCCGATGATCTTCCAGCGTGCCCAGGCGATACGCCGTAGCTCAGCCAGCATGGTTCCCTCGTCGTGACCAGGGTAAAGCGATCAGGGCGGGCCGATCCCCGCCGTGCCGCCACGATTATACAGAGCGCCCAGGGGCTGTCAATAGCACCCCAGGGGGGGCGTGCACAATGTGTCAGGCACTTTGCCGCCGCTCTGCTGCCCCTCACCCCTCGCTCCCCTGTCCCTCGCGACTGCGTCGCGGGGCG
>DDBP01000035.1 GCA_002332795.1 Anaerolineales bacterium UBA2029 | reverse complement strand
GGGGGTGAGGTAAAGCGGAGCGCGGCAAAACTGCCTGACACATTTTGCACGCACCCCAAAAAAGGTATACGCAGGGGCACCGTCGCCCTGGCCGCGAATCCTGCGCCAGGACTCGCGCTGCCGACCGCCATATCTGGCCAGAAGTGACAAACGCTAGAAAGAGATGTGATGGTTTTCACTGCATCCGCAATCAGTTTTCGCCCATCATGAAAGCTGAGGCACCTTTAGGTGATTTATTAGTTATAAAGAATATTATTGTACTTAATTCTCTGCCTTGCTCCCCGTGCTTACCGGGCGTGAAGTGGCAATCGGTGTGCACTATGCAAACAGGAAGGTAGAAGAGAGAACAGTCCTATGGAAAAACTCATACTCGACGTCCCCGCCATGTACGGGGATCACCACGTTCTGGAAGTGCGGCGCTTGCTCTCCGCCTTGCCGGGCATCGCCGACATCTACGCCAGCAGCGCGTTCCAGATCGTCGAAGTCACCTACGACCCCCAGGTGATTGATGCAGAGCGCATCCGCGCTCCCCTGGAACAAGCCGGTTACCTGGAACCGCTGCCCGTCCCGACGGAAACCGACCGTCCCGTCTATCAGTCCGACGATCCCAACGTCTATTTCCGCCATTCCGCCGCCTACGCCCAGGCCGGGCCAACCGTCAGTTTCGCGCAGCGCGTCTCCTATGCCGGGCGTCCCTTGTGGCCGTGCCCTGGCATGGGGCCTTTGCAGAGAATGGATGAAGGGGAATAAACCATGGCCAAGACAAAACGTAGCCCCGAAGAACTGAGCGCCGACCCTGCAGCGCAACAGATGTTGATCCGCGCCGACGAGCTGGGCCTGAGCACGGCCTTCACACGCGCCGAAGAACTGGCTCCCTGCAACATTGGCGGCGCCGGCATGTGCTGCAAGCTGTGCGGCATGGGACCGTGCCGCGTGACGAAGGACGGGCAAACCGGCGTCTGCGGCGCAACCATTGACACCATTCAGGCGCGCAACTTCATCCGCGCCATCGCGGCGGGCGCAGCGGCACACTCCGATCATGGGCGCGACATGGCCTTCATCCTCAAGGCGGTGGCGCATGGTCAGGCCGAAGGCTACACCATCCGCGACGTGGCCAAGCTGCGCATCGTCGCGTCCAAATACAACATCCCCATTGAAGGGCGCGCCCCGGAGGAGATCGCCAACGACCTGGCCGACCTGTATATCGCGCAATTCGGCCAGCAGAACGGGGTGGTGGCCCCTGTGATCCGCGCGCCCAAGAAGCGCCAGAAGCTCTGGCAGGAACGGCGCGTGCTGCCGCGCGGCATTGATCGCGAAGTGGTGGAAGCGCTGCATCGCACACACATCGGCGACGACCAGGACCCGGAACATCTCCTGGAGCACGCCGTGCGTACCGCGCTTTCCGATGGCTGGGGCGGCAGCATCATCGCCACCGACATTTCCGACATCCTCTTCGGCACACCCGCGCCTTTGCTGGGCCAGGCCAACCTGGGCGTGCTGAAGCAAGACATGGTCAACGTGATCGTGCACGGTCACGAGCCGACGCTCAGCGAGATGATCGTCGCCGCGTCGCAAGACCCGGAAATCATCGCCTACGCGCGCAAAGCGGGCGCGAAGGGCGTCAACCTCTCTGGGATCTGCTGCACGGCCAACGAAATCCTGATGCGCCAGGGCATCCCGGCGGCGGGCAACTTCCTGCAGCAGGAACTGGCCATCCTCACCGGCGCGGTCGAAGCGATGGTGGTGGATGTGCAGTGCATCATGCAGGCGCTGGTGCAGTTGGCGGGCAACTTCCACACCAAGATCATCACCACCTCGCCCAAGGTGCGCATCAAGGGCGCGCTGCACATCGAGTTCGACGAGCACAAAGCGCTGACCATCGCCAAGCAAATCCTGCGCGAGGCCATTGACAACTTCAAGAATCGCGGCGAGACGCACATCCCCGACGTGCGCGAAGACCTGGTGCCCGGCTTCTCGCACGAGTACATCAACTATATGCTGGGGGGCAGCTACCGCGCCTCGTTCCGCCCGCTCAACGACGCCATCATGGCCGGGCGCATCCGTGGCGTGGCCGCCATCGTGGGCTGCAACAATCCGCGCAGCAAGCAGGACTATCTGCACACCTACGTCACCAAAGAGTTGCTGCGCCAGGATGTGCTGGTGGTGGAAACGGGCTGTGGGGCCATCGCCAGCGCCAAGCTGGGCCTGCTGCTCGGCGAAGCTGGCCTGGAGCACGTCGGGCCAGGGCTGCGCGAAGTGTGCGAGACGGTGGGCATCCCGCCCGTGCTGCACATGGGTTCGTGCGTGGACAACTCGCGCATCCTGACCGTGCTGACGCAGATGGTCGAAGAAGGCGGTCTGGGCGACGACATAGACCAGATTCCCGCCGTCGGCCTGGCTCCGGAATGGATGAGCGAGAAAGCGCTGTCCATCGGCACCTACTGCGTGGCGTCCGGCGTCTACGTCATCTTCGGCGGCTCGTCGCCCATCAGCGGCATGCCCGATCGTGTGTCCGACAGCGACCGCGTGCTGCGCTACATCAGCGAGGGCTGGGAAGCGCTCTATGGCGGCAAGATGGAATTCATCGCCGATCCCGACGAGATGGTCCGCCGCACGCTGGAACACATAGACAAGAAACGCGCGGCGCTCAACCTGCCCGCCTACGATCCGGCACGCTTTGGGCGCAGTGGCGACCGCCGTATCCTGGAACTCGAAGAGTTGCCGCTGGCCGAACGGCGCGCGGCGCTCTACGGTGTGCCCGCCAAATAGGAGAGCCAGAGTATGTCCCGTTACATTGCGACACGCGCGATTCGCGGCGCGAACGCGCTGGTAACCGAAGCTGAACTGATGTTAAAGAAAGCTCTGGCCGAGAAAGGGCCAGAGACGCCGGTCGCCTTCCCCAACACGGCCTACTATCTGCCCGTGATCTACGGCATGACCGGACGCGAAGTGACCAAACTCGGCGATCTGCAGCCGGTGCTGGAACACGCGCGCGCGTTGCTGCATCCGGCCCCCGCTCCGCGCAAATGGACGCCCTACCTGGGCGAGGCACTCGACAGCGGCATGGCGACGTTGCTGGCCGCCGAGGCCATCGAGGCCATCCGCTTCGTCTACGGTCTGCAGCCGGAACCGTTCCCCGGCATCGAACTGGCGGGCGGCACGGTCTATGGCAGCAACGGCAGCGGCAACGTCGGCCATCTCAACGGCCCTATCGACGACATCCAACTGCGCTCGTGGGGCATTCAGCTTGTGGACGGACGTATGCCCGGCTTCGCGGCGATCGTGGGCGCGGCCAAGTCCAACGAAGTGGCCGTCAAGATCGTGCGCGAACTGCAACGCCGCAATATCCTGTGCTTCCTCTCCGGCAACGTCAACGGGCGCAGCATCATTCATCAGTTGGTGGAAGAAGGCGTCGAACTGGGCTACGACACCTATACCGTGCCCTTCGGCACCGACACCATCAGCGCCATCTACGCGCTGGGGTTTGCCACCCGCTCGGCGTTGACCTTTGGCGGCATCAAGCCCGGCAATGCGCGTGACATTCTGCTCTACAACAAGCAGCGTGTGTTCGCCTTTGTGCTGGCCCTGGGCGAGGTGGACGACCTGAAGTATGCGGCGGCGGCGGGCGCGATCAACTACGGCTTCCCCGTCATCGCCGACACGGTCATCCCCGAAATCTTGCCGACGGGCATCACCACCTACGAGCACGTAGTGAGCATGCCCTTCAACGAGATCGAGGGCAAAGACGACCTGGAGCGCGCCGAACGCCTGGTGCAGAAGTGCATCGAGGTGCGCGGCGTGAAGATCAAGGTTGCCGAAGTGCCCGTGCCCGTGCCCTACGGCTCGGCCTTCGAGGGCGAAGTGGTGCGCAAGGCCGACATGCGCGTCGAATTCGGCGGCAAGTACTCGCGCTGCTTCGAATACCTGCGCATGGTGGACATGGACGAAGTCCAGGATGGCAAGGTCGAGGTAGTCGGCCCCGGCTTCGAGGACATCGAGCCGCAGGGGCATATGGACCTGGGCATCGTCATCGAGGTGGCGGGTCGCAAGATGCAGAAGGACTTCGAGCCGGTGCTGGAACGTCAGGTGCACTACTTCATCAACGGCGCATCGGGCATTCAGCACATCGGGCAGCGCGACATCGCCTGGATTCGCATCTCCAACGCCGCCGCCGAGAAGGGCTTCAACCTGGAGCACTTCGGCAAGATTCTGCACGCCCGCTATCACGCCGACTTCGGCGCGATCGTGGACAAGGTGCAGGTGACGCTCTACACCGACAAAGCGGAGATCGAAAAGTGGCTGGCGCGGGCGCGCGAAGCCTACGACTACCGCAACAAGCGCCTGGCCGATCTCACCGATACGGCGGTGGATGAGTTCTACTCGTGCACGCTGTGTCAGTCCTTCGCCCCGGATCACGTGTGCATCGTCAGCCCCGAACGACTGGGGCTGTGTGGCGCGTACAACTGGCTGGACTGCAAGGCGTCCTATAGCATCAACCCCACCGGCCCCAATCAGCCGATCAAGCTGGGGGCCTGTCTCGATCCGGTGAAGGGTTACTGGGAAGGCACCAACGAGTACGCCGCCATCGGCTCGCACGGCACCGTGCAGAAGGTGGCCATGTACTCGATCATGGAAAACCCGATGACGGCCTGCCTCACCTCGGACGCTGAGGTGATCATTGATGGTTGCCTGACGACCATCGGTGAATGGGTCAACGCCCACTACGGCCAACTGGGGCCGTTCGACTCTGCGGCTACGACGCTCGACGAGCAGGGGCAAATCACGCCGAGCCGTGTGTTGGGCGTGCACCGCAACCCCGCGCCGCCGTTTCTGGTAGAACTGGAGACCAAATCTGGCCAGCGGTTGACCCTGACGCCGAACCATCCTGTCGCTGTTGATCGCCCTGAAGGGCAGGTCTGGATTCGGGCAGACGAGGTGCAGGTCAATGACCGGGTATATGCTGCCAGACACATCAAGGTTCAGGAGCATATTCCCCTGGCAATAGACCTGCTGCCGGACGACTGGCGCATTGCCGACGATGCCCTGCTCACCGAAGCCTGGGCAAAGCTGGTGGCGACCTACGGCTCAAAGGCAGCAGCCCGTCGCGCGCTGCCGGAACTGCCGGATGTGCGCTCAAGCTGGTCGCTCGCCCTCTACCGCAAGGTTTGTGAGAGTCTGGGCGAAGACTGGTCAACGATCAAGACCCGTATCCGGCGAGTAGCTCCACCAGCCGGAAACCCGGCCCAGTTGCTGCCGGAGATCACGCCCGATCTGCTCTACCTGCTTGGCTTCCTGGCCTCAGACGGATCGCTGAATCGCGAGGGCAAGAGCCAATGCCAGGTCTTCTTCACCAACACTGAACCGGCCCTGCTGAGCCATATCCAGACGGTCTATGAGCGCGTCTTCCCAGACAGACCGCTGGGCCGTCGCGAAAAGACTCACAGCAGCCGCATCGGGACACGCGCCATCATCCCGACCAGGGTAGGGATGGAGCTTTATGGTTCCAATGCGCTGCTGGGCGTTCTGGCAGATGCACTGGGCATCCGACAGGCTGACGCTGTCACCTGGGACTTGAAGCGTCTTTTCACCCTGCCCGAAACGCATATTGCGGCGTTTATGGCAGGCGTCTTCGACGGAGACGGCTCTGTACGGGTTCGTGAACAGAATGGCTGGATCGTTGGAGAGGCGTACCTGTGCCACAGCGACGAGCGTGCCGCGCGCCATATGGCACTGCTCCTCAGACGGCTCGGCATCGTGGCCCATCTCAGCGGCGACTCTGTCTACAAGCTAACCATGCACGGCGCTGACCTGCGGCGGTTTGCCTCGCTCATTCACAGCCATCACCCCGCGCGAGCCGAAAAGTTGGCCATGCTAAAGGCTGAAGATGCCGCTGAATTGGATAAGTCTCAGTCGGAAGTGTTGCCGTATGCCGCTGGACAGGCACTGGCTCAAGCAGACGCAGTCGGAACATTGAGCACGTCCACGCGCTATTACTATGCAACTGGACGCTCACGGCCCGTCAGGGGAAATGTCGTACGTGTCCTGGAGGCTCAGCCTGACCTGGCCTCAACGCTGCACCCCTGGCTGGAACGCGATGACTTCCTGGACACGGTGACGCGCGCTGAGATGATCGAGAATGACGGCAGGTATGAACATGTCTACAACCTGAGCCTGTTGGACATCAACAGCTACCTGGCCAACGGTCTGCTCGTCAAGAACTGCGGCTGCTTCGAGTGCATCGTGATGTACATCCCCGAAGCCAACGGCGTGATGGTGGTCAGCCGCGAAGACACCAGCATGACCCCGGCGGGCATGACTTTCAGCACGCTGGCCGGTATGGCGGGCGGCGGTCTGCAGACACCGGGCGTGATGGGCGTCGGCAAGTACTATCTGATCAGCCCCAAGTTCATCTCCGCCGACGGCGGCCTCAAGCGCGTGGTGTGGATGAGCAGCATCCTCAAGGAGACCATGGGCGATGCCTTGCGCGCCGCCGCCGAGCGCGAGGGCGTGCCCGACCTGCTCGACAAGATCGCCGACGAGCGCTCGGTCACCGATGTGGACGAGCTGGTCGCCTGGCTGGAGGAGCACAATCACCCGGCCCTGGCCATGCCGCCCATGGGGGCCGAAGTGGTCGCCGAACCCGAAGCGGTGCCCGCGCAGGCGGTCGCTCAACCAGAAGCGGTGCTCGACTCGCTGGACGAGGTGCTGTCCGCCACTCCGGCGCGGCCTGCGCCTGCGCCCGAACCAGAGTCAGCCGCTCATGCTGAAAGTGAACCTGTCGCAGCAGAACCGGTAGAACCTGCTGAACCCGCACCAGAACCGATGGTTGCTATGTCTCCTGAACCTCTCTCAACGTCTGTTCCATCCGGTGAAACCGAACAGCCCATCGCACCTCCGCCGGCTCAGCCCGTCGCTCCGGTGACTCCGGCGGCCATGGGCGATGCCGCCACCGCGTTCTTCGATCAGCTTCGCCGCGCACTGGCCGCAGGACTGCTGGCTGCCGCCAGGGAACTGGGCGCCGATGTGAGCGGAGCGCTGCCGCCTGCTCCACCCGCGCCGCCCAAGGCCGCCGCG